>JAKFUT010000069.1 GCA_021732565.1 Candidatus Obscuribacterales bacterium
AGCACTGGCACTCGACGCGGATCTCCTACCGATGGCCGGTTCTCTCGATTCAGATATTCCTCTGTTTTTCAGAATCACCGCCACCACGCGTACCGTGAGGTTTTCCGGAATGGAAGTACTCGAATAGTCCTAGCACTGGCACTCGACGCGGATCTCCTACCGATGGCCGGTTCTCTCGATTCAGATATTCCTCCGTTTTTCAGAATCACCGCCACCACGCGTACCGTGAGGTTTTCCGGAATGGAAGTACTCGAATAGTCCTAGCACTGCCACTCGACCGGTTCTGCCTGCCGATGGCCGGCTCGCTCGAGTCAGAGATTCCTCCGTTTTTCAGAATCGCCGCCACCACGCTTGCCTTGAGGTTTTCCGGAATGGAAGAGTGCTCGAATAGTCCTAGCACTGGCACTCGACGCGGATCTCCCTACCGATGGCTGGTTCTCTCGATTCAGATATTCCTCCGTTTTTCAGAATCGCCGCCGCCACCACGCGTACCGTGAGGTTTTCCGGAATGGAAGTGCTCGAATAGTCCTAGCACTGGCACTCGACGCGGATTTGTCACCCCCGTGCCGGGCTCTCTCGATTCAGATATTCCTCCGTTTTTCAGAATCAAGCGCCACCACAACTGGAGAGGTTTTCAGTTGCGAATGGTCTTCGCACCAGCGTGGGACGCGGATTTGCCAACCTGGCACGCTCGGTCGATAAATTTGATGATCATCAGTTTAACCGGTGCGCGTACCGCGCGACAAAATCGCCCGAATATGGATTACGATTTCGAATGTCCTGGATCTTCAAACCAACTTGTTGCCCAACACCGGCATGGGTCGTCGAGGAACCAATGGTTTCCAGTCCTTCAACAACCAGCGGCAGCGAAACGCTTTGACAGTGAACAATGACTGATGCACCGGGTTTGATTTCCCCTCTTTGCACCATGCCCGTCAGTATTACGCGATCCAATGAGCGAATGTAAAAAACATCTTCGACTGAAAATGCAAACTCACTCTTCCCAAAATTTTATCGAGTACGGCAAGTGCTTTTTCGTAGAATGCTACGGCCCGGGGATCGCGAGTATTATCTTTCTCCTGCACGTAACTCTCTGCCAGGCAGTTCAGTATTCGAGCTTCATCCATGCTGTCGGGACCCAGTTCCCGTACTTTCTGAAGAGCACGCTGGTAAATGAATCTGGCATCGTCATATCTCTTGCCACCAAAGCTGGCGCGCCCTGACTCTATCAGTGAGGCTGCGGAAAAAGTCGCTTGCCTTGGGTTCTGGTTATCCATAGTTTGCCTGCCCCCGGTGCTCTCTATAGACGATGTACCCGAACAATGCGTGTCCTAGCAAGACGTGGAAGGGCGCTGAGCCGATCGAGACTGACACAACCCGGCATGACCCGCATAATCTGGATTGAGCATCAGCGGTGACTGTTCTTTATATTCGGCTAGGAACTCAAGTCCTGCATCGTAAAAGGTGGCTTGATGATGAAGAAAGTAGCCGCTTGGATTGTGAACGGCGAAGAGTGGGACGCCCGGTTCTATCTCAGTGAGAATTTCCATATAGTGCTCGGAATTTCCATTTCCCGATGAGTATCAACCAGTGAGCTGCCCACGCTTCGGTCTACAAGAGTTGTCCCGCGGATCGCATGAGCCAACTCTTCTATCTGTCACTGTTGGTCGAAGACTACGCAGTCTTTGTTTTGCGAAAGGCTCCGCCTCCTCTGCGCGACGAGATGAATTTGCCGGGTGAAGATTGTCGGTTTTTGGGGTAGATAGCATGCAGATCCACCAAACCTGACGGTGAAGAAAACGGAAAGTGTGATCAAACATTTGCTTTCACGGGAGTAGCGCAAAATGGGGCCCACTAAACAGATTCAAAAGACCAGGGCGATTTCCTCCTATTGCATCTTGGGGCTGAGCACGGAAGCAACCAGAGAGGAGATTGAGGCCAGGTACACGAGTTTGTCCGATAACTTTGAAGAGACACAGTTCATACACTCGCCTCAAGCCTGGGTTCAGGCCAGCCAAGCCCTGATGGAAATTGAGTTTGCCTACGAGCGAATATGCAACGGCGACGAAGAAATCAATGACGATGAACAGGAACCATTCTGGCCCAAGTTAGGACAAGTTCTTGTGGCATCAGGCAAAATTACCTTTGAGCAACTGTGCCAGGCAATCAAACTACAGCACGATAGCACTCATCATTTAGGAGAGATCCTCATCGATCAGGGATTGCTCACGGATAGAGAACTGGAAGCATTCTTGCAGATGCAACGAACTGTCAAGCTCAACGATAATTCGCCATACACGTTTGGTCAAAGACTAATCGGCTTGCGGGTCATTCCTGAAGACATGGTCTGCATTGCCTTGATGGAGCATTGCATGACTGGCACATCGTTCAGCGATATTCTGGTGGCGAAGGGCTGGTTGTCAGCCGAAGTAGTGAAGGCACTGTTGTTGTCATAATCATAACTTGAGGCTCATAAACAACTGCGGAGATTCCGAAGACGAAATCTGGAGTCGGTCTTGCTTCCCGGAGACCACCACCGGTAGCCCTGCCATTCCAGAATGACGGAGTGATGTCCAACGCGGATCATTCGCCACGTAAGTGAAACCGGCTGCTAAAGCAATGCGGGACCAACCAGTTTCAAACATGAGCGCATAGGCAATGATCGCGTCACACAGTTTGTTCAGCGGTCTTTGAGTCCACCTTAATGACAGTGAAATAAAATGTACAGCCAGCGTCGGAATTACTCTCTGCCCAAATTTGACCGCCCTGTTGAGTTACTATGGTGCGGCAAATGTGCAACCCGAGGCCGCTTCCATTCTTATCGATTGAGTCGGAACTATGTAGTTGAGTGAATTTCTCAAACACGAGCCCGAGTTGATCGTCGGGTATTCCGCGACCTTGATCTCTCACGAAAAGGGCTGCATGAGTCTGATTGAGATCCTTCAAACCGACGGTAATTGTGGTTCTCTTCGGTGAAAATTTCACAGCATTGGACAATAGATTCACCAGCGCCCGAATGGTGCGAGCACCATCTACAAGCCCTGAGACATCATTGTCCACATTTTTTGCAATCGTTATCTGCCTGCTCGTTGCAATCGGTTCCACGGCAATGATTGCCGAGTCGACAAGGTCCGACAAACAAACGGTTGCCGGGTACACCTCAAATTTACCTTCTCTCATTTTCTCCACGTCGAGCAAATCGTTAATGAGATTCATCAAGCGATCCACCTCAGACCCGATTCGCGTAATTTGCGTCGGGACCACCGACGGAGTCTTCATGATTTTTAGTGTGTCGAAGAAAATTTTAATTGATGTGAGAGGGGTTCGCAAATCGTGACTGAGCATTGCTATGAATTCTCGCTTCATTGTTTCTATTGCCAGGCGAGCGCGCAGGTCTGTTACCACCAGAAGCCACTTCTGCTTTGTCTCCAATCGCGAGTAGGATACTTGCACTGGAATACGCTCCCCTGTTAAAGAGCACGCGCTCTCCTCCGCCAAGGAGACTCTGGCTCCTTCACTGCCTAACGCGGAGAACACCGTTCGATAATCAAAATCAGGGAAGACGAAATCGAGAACCCGACCTTCAAACCTCTCGTCGCTACCCGCCTCATTCAGCAACTGGACCATTGCAGAATTGCAAAACTCAATTGCCATATCGGGGCCGAGTACCAGCACGCCGGCCGGCAGCGATTCTAACAACATCCGCAGTTCGGCCTCCGTCTCCCTTCAATTGCTGTTGGGCATTCTTAATTTCAGTAATGTCGTGAGCAATCGCAAACAACAAACTCTCCGACACAGACCAATGAGCTGACCAGCGAAGGCACACCTGTCTGCCATCTTTGCTGATGAACCAATTTTCAAAGACACTGAGGTCTGAGCTTTTGCTGGCCAGATGCAATGAATCCGCAGCATTGGTGCTCTTATCGTTATCGAGATAATCGAGCAACGGGGTATTGATTAGCTCTTGCGGAGTGTAACCTGTAATTCTCATGCACGACGGGCTAATTTCGCGAAACTTACCGGTGTCATCTAACCAACAGACCATGTCCACAGCTTTATCCACCATGGCCTTATCGTGTTTTTTCAGGTCCAAAAATGCGTCGGTTATAGTCCTGAGCGTAGCGGCTAATCGTTGCTCGGCATCGAGTTGCATGTTGTCAGACAATCGCAATCCTGCAGTCTTCATACAGTTGCTACAATCTGTTAGTGCATCTTCTATCGCTCCTTCAAGTTTCTTTCGGGCAACCAGGCTGGCACCCCCGCAAATGACAATAGCGGATATAACCAGGATTGTGAGAAACAGGCAGTAGGTGAAATTCGTGTGGCGGAGCTCGGCGACGCGGTAGGTAGTCAGAGCCTGATCAAACACCGCTTTGCTATTGTCTCTTATCGTGTGCCAGCTTTGTATTCTTTGCGGCGCGGTGTTAAGTCGTTTAAACGAGCATCAATTCATCGGACATCAGCATCTCCGTCTGAATTCGCAACAGATCGGCTCTCTCCCTTGTTACACCCGGAAGAGTTCGCAATCTTTGAACTGTTTCTTTTGCTAATTGACGGCACGTTGTAAACGCATGAAGAAAAGCTGGATTGGAAGTTTCAAAATAGGCTGCAAGGTTTGCTTCGCCGGCCTCGCTTTGAGCAGACAATACATTAAGGATCTCCAGATCACAGTCTGTGGAATCGACAACGGTTCTGAACAGCAGGAAGCAGGCGAATGCTCCTGCCACCGCAGTGCCAACGATTATTGAGCGAAAGAAACGGTTCAACACAGCACCCGTTTGTGATTTCCAGAGCTGCAAAAAATTGTACCTGTTAATCGGCTCATTCTGAACAATTTGCCGTGACGAGTTAAGTCCGAGAAACGGACAGATTCGGCTTCTGCGAGTTTTCTTTCAAGAACCCGACAAGCGCGCTATTCAGACCATATGCCGGCACAGCCAATGGCAAAGCCAGCCGAGCATACTGCTGAGTTCGAGAAGTGTCGCCCGCTTTCAAACACAATCGCGTCATTAGCAGGAATGCGTCAAGCCGGGCAGCTTCCTGAAGGTTGCCGACTAGATGCGATTCGGTCAACATAATCGTGCCTCCGCCAGGACACTAGCGGTGCCGGTTTGCGCCAGAAGAGCTAATCTCGTGGTTACTCCTCAAACACGTATCCACGGCCATGAACATTGCGAATCAAGCTTGATTGACCGTCGACATCAAGTTTCTTTCGAATGCGCCGAATACACGAGTAGATGGCTTCCGCAGAAACACTGGCATCGCTTTCCCATACACGATTCATAATTTGCTCTGTGGAAAAAATCTTTCCCTGGTTGCACATAAAAAACTGAAGGAGCGAAAATTCCAGCGGTTGCAGATGAATCTCCGTTCCGCCCCGAAATACCTTACCAGTAGCGGGATCAAGTTCGATATCGCGAGCCGTCGGTTTGACAAGGTACGAGGCTTGAGGGCGTCTCACTAAAGCTCTCAGCCGGGATAACAACTCCCGGGTATCAAACGGTTTTGTCAGATAATCGTCTGCGCCCGCTTCAAATGCATCTACTTTATTCTCAACGTTAGTTTTGCCGGTTAACATTAAAATGGGAGTCAAGCCGCCCGTATGGCGATAGCTTCTGCAAACCTCTAGCCCTGTGCGGTCTGGCATGTCCCAGTCTAAAATCAGTACATCGTATTGATAAAGTTGTATGAATGCCAGAGCATCTTCACCGTCATGAACCATGTCCACAACATGGTTACTTTGACGCAAGAAAGTCGAAACTGACTCACATAAACTAAGGTCATCATCAGCTATCAAAATTTTTGACATGAAAGCGAAGTTTGCTCCCCACTTGCCGCCGCATTCAGTTTAACAGCAGCAACCACTTCAATGAACAATTTTCAAAAAGGAAAAGAGCTAAAGTCATAGGCACAGGCAGATCATTGAGTAATGCTTCATCAGTCCGGAGCCTGTTCAGCTCCGGGAAAGCATTTGCATTCACCCGGCTCAATTGCCCCTGCGATCGTACACTCTTCCTCGCAAAGCATGAAGCTTCTTACAGAAGATGCCAACCCTTGCGTTGTCGACGAAATTATTGCCTCGTCCGTCTTCCTTGAAGTAGCTACCCACGATAAAACCATCGGCTCGCTCGAAGACTTTATCGATATTGTCCGGGGACGTACCACTGCCAATCAAAACAGGACACTGGGTATTGCGTTTCACAATATCAACATCCTCAGCATTGGTTTCAGATCCAGTAAGTTCACCGGAAACAATAATCGCATCAACCAGCCCGCGCTCAGTCAGATCCTTTGTTTCGACCGATAACCCCCGATCGCCCAGGGGGGCCGCATGCTTTACGCCAACATCGGCAAATATCAAGACGTCTGATCTTAAGTTGCTGCGTAACCGTACAGTTAGATGACTCAGTCCTTGTATGATTCCCTGCTCGGATACTACTGCATTCATGTGGACATTTATTCGGACGAACTGCGCTTCAATAGCAGTGGCAATAGCGATGGCCGATTCACCATCATTCCGCAAGACATTGATACCAACCGGCATCTCAGCCACCTTCACTATTTCCCTTCCCACAGCCGCCAACGCAGCAACGGTCTCTGCCGGCACCCTTCCCGGAAAGAACGGTTTATCGCGGAAGTTTTCAACGATCACCCCATCGAGCCCATGTTGCTTAAATATCTCCAGCTCTTCCAGAGCTTGGTTGTATACCTCAGCCATACTCCCCTGATACGAAGGAGACCCGGGAAGCGGTAATAGATGCACACAGCCGATAAGTGGCTTCGCCGCTTTGAACAATTTACTGAACTGCATCTCTGTAACCCTTTGCATGAGGACAAATGCTCAACACTCGGCACGGACAAGACCTAGAATGCCTCTTCGACAATCGGCGCACTGGGCCGGAAGGACTGGAGAGGAACTCCTCGCTTCTGAAGTATTACCGGCGTCGGACGAATAATTGACAAGAACCGCGACTCAGGCGAAAGAATAATCGACATATCGGAAATCGGTCGGGTCTCAATTGCAAGGGAAACAGGAAAGGCGCCAAACTCCGGGATGGCTTCTGCTAACCGGTTAGTAGCGCGTTCATCGGCTCTGACACTTTGTTGACAAATCAGCTCATGCTGGCACTCATTTAGTGGAATCTGCCACCGATACTTCACTCGAATACCAGCATCGGTCAAATGCTGCGAGAGTTGTTCGGCCAGCATTTCTCCACCCGGGGGGTATTTGATTGTGACAGAAAGCGGTTTCGACTCATCAAACGTCAACCCTGGAGCAGCGACAGCGCTCGGCATAATACTGTCTTGATACCCGGGACTCTGATTCTCAGGAGTGTATTCGTTTTGACTGCTAAAGGAGCTGCAGCACCCGAGAATGCGATTTAGAACTGCCTGCGAGGCCAACGGGTCGGGCACCCAGTAGCTACCGCCGCTAATTGTTTGCCCCGTGCCGGGGAGCATGGCAGTTACCACCTTTTCCCTGGGGAAATCCTTGGCAAATGCTGCTATGCGAAGGACATCCTGCAGGGGAATGTCCGTGCGCACGCATTCATAGGCCAGACCTACCAATTCTGGCATTTTCAAGATTATTTGAGGCTCCTGGAACTTCTTGGCAGCCTGTCTGACGAACCACTGCTGCCGCTCTATTCGCCCGATATCCCCTCGAGCATCGTGCCTGAATCTAACATATTGTTCTGCCTGCTCCGCATTGAGCGTTTGGAGGCCGGGCTTCAAATCGACTTTAAGCTTGGCAGCGTGGTCAACATAGTGCATCTCTTTCTCGACGACAACTTCCACCGGACCGAGAACTTCGAATAATTTCTTCAGCCCGGTAGTGTCAACTTCTATGTAGTGATCAACTGAAACCCCAAACGCCTCGTTAATTGTTCTAATGGCAAGTTCGGGACCTCCCATGGCATGAGCGGAATTAATTTTGTCTATTCCGTGCCCGGAAATTTTCACTCGGCTGTCTCTGGGAATCGAAACTACTCCCACCTTGTTTTGGGCGGGATCGATGGAAACTAGCATCATCGTATCGGAACGAGTGCCCTGAAACCGATCTGCGTCTTTTCCGTTGGAATCGACACCCATGAGGAGAATGGTCTTCTTTTCGGTAAGCTTGGGAATTAGATTAATTTGTGGAAGACAAGGGACGGAAACCATCCGTTTTGACGAATGCTTAACGATTCCCTGGTTCAAATCGGCTAGCTCGTTAAGCTGCCCCGGTTGACATGTCAAATAGAAACAGACCAGTGAACAGGCTGCCAGACTGACGGCCATCGCCGTGTGCAAGAACATAGCTCGCGATTGGTATGCCTGAATTTTCAATGGAAATCCTTAAGGATAATGGCCCTCACCGAATCTTATCTTGCCACGAAGGGCTATACTTAAAGCGCCACTAAATTTTTCAGAGATTTAACCTCAAGGAGCGCGCTGTGAAGCTATTTCTGGACACTGCCAACCTCGACGAGATCAAGGAAATCGCCAGCTGGGGGGTTCTAAACGGTGTAACGACCAACCCTTCACTGGTCGTCAAAGAGGGCGTAGATTTCAAGACCCGTGTGAAGGAAATTTGCGAAGTTGTTGATGGTCCTGTCAGCGCTGAGGTGACCACCGAGGATCCGGACGAAATGATTAAGCAAGGTCGCGACATCGCTACTTGGGCCTCAAACATCATAGTCAAGTGTCCCTTGACCCCTGCCGGACTAAGAGCTACAAGCGCATTATCGAAAGACGGCATCAAAGTAAACGTGACCCTTTGCTTCTCTGTCAACCAGGGCATCCTGGCAGCTCGAGCAGGAGCAACATTTGTCAGCCCATTCCTTGGCCGGCTCGACGATATTAACCAGGATGGCATGGAGCTGATACGGCAGCTAGTTCATGTTTTCGGCAATTATGGTTTTGAAACGGAAGTTCTGGCTGCCAGCATCCGGCACCCCGTTCACGTAACTGACGCAGCTCTGGCTGGCGCCGATATCTCCACCATGCCTTATAAAGTCTTCAAAATGCTGGTGCATCATCCGCTCACTGACATGGGTCAAGAGAAGTTTATGGCTGACTGGAAGAAAGCTCAGCTCGCTGGTGCAGGCAAGAGCTAGGCTCTAACCTTGGCAGTGAGAAAATCTGACAGGCACTGAGTCGACAGATAATAACGTGGTCACTTGCGAGTCGCGGAGAGTCAACGCCGCGACTCCTTTGTTTGGGTAGTCGCCGTGTGGAGGTACGCTTAATAACTCTCGAGGACCCTGAGTGGCTGTGCACAAAATCTCGCGGCTCAAGTCGTTAGCCTGGTCTTTGATCTATATTTGTTTTTCGGTGCACGCGTCCTGGCACCTGTGACCCTGAGCGAGCATTTGGACACCATTTGGATGACTATAGCGAATTGGATGCCAGTTGGATCAAACATTGGCGAAGATCCCACACTCTCGGGATTTTAGCGGAGGAACATGCTAGGCAACAATGACAGGACAAACGTTCCTATCATTATCCAAATGATCACCTTGTAGTACTTTTGAATGAAGCCCATCAATTTTTCTCCGCTGTAGGTTCCAACTCTCTTTCAGTATCTCCGCTTTCCTCAATTCCATGCAAGTGGTTATAGATTGCTTCGGCCACTTTTTCGGGTATCTTCGGTACGGATTTAATGTCTTCAAGGCTCGCTTGCTTGAGCCTTTCTATTGTTCCGAATTTCACCATTAATAACTTGCGTCTGGCTTCTCCCACATTGGGTAATTCATCGAAGCCGGACATGAGAGATCGTTTTGATCTCAGCTTCCGATGAAATGTGATGGCAAATCGGTGAGCCTCATCCCTGGCCCGTTGTAGCAACAACAACGCCTCGCTTCGCCGCGAGAGCAAGATCGCCTGGCTACGACCGGGTTTGAACACTTCTTCCTGCCGCTTTGCTAAGCCGATAATATCCACCTTGTCGAAAACTTCCAGCTCAGTGAGCGCGGCTATAGCAGCATTTAGCTGCCCCTTGCCCCCATCTATAATAATCAAATCGGCCAGCGGCTTGTTCTCTTCTTTCAGCCGGCGATAACGCCGCCCCACCACCTCGTTCATAGAAGCAAAGTCGTCCGGCCCGTCTAGCACGGTCTTAATCTTGAAGGTGCGATAGTCGGATTTTTTCGGCTTTCCGTTTTCAAAGCATATTAGACTGCCGACTTGATCGGTGCCCTGAAAATGCGATATGTCGTAGCATTCAATTCGAATTGGCGGCCGAGACAACTCGAGTTCTTCTTGCAATAGGGTTAGTAGCTCCATGGCCGCAAAGGAAGCACTTTCTTGATCGCGCAACTGTTGCTCTAGCGCAAGACTTGCATTCTTTTGCGCCATTTCGATCATTCTGGTCTTGTCTCCCCTGGCAGGAACAGATACTTTAACCACACGCTCTGCTCGCTGCGACAGTAACTGCGATAGCACCTCTTCATCTTCAATTTTGTGTTGTAGCAATACTTCTCGCGGAATCGAAATACTTTCGCACTCGGTAAAATACTGTTCGACAAAACTCTCATAAGCTTCGTCAAAAGAAGTCTTGTCGGCCAGCGGCAAATCGAAAATTTCAGAACTTACCAGTTTGCCTTCTCGAATTCTCATCAAACAAACAATTATCAGTTTATCCGTGTGCGCTTGTGCCACCACATCAAGACTGACGGTGCGATCTTGAAACAGAACCTGCTGACGCTCCATAACTGAGCGCAGCGCCACCATTCGATCACGAATACGAGCCGCTTCTTCGAATCGCAATGCGTCGGACGCGGCCAGCATCTCCTTCTCCATAGCAGAAACGGCCTTGCTTTGCGAGCCGGAGAGGAAAAGCTCCACCTGGTGAACCATGTGCATATAGAACGACTCTTCTACCATTTTTTGACACGGTGCCAGACACAGACCGATGTCAAAATTCATACACGGCCGATTTTTGAATAACGGCTTGCGTCTTTGACGCATGGGAAACACTTTCCTTAAGATGCGCACAGTTTCCCACATTAACCCTGTTTCTACATAAGGACCAAATACCTTATCTTTGGGATATTCTTTTTTATACTTGTGGGGATCACGAACCATAATCAGCCGGGGAAACGGCTCGTGGTACGTAATTGCCAACCACGGATACCGTTTGTCGTCCTTCAAATTCACGTTATATCGAGGCATGTGCTGGCGAACCAGCGTTGCCTCCAGAAGCAATGCTTCTTTCTCGGAATTAGTGACGATGATGTCCACCGAGCCAATTCGCGGCACCAGCACAGCAAGCTTGGGGCGCCCGGCCCACGAGGTTGCGCTCCAATAAGATCGAACACGGTTTCGCAGACTGAGCGCTTTACCTATATAGATGATTTCCTGCTGTACATCTCGAAAGATGTACACGCCCGGCGAGTCTGGTAGACCCGCCAATTGTTGAGTAACCAGTTCAGAAGGTTGCGCTGTCCTTGTCATGCACTTTTCCGCGCGGAGTCGGGGAGAAATCTTCGTCCTCGTTTATCTTAGCTGAAACGGGCGGAGGCTTCTCGCTCGACGGTGCGGAAACGGGTCGGCGCTGCCCGCTGGATTCGCGATCTGTCGACTGAGCACTGGTGAAAGAGTTCGACGATGTACGCCTCAGCCCTGGTATAGCAGACTCTACAGCTTCGGCCAGCGTGGCGGCTACTATCAATTCCAACTTTCCACCTTGTTCCTTTGTAAATCCGGAAGAAGGCACAATGGCTTTTGTAAACCCGAGAGACTCTGCTTCTCTCAGTCGACGTTCCAGCGAAACCACAGAACGCAGTTCGCCTGTCAGGCCAATTTCCCCGGCACACACCAGGAGGGGATCGACGGAGCGATCCATGCAAGCCGTGGCTATGGCTATGGCCACACCCAGATCACCCCCGGGATCGTTGCACTCGAGGCCCCCGGCTATGTTCACATAAACGTCTTGTTTTCCCAACGGCAACCCCAACCGCTTTTCCAAGACGGCAAGTATCTGCAACAGCCGACCCGCCTCAAAACCAACCGCCACCCGACGAGGAGAAGCAATACTGCTGGGACAAACCAGCGCTTGCACTTCAAGCAATACAGATCGATTGCCTTCGCAAGATGCAATTACAGATGTGCCGGATGGAGATCGCTCGCCTTGTTTCTTCTCTAATCTGGCTGACAGAAAGAAACTGCTCGGATTCTTTATTTCGCGCAGCCCCTCCTCTGTCATGGCAAAAATTGCCATCTCACTGGTAGATCCGAAACGATTCTTGGCAGAACGAACAATACGTAACTGCCGCGCACGATCGCCCTCGAACTGAAGTACAGCGTCGACCATGTGTTCTAGAACACGTGGCCCGGCAATGGATCCTTCTTTCGTCACGTGCCCCACCAGGAACGTAGCTGTTCCCGCAGCCTTTGCCTGCGCCATGATCGCGGCAGCGCTCTCCCGAACTTGACTGACCGAGCCCGGAACACTGTCGAGTTCCGGATGGTAGATGGCCTGCACGCTGTCTATAATGGCAAATTTCGCGCCACACTGTGCAAGATTTTTGCGAATTGCCGTAACGTTTTGCTCGCTGTAAACCAGAACAGGCGCGTCTGTCAGGCCGAGACGCCGCGCCCGCAAGAGCACTTGCGAGGTTGACTCTTCCGCCGACACATACATAACCGGAAAATCCGGCGAAGCCAGCGCCGCCGCAAGCTGCAAAAGCAGAGTTGATTTTCCAATACCTGGATCACCCGCCAGCAAAGTGACCGAACCTTCGACCAGTCCGCCACCTAATACACGATCAAGTGATTCAAATCCAGTGACTTTTCTTGGTTTCTCATCAGGTAATGATTCGTTTAATAGGACCGGCGCCTCTTCAGAGGTGATGGCAAATGCGCTGCGATTTCGCGCAACTACCGAGTCGTTCTTCCCCAGATCAATTTCTTCAACAAATGATGTCCACGCACCGCATTCGGTGCATCGTCCCAGTTGCTTAGCGGCTTGAAAGCCGCATCCCTGACAAACCCACCGACTCTTACTCTTAGTTGCCATACCTGCCTCCGGGACATCCTGGGCGAGTTCTCGCCGAATTCGAGCACCGCTGCCGCTGCAATCTCAAGACTACCCCGATCGCACCACCGGTAGTGGCAAAGTATTCAACCCGTTACTTGCATACTCTCCGAGGAAGAATATATTGAGTTGTTTTCCGGTGGGCTTTTGCGAAAGCGCGGCTATGCTTGTCGGAACCTACAATTCTATAGGGTCAGCTCGACTTTGGCCTAATCTGCACCAGCGTTTACAGGCAGATGACGGCTTTCTAATACGATATTTTTTTCAGTAATCTTCCTTCCCTTCATCAATGTCTCCAGTGCTACGACAACGCGCCGCCCATTAATCTGCCGCCCCGGCAATTTACGCTTTCTGCAATGTCAAAATGCGGGCTTTCATTACGAAAGGGCAAAACACTCTTTGCAAGACAACCAAGACCTTGAATAGACCACGATCCATATGTACTTGTTCATCCTTCCGCAGCAGTTTGGAGTCGAGTTTCGCCACCGTGAAGAACCATTTTTGTCAATTTAAAACTGTAGAACCGGCTTGACTATACCTGGTTATTGTTATCGAATCACTCGCCACAAAATGTGGTGCAAAGGCCTGTTCCGTGCGATCCGGTGGCTATTCGTCGCAGCAATGCAGTCCCCTTTCCTCAAGCCGTTTTCTAATTCTATCTGCTAAGTCGGTAAGATAGTCTGTTCTAGCATGACCACTCTCCAGCCATCTTCTTGCAGCGGCTGCCACCTCCATGTCATTGGGGCACGTAACTAATAGTTTCTCGATCAAATCAGCCTTTGCTGCGCCAGCCCAACGTCTTTCAAGCGAATCGGTGGATATGCGCTCTTTTCCAAGTTCAACAAATCGGCTTCCCGCTTCATTTTCGATAAGAGCACGAAGAAGAAAGTTCCGCATTCTCCTATCACAACCATCGAACAACTCAACCGCCAAACTCAGCAGTTCGTCGGATGGCCACGCTTTCAGCCTATCAAGGACGATTGCTCCGGAGAAAATGTCGCTTGGATGTTTTCTCGCCCATTCTATCGCCGTTGCCTCAAATGCATCCGGGGCAGCACGCACTAGTGCTAACAGACTCTGTCCTCGCGCTGCCTCCTCCTGCTCAAGAAGCCATGTTTGAGCAAGTTCTCTCAGATCAACAGAAGGCGTTCTTCGAAGAACATGCGTTAGCAAAGAGAACCACTCTTGAGCTCCGCGATTCTCATTCACCCAGCGGTTCGCGAGAGCAACAACTTCATCCGAGACGGTACGCTCAAAGTGTGCCATATACCAGCTCAAGACTGTGGGAAACGATTGGTGATCATTGTTAGCAGTGAGCCATTGCTCGGTCTCTTGGCCTAGCAGGTTTTGTCCGCCGCAACTCAGATCAAAGCAATGGGTGGTAGCACTCCTAAGAAGAAGCTCAGGAATGCGCTTGAACTTCTTGTGATCATCGATCCACTCAAATAGCAATCTTGCCATTCGGTTTGGGGCTGCATCGGCCACGGCGCCCAAAAGATAATCTGCGCCAGGCTGCTCCCAACAAGTGCGAAGCCACCTCGAAACGTCGGCCTCATGGCGCTCAGGGAACACCTCCATGAGAATTTTGGCCATCTCCACTTTCTGGTACGAGGCAATTGGCCTGCCCAAACACCGAACGGCAATGGTGGCAGCAGATTCGTCGTTGGAAGCCTTGAGATACGAACTTAGCAGGAATGTTTGCGACCAATCCCACTTAGAATGAGTCTGCATCAAATGCTTCCTGGCCAATGATAGCAACGCTGCAGTCGGATCGTCTTTCAGGAGCTGGCACAGAATATCAACCTTTGCACTCGTGTTAATCTTCTGTTGGAGGAGCCAAACTGTTGCCCCTTCGAGCACCTCCGGACTTACGTATTCACTGAGAATTTCCTTCCACAACAGATCGCATTCTGAGCTGTTACCAGCTCTCGTGAGTTGATCGAGCGCCCAATGATAAGTGTCCTCTCCTGGAAGGTATCGGAGTGCAAGCGCGGCCCCGCGCAAGGAAAACTCTTTCGACCATGACTTGAGCCAATCCGAAGTCACTTCATCTGATCTGTATTTAGTTAACTCGTAGAATAAGAGGTTGACAGGTGTGCTGAGAACTTTCCTCCGCAGCAGCCACGTCTTAGCAATCTCCACGTTGGCGTCGGATGGATCTTCTCGAATTAGCCGTCTGATTTTCGAAGTCATTTAGATCTTTGCCCGTCAGGTTGACACTCGATCAGTGATGTGTTCTTGGATAGTTTAGGTAGACGCCATCCAGACCGGATTTATCAGGTCGGGTCAGGTCGAGCTCATTACCTCAGCGATTTTTCGATAATGATGTTCTCCAGTTTTGATGCAATACCAACGCTCATTCATGCAAACATCATACAGATAGAAAGCTCCGGGGTCGCTTGCTCAAAACAGCTGAGGCAATAGATGTGGTGCTGAAATCTAGCAGCGCATGCCCCTTGATGTCGAGACTTGATGAGCTGAGATTTGAACGACTCATTTTTCCAACCTCAGAGGAAATACGCCCGGGTCCCTTGCGCAGAGATGATTTCCTTATAATTTGACGACAATTGCTAACTGATCTAAATTTAATTTCGCCATAATCGGATCTATATCGATGCAGGCCGCCCTTTTAGTAGAAAGTGAGGTACGACTCATGGTCACTCCTATTTTGCCCTTTATCGTTGCCTGCTTTGCCAGCGCTCCTGTTCCGGTTGATTTGAATGCTCCGCCAAGCAACATCTTCATGGCCGCAAAAGAGCGACAAATAATGCTAATCGCTCAAAAGGGCGGCGGTGACCCACACGGGGCTGATCCACACGGAGATGACCCGAACGATGAGAACCATGATCCCGGGTTGCCAGCAAACAAAGAACAGAAAGCACACAAAGCTCCGAAAGATGTCTACGGCGGGGACATACCAAACACTCCCGAACCTTACAGCCCGTTTTGATCCGTCTCAGCCGCCACGCGCCACATGATCACCGGCTTGCATGTTGCTGAAACTTGCCCTGGTTCTGTGCTGCATAAGAAGTTGGTCTGCTCGCTTCAACATTTTTGCGCGAGCCCCGGTCGGCGGGTGAGACTACCCGAGAACCCGAATCATGCCCGATCTAAATAACTGCACAGGATATCTTAGACGTTGAAGCATTAGTAATGGGGGTAGAGCGGTTCAGATACCCCCATTACGAGCAGCTCATCCGGTGTTGGCTCTCAGGGCGATCGAACACTGACACCGGCAGCCCCCACCAGTGATAGATCTCCGAACAGGGATTATTGGAGGCTCCATGGCTGCGCCGATAGGTTGGCTATCTCTTCAGGATGACCTGAGAATCCGCCGCCGTAGATAAAGGCTTGCTCTATTGCGTGGACAGTGTGCCCGGATAAGTGGCCGAGTCCCGCAAGCGCCACCAAACACAAAGCAGCGATACACCCGATCCCAATTGCATATTCCACCAAACTCTGTCCGCATTGGCTTCTTCTCATGATTGCATCCTCCACTACTTACGTGTCACTCCAATTCTTGAACTGGCAAAACAAGTCGAACCGCTGGCCATTCCGAATGCACTGCGATGGATCTAACTGAGTCGCAGTTTCTACACACAATCTGGCGTCAGCCGGACGGCCTAGTCTGGCTACTATGAAAGCTTTGACCATGTGTGTTTCAGCATCTAAATTATTTAGAGAAATAGCTTGCTCAATGTCATCTTGTGCAAGTGTCGGCTTTCCCTCTGATACGAGGCTATATGCCCGTTGCTGAAAAGCTCTGGCTGCATTTGGATTCAGCAACAGAGCTTCTGAAAATTGTTCGATGGCCCTCCTGTGCTGCCCGGCTAGCGAGAGTGCTACACCGGCGTCTATGTAGCGTTCGGCAAGTTGTTCTTTCTTTCGATCATGCCACCACTGCTTGAGTAGCATTCAGTTCACCGTTTCGGTAATCTAAAGGAAATCGAAATGGTCTTCAGGTATCGGGCCAGCGACCAAGCAGCCAAGCCCGCCAATGGAATCAATTGGATCAGGACCTGACCCGCTAATGGCAGTCAACAAAGATGAAGGGGATGCATTGCTTGCTCACGGACGACCTTGACGAGAGCAGCATATATGCACTTGATGCCGACGCAAAGCGTACCCCCGGGAGGGGATGGAATTCACGGACATGCATCCGTGTTAGGCTATGTTGCTCCGCTCTTGAATATTTCGTGGCGTGTTACTCTAAACAAGTCCTTTGTTGCCCATTGAAGAGGAACGACGGTGGCGCTTACAGACGCCAACAAGGAAAGGATCAAAGCTCGATTGGCCAAAGCAATCGGGCACCTGAACGCTGTACACAGAATGGTTGACGAGAAAAAGTACTGCATTGATGTCCTGAATCAGCTGAAGGCGGTCCAGGCTGCGTTGGACCGCTCGTCTGAGGAAATTCTCAGACAGCATTTGGAAACTTGTGTGGTAGATGCGATTCAAAAGCAAGACTCCAAGCGCGTTGTTGAAGAATTGATGCAAGTATTCAGGCAGTCGCCGGTTCTGTATGAAACCGACGAGCAACCGTCGGCGCCGGACTTTCTAGCCAAGCAATCCGGCTGTTGCAAGAACCAGAACTGATGCCTCGCACGAATCTGGAGAGCCCGGAAGGGCTTAGCTTTGTGAAGGCACACCGTGCCGCCGAAGAAGTACGTTATACGAAATTGTCATAGTATCGACCCCGCTTGGCAGCCCGTTTTTTCAAGTTGCACAAATTAGCATTTGCCTCTGCTAAATCTGCGCCTGCCAATCCAATGGTAGAGTGAACGAAGTTGTGTTGGGGATGGTCAGTTGAGCCCTTTCGTTCTCAAGTCTCCCGGTCCAATCTTCCTGCACTTGGGAAGCATCACCGTTCGTTGGTACGGAATAATGATCGCCACGGGCTTTCTGTGCGCGGCTTACTTCGCAGACCGTCTGGCCCGCAGATGGGGGCTTGATGCAGAGAAGATGGTGAATCTCAGCCTCATCGCGTTCTTAGGCGGCGTGCTTGGTGCGCGCCTATATTTCGTTGCCCTCAATTTACAAAGCTACTTGCAACGTCCTCAAGATATCCTTGCGACCTGGCTCGGAGGCATGTCAATCCACGGCGGAATCCTGGGCGGATTTCTAGTGGGAGTCATTTGTGCCCGCTACATGAAGCTGCAAAATATCCGCAGATACGCGGATATTTTCGGCGTAGTAATCCCGTTGGGTCAAGCCATCGGACGATGGGGTAACTTCTTCAACTCCGAGGCATTTGGTTCACCGGTGCCTGCGTCTTTTCCACTGGCTCTCTATATTCCTCCCGAAATGCGTCCGGCCAAGTATGCCAATGTGGAATTTTTCCATCCTGCATTTTTGTACGAATCGGTTTGGGATTTGGGAATCTTCCTGCTGCTGTATTTCTGGGGCGCCGACCGATTAAAGAAGTACCCGGGGGTATGCTTTCTGGTATACATCGCGCTGTATTCGCTGGGACGCTTATTGATTGAACCGATGCGCACAGACAGCATCATGGCCGGTGAAGTCGCCATTCCAATTGTGGCGAGCATTGTCTGTCTCGTTGGTTCCCTGGCGGTCATTCCCGTCATGGTAAACAAGGCTAAACATGAAATTGCTTTGGCACCTGAGGCACCCTCGAAACCAGATGAACCGACAGACAATGCGGAAACCGAAATAAGCCCATAGCGCTTTTCAATGTATTCAACTCTCTTTCGAAGGAACAGATGTTCAAGAATCCATTGAGGCCATTCAGAGAATTCAAGGAACTGACGCCGGCCCGCTTCGACACGACAAACCATAGATGGGTTTCGGCGAGCGCGGATACGATTGCCGCAGCTAATGTGCGTGCATCTGAGCTCAGATGTCTGACTTTCAACGTTTGGTTCGGTGAATATTTTTTCGAAGAACGTTGCGCAGCACTGCTGGAACTTGTGGAGGAAAATAAACCCGACATAGTGGCCTTGCAAGAAGTTACCACTCCATTTCTTGAAAGATTACTCGCACATCCGTATATTCAACGGAATTTCCTTGTTTCAGATTGCAGCGGAAAAACACTCAACTCTTATGGAGTCTTGCTGTTGTCGCGTTATGATTTGCAAAATCTCCGCTGGTATCCGCTTCCTGGCAATATGGGGCGAAGCACTCTTATTGGAGACGTGATGTTTAACGGCACCACCCTAACCATCGCCACAGTTCATCTAGAAAGCCACCGCATATCAGCACCGGTTCGAGCCAAACAACTCTCTAAGATATTTCCTCTGCTAGATCAATCCTCGCACGCTTTATTAATGGGCGACTTCAACTTCTGCGCTAGCTGGAAGGAAGAGAACGATCAACTTCCCCCGCAATACGCTGATGCCTGGAACGTACTTCATCCGCAAGATCCGGGGTACACAGAAGATACGGATATAAACATCATGAGGCTCCGAGTAAAACGAGAACAGAAACAGGTGCGGTTCGATCGTATTTTGCTGAGAAGTAAGGGCACGGCCGGCTGCTGGGTTCCCCGGTCGATCGAGCTACTGGGGACGAGCCCGATTCAGGTACCCACTGCGGATATTTTTCCATCTGATCACTTCGGCTTAATGGCAACGCTCACCCGGGATGATTCCTCCAAGTGAACCATTCCTTAGCAACTGTGCCCGGAGTCTATTGACATCAATCTTCTTCGGAGTTCAACTGTACCAACCGCCTTAAGATTAGACGGCAAAACCTATCACAATCTAACCGACAATAGAAGCGAATATTGCGTGCGGATAACTAGCTGTAGCGGACTGCTGGTTTCGCCAAAAGTTGAAAACAGCCAGGTCGAAAAACCACGGTTACTCTTCCTGCCAAGTTCTGCTTAGCCTGGCTTTTCGAAACCGTTCAATGAACGCATCAATAACGATTACCCTGCCGTGGAACACTCATCATTAATTTGTTCGGCTTCGAAGCAGATAACAATCATAGTGACATTGTCGGGTGCCCCGCCATCGATTGTTGCCCTGAGAAGATTTTCGCACGCCACCGCCGGGTCGCCCATTCGTCCGTTAACTGCAATGTCCTCATCGGGCAATACACACGACAATCCATCAGTGCACAATAAAATATTATCCTTTGGCTCCAACTGAAAGTCACTCAGTTCCACTGATACAGTCTCAACATGACCAATTGAGCGAGTGAGAAAATTTCTACAGCTGTATCGAGCCTGCTCCGCCGTTAGTTGCCCCGCTCTTATCATTTCATTCACAACTGTGTGATCGAGTGTCAACAATTCTGCGCACTTGTCGCGAATGCGGTAGGCCCTTGAATCCCCAACGTGGCTGATTGCTATTCTGCCCTCTGACAAGGGTATAGCCAGCACAACCGTGCTCCCGCGGCGGCGGGCATTATGCTCCTGATTGGCCAGCCAAACAGACTTATTGGCTCGAGATATGGCTTCTATCATCCAATTTTTGACCTCGGCGATGTCTGTGGAGCTTGGTGCGCGTTCGTGCCACAAGCTTTCGATCTCTGCCACTGTTATTGCAGAAGCCTGCGCACCGAGAGGGGAACCGCCCGCACCATCTGCTACAGCAAACACTCGTTTGTCCTGACTGACGAAAAAGTTATCTTCGTTTGTTTTGCGGTGGCAACCACGATCAGTTACGGCAGCGACACGCCATCTCAACATCGACATGCTCCTCGAATCGCACTTGTCTGCCCATTTCGCAAGATCTTGTTAAACATGACCACGCAGTCATGACGAAGTATGGCCGGATCTTCACTCACACTCGGGATCTTCCACTGCAAAAGATTCCAGATAGCCACAACCGCCACATCTGTAAGTATCAATCTTGCTCGTCTTCACCACAAAGTCACCCCAAAAGCCCACGATCCCCTTTAAGTAGCCCTGAGAGGAAGTGAAGCTCTCGGCCGACCCTTCCACCCAAAGGCTTTGAAGGTTTGCACCGTGAGATCGATCGAGAACGAATCCGCGGACCATTCGGCTATGACACCTGTAACATTCAAACCCCGGTTCTTCCACGTGCAATCCCCTTTTGCGCCTTATATTCTCTTGGCGATAGACACAAAGTATAGTGCCAGTAACACCATGCAGCAATGGTGGCGAAACCTGATGGCTCACCAAAAGCAATAGAAGGGAAAGGGAAACGATTCATATAATCAACCTCTTTCCGAACGAAGAGTTGCAGCAGTGAGGAAATGGGTCAATAAAGTTTGTATGAAGCCGCTGCCACCTCGGAGGGATTCGGGAAGCAGCGCGACCACGCGCAGTGACGCTGTCCTGACCAGTAGCACTCAACGAAAACCCTGAGGACTCCGATAATCCACAGGGCAGAGCACTGAACCGTCGAGTTGAAATCGTCGTGGATTCATGAAAAAACTTGAGAGTCATATGCCACAGAACCGATCACTATTGCTTCTTTCATTGATACACTGCCTTCCGAAAGCAAACCAGGAGACTCCTCAAAACCCGTGAAGTGATCTTTCGGCTAATTTGTACATTAACGACGTAATTCAAGACAGCCTCAACATATGGAGAAACGAAATGGCGACACGAAAATCGATGAATAGCCTTGTTATGTCAGCGGTAGGATTCTTTACGCTGCTTCTGCCGGCAGTTGCTTTTCCGGGAAAGGCTTACGAGGCTATGATTGAAAGTGGGACCACCGGCGTAACTACTCACGTTTGGAATGACGGGAAAGGACACACTCGCTCGGAATGTATTGTTGCTGGCGGGCAAAAATCAGTAAGCATTATCGATGCGGAAA
This sequence comes from Candidatus Obscuribacterales bacterium, assembly GCA_021732565.1. GTDB lineage: Bacteria > Cyanobacteriota > Vampirovibrionia > Obscuribacterales > Obscuribacteraceae > JAKFUT01. The sequence continues at coordinate 21,769 of JAKFUT010000069.1, forward strand.
AGAGGATGGTTTATGCTATCAACGATCAGATGAAGGCGATCACTCAAATGCCAATGACCAGCCCTCCCCCTGGCGAAGCAGATTCCACCATTCAGTGGCAGTCCATCGGGAGTAAGGTTATAGACGGCCATCCATGCCAGGGGAAAAGAGGAAATTCCAGCGGTAGCGTTATCGAACTATGGACAGGCGACGATACCGGGTGCACCGTTCTTCTGACGTCAAATGGAAGGGTTATGCAAAAGCTCAAGAGCTGGGCTCCACTCAATCCAAATTCCTCATTGTTTTCACTTCCTGCAGGTTACAAAACCGTTGATATGAGTGCAATGATGAAGGGCATGCAGTCGGGAAATTTTGATCCTGAAGCGATGAAGAAAATGTATCAGCACTAGAGATATATTGAACTCGCCCAGTCCTGCTCAAACTTGCCGATGCAAACATTGCCGCGGAACCAGGGCGAATTTGCTTTAGTAGTTGCACTTTGGGACTGGACAATTTGTACCGTTGCCACCAATGGACTATTCCAAAGGTCCAGTCCATCACTGGCGATATGGTCAAGTAGAAAACATTCCACAGGCGATATATTTTTTCGCACAAGACACATCATTCCCGTTATGTCACTTGGTCTGAACCGACCAGCGGGAGCTTTAGCACCGCGCGGTTATTCTTCGGGCGTAATCGGCTTCTTTCCCGGGGGCGGAGCCAACGGCATAGCCCGCGGATTACTTGACGACATCGGGAATGGTATTTTTTCGAGAAAAAACATCACCGGCGATATCGCCAAGTAGAAAACATTCCACAGGCGATATATTTTTTCGCACATAACGACATCATTCCCGCTATGTCTTGGCCTGAACCGACCAGCCGGAAAGGACTTCACGCCCATGCAGCAAAACGGAGCGCTGTGAGTGAGCCGTTAGTCAATTAATCAGCGGGCTTCCGCGGCAGTAGCACCTCGCGCAAAACAGGAAGCAATAACGCCAGTGCCCAAAAGAAGAATGGTTGCACGCGTGTTAACACTGAAATCTGCATGATGAAGAAAAGCAACCAGCTTACAGGCACCCACCAGATTAGCAAGGACCGAGCAAATCGCAAAGACGGAGACTGCCGTTGCTTGAGTCGGTCATCAAGCCATGGCAACAACAATATAGCGACAATACCAATTAGAAGATAATCCTGACTGTGAGTGTGCAGGCTCGTGGTAAGCATTATGAGAAGTGAAATTGAAGACAGCACCCGAAATGCATGAGGATCACTCTCGCGAAACCGTCGACCGGGCATCAGCCATAACCACGCAATAAAGAGGACACCACCAGCCATCGCTGCGGCGGCTGTATACTTTACAGCCGGAACGTCGCCAAGAATCACAAACAATTCGCCACGCACATTCTGCATCATATGTGGTGACACGCCGCTCACTGCCGCTCCCGATTCTCCTTTGAGAAGTGCTGCCGGATAATTCACAACGTTGTCCAAACCGACGACACCAACGCTCAAGAGCAGCAGTAGCGAAAGAATGATACAGGCACCGATGAGAAATTTCACCTTGCCACAAATGAGCCCGATCAATCCAATAACCGGATAATACTGAAACTTAATCATGCTCACGGCGCTCACAAGACCGCCCGCCATCCCGCGCTGCTGCTCCAAGAAGTGAAACAGCGTCGCGATGGCCGCGTACAGAAACAGGCTCATCTGACCAAGTTCCGTACTCAACCAACACGGGTAAGAACTGAGAATTGAACCAACTACCAGTAGCCTTTTATGATTCTCCGGAAAGTTACGGGCAGCCAGAGTCGTGCTTGAACAATATACCAGAGCAAGCCCGGCGCAAATCCATAAAAGCCAGGCAGGAAACAGGCCGATGAAAGCCAGAGGAGTCATCAAAGCGAAAAAGAACGGCGGATACTGCAAAAAGAATGGAGACTCGGGCACCACCGGCGCTATCAACTTATTTAGCGACTCATTCTGAAGTTCAATACTGTAAATGTCGATCTTCTCAGATAAACAACGGCGCCCAAGAACGGCGGCGTTATAGTAACTGACGAAGTCATTGGTGTAAGGTCTGCCATCTAATACTCGTGCAAAAAGCGTTCCCTTGATCGCCCATTTGCCAAGTTCAACATAAGCGAGTCCGCCCCACGTAAAAATAGCGGTAAAACCGGCTGCGATAATTAACCGCCGACGCTTTTGTTCAGCTTCACTGCTCATGTCCTCACCAAACCGTCTGCGGCCAATTTCTTGAGAAATATCGTCCATACCTCAGGGTTGACAAGATTTTCTGGTTGCACACCTGAAAATGCTTTGTCGATGGATGAGAGCGCAAGCAAGGCCATGGCCTTGCGAGTTTCAGTGGTGGCACTACCGATGTGTGGCACGAGAACAACGTTGGGCAGTGTCAGCAAGTGAGGCGAAACAGCGGGTTCGTTTTCAAACACATCCAGGGCGGCACCGGCAATTTTTCCTGTTTGTAACGCGCGAATCAAAGCCGACTCCTCAACTACAGCTCCACGCGCGGTGTTGATCAAGAAAGCCCCTTCTTTCATCATTGACAGCCTGTCATCGTTAAACAGATAACGAGTTTCTGCCGTTAGAGGGCAATGCACAGAGACAAAATCCGAATTTCGAAGCAATTCCTCAAGGCTGACATAAGTTGCACCGTATTTGCGCTCGGTCTCAAGAGAAGCTCGATTGCGCTGACTATATAAAACCCGCATCGAAAATCCAAGGGACCTGGCCGCCATCGCCTGGCCAATTCGACCAAACCCGACAAGGCCGATTGTTTTTCCAAAGACACCGGCGCCGGTCAATAAATCAAGACCAAACGATTTCCATTGACCAGCTCGCAAATAACGTTCTGCTTCGGGAATTCTGCGAGCAATGCTCAAAAGCAATGTGAATGCCAGGTCTGCAGTGGCTGAGTCGAGAACCCCGGGCGTGTTACTTACAATGACTCCATATTTAGTTGCTGCAGTCACATCAATGTTGTCATATCCGACAGCAATATTTGCCACCATTTTTAGTCTGGGAAATCGCTGCAAGAATTCGGCTGAAATCTTGCTCACCAATGTACAGGCAACAGCATCGTTTCCTTCGGTCCGGGAGAGTAATTCATCATTATTCAGCACACCGACTTCTGTGGTTCGGCAATCAAAATTCCGCGGTAGCATAGCGGGATCGAAGCCCGGAATTACTGTAGTAACGAGTAGCGCCGGTCTCCCCATCGTTACCCCTTCTGCAAGGCATGTTGCAAGAATGGAGCTTCAGTAGAGATACTGTCTAGCTCGACCCGCAGCCTGTGCTCGTCCCAATGTAACAATTGCTGCATCAATCGTGCAACAGCAGGAGCCCCCGCTAATGTCTGCGAGTGATTCAAAATTCCCAGTCGCACACGACGAAACAGCATGTCTTCCAACGACACGGCCATTTCGTTTTCGACGCAGAACCTCACCTCCGCTAGAATCGGTGGAAAATCCACGCATATACGACGGCCTAGATCAGAATCTTTTTCGAGGATATCCAGAACCCCCTCCGCCTCACTGCCGTAGTTTGAGAGAAGGTGCTCTATCGTGGCCGGATCAAGGGATAGGCGCCTGCCTCGTGCGGAAATTGCTGACGATTGTGCCAGATAATCATCGTTACTATTCCAGCCACCGAGCATCAATTTAGCAGTACGAGATTGGCCGCCCTTCAGATCAGGGTGAATACTCGCCAGATGTGTAACTATTTCTTCCGCCATCAATCGGTAGCTGGTCAATTTTCCACCAGCGACGTTAACCAATTTGCCGGGGGCTTCAAAAATGAGATGCTCACGCGACATAGACGAAGTATTAGACCCGTCTTGCCCGGCAAGTTTAACGAGCGGTCGTAAACCAGCAAAACTTCCGGTAATGTCACGCCGATTCAGACGTTGGTGGGTGTAGCCATTCACCACCGACAATAAATAATCCATCTCATCGGCAGTAGCCAACGGATGATTGATATCGCCGTTATAAGCCGCGTCCGTCGTGCCAATCATAATGGCACGTTGCCAGGGCACCACAAATACAAATCGACGATCGCGCGTGGGTAGGAACAGCGCAGTATTCGTTTCAAAAGCCGAGCTTGGCACAATAATGTGGGTGCCTTTGGAAGGTGTCACTCGCTTTTCCGGATTGCCCGAAACCAGATTGCAAATTTCATCAGTCCAAACACCGGTTGCATTTACACACGCTTTGCACGAAACAACAAAATCTTCGCCGCTTACTCTGTCGCGGCACTCTACTGTGCTGATACGACCGTCGGCTAGTTTGAGACCGGTTGCTTGTACATAGTTAATGACCGTGGCACCATTTTCACAGGCGGACTTCATCACGCTCAAGACCATGCGAGTGTCATCGGTGATGGCATCATGAAATCGAACGCCACCGGTGACCACAGAAGGTGCAAGAGCAGGAGCCGTTTCAGACAATGACTTTCTGCTCAAATAAGCATGGGAACTAGTGCGCCCCGCGGTCATGGTTAAAATGTCATACAAGCCTATGCCGGCCGCAGCTTTCATATTTAAGAACAGATTGCCGCGGGTGAATGGCAAAACGAATGAGAAATCGCGCACCAGATGCGGTGCCAGGCGCTTCAATCGCTCACGCTCTTCACACAATTGTCTGGTCAAACCTATATGAAACTGCTCAAGATATCTCAGACCACCATGAATGAGTTTGGTTGTCTTGCTTGAAGTACCAGAACCGAAATCCGTTTTCTCAATCACCAGCACCGATAGCCCGCGAGACGCAGCATTCTGTGCGACGCCGGCGCCGGTTATGCCACCGCCTATAATAACTAAATCGAATTTGTTTTCTCTTGCATGACGCAAACTTGCCGATCGGGTCTTCATTGTCGGGGCATTCTCCAGAAGGTCGGCGTTTCTTCCATTCGATTCATAGATCTTTGCAAATGTTCTTTCTTCCGCTAAATGCAAGCCCGGGCGTTAACTAACTAAAACTCATCCGCTAGCCGCACGGGGAAGACTGGCAACATCGCGCCGCATGACTGTGTTTTGTATTCTGCGGATTTCCCGAGAGATATTATAAGCCGCGCCGAGCTGATACAAGCATTGGCAGGTACAGGTACCTCGCCCGACAAAACGGACGGTTGGTTCTGCAGGACGCCAAGACCAGCTATTCTCATGTTCATCGAAGTGTCAATTTTGTCGGGACGAAGTCTCAATCACTCGCCGGACTGCATTGACAACCCCCCGGAAAGGGCCCTCACTTCTACAGGAAATCACTCGCTGAAATGACAGGAATCAGCAGCGTGACTACAGAACGTGCCGACCGAAAAAGCGCTGCAATAAGGGAACGGATTATTACTTGGCAGGCCCCGATGAAATTGAGCTTAGAATAATCAACAAATTAAATTCTGCTTCGCCGGTAAAATGAGACATCTCGTATTACATCAAAACACCGTTCAGAGTCACGGAGTGCGGTTGGACGCCAGTTCTTGCGGAGTACGAAGGCGACGAATAAACTAATATGAGTGGTTGCCGCAAATCTCGGCGAGGGCTAGCTCTCTAGTTTCGTGAGTTCTTAGCAACCTTAAGATTTGGCCATTTGGGTTGCAGTATCGAATAACAACTAGGAAAATTGAGGACTCGACAGGCAGTATGACGTCTTGACGTTTCTTCTTTCCAGGATAGAGTTACTTGCCTTGACTGCGCGACCAAATCGCTTCGCAGGTAGATCCCCGGTAGATACAAGTGATGATCAACAAAAACAACAGAAATCCAGGACCGACTCGGGCAATGGTGGTGTTGACGGCTGTAGGCATTGGTATCGCTGGCAGTGCAGCAGCCGCCGCCGACACTCATGGCGCCGCGGTAAGTCACGGTTCCGTTCCTGCAGCGAATTCGTTCAAGACCGTAACTAACACTGGCAAAGCAGGCACGGTCAAATCTGCACCGACCAACAATTTGAGCCAGGAAGACCTGCTGAAAGAAGTCTTTGCAATCGCCGTCAGACCCCAAACCAGAGAGAATATCGACCAAGTCTTCACGCTGGAAAAAGACGCTCAAACAGCCTTAGATAACGGGGATCAGCAAAAATCCCTGACTAAATTTCAAGAAATGTACGCCATGAGCAAAGAGATGCGCTATGGCGACGGTGAAGGGCGCGCCCTAGACCGCATGGCCAATCTCTATCTGATGAAAGGCGACAAGACCAGGGCAAAGAACCTCGTAGAGAATGCAATGGAAGTTCTCTCTGAATCTGCTGACAAGAAGGCGCTGGGCCGAACGAGAATCACTGCGGCACAGGTCTATCTCGCCCTGGACAATCCGCTCTGGGCTTTGAAAGAGTTAGAGATGGCGATGAGAGACTTCACCACTACATCGTTTAACGACGCGGATGAGTCTGCAAAAGCCATGATCCTTGCTGGCAATCTGGCCACTCGTATCGGCGAGCACAAAGAAGCGATTCGCTTCTACAGAGCAGCAGCGACCTTTTTCGGACAGGCTGGCGACTTGATTAAAGAAGTCAATTTGCGCGATACGGCCTCGGCAATGCTTGGTGAGCTTGGACTCTACACAGCTGCGCTGGAGGAAGCCAAGAAGGCTGTTCAAACCGCTCGCAGCAGCAAGTCCAATGAAACCCTGGCCGCAGCACTTATCCATCAAGCATCCGCCGAATATGGATTGTGCGAATTCATGAACGCTCGGCGTTCCGTTGAAGAGATGATGACAGTCATCGATCTCGACAAGCAAATGCCTGGTGGGCAAGCCGTAGCATACGAAGCTTACGGATACTCGCTGACAGCCACCGGTGATCTGGCCAAAGCCAAAACTGTTTTTGAAAAATCATGGAACGTCCTCAAAAATGGCGGACCAGCTCATCATCGAGCTCAAACCCTCAACGGTCTCGGCGTCGTTTGCACGCTTTCGAATATGCCGGGAAAAGGCGTCGAATACCTTCGCCAGGCGTTAGACGCTCAATCAATCATCAAGAGAGAATCTAAACTCGGTCTGATTGTTTCCCAAAACCTGGCCACCGCGCTGGCCCGTTCCGGAGAGCATCGAGCCGCACGCACGGAACTTGAGGGTACCCTGCGAGCCATGGGCAAGGCCAAAGAACCCGATCAACGAATTCTTGGTCAGATTTATTGCGCCCTTGGAGAAATTTGTCTTTCACTGAAAGAAGTGGCCCAGGCCGACGCGTACATAAGAAAGAGTATTGAAGTCAGTGCAAAGGTTGGCGATGACTACACTCTTTGGCGCGACTATACGAATCTGGCACATTTGCAAATAGGTCTGCAACAACCAGCAGCTGAATCACTTTCCAGTGCAGCTTCGTACTTCAGATCTCCCCAGGCAGGCAACTTCATAACTGCTGACAGCAATCCGTTTCCGAGTTCCCGCGAAGACCTGGGATGCGAACTGGTGTCACTATTAATTGCCAACAATATGCCGGAACAAGCATTAATTACCGCCGAACAGCTGAAAGAGGAAGCGTTCATAACGGAGTGGCAGCGCAACGGTGGCGAAGTAAAGCAATCGGACAGAGAGCTTTACAACGATATGGTGCTTGAAAGAGCACACCTGAAAGCAGCTGAAGCTTCCACTACTCCCGACAAGCTTCTCAAGAAGTGGCAAGACTGGATGCGCCGCCTGCAACTGATGGCGCATGACACTCTCGACCTGGCTCGACTGATCTCAGCAGTTCCGCTGAACATGAATGAGCTAACTCAGACTCTGCAAGAACGACAACTGACCATGCTGGACTATCTAATTGGTAGTCGCCAAAGCTTTTGTTTCACAATGGATCACAATGGCAAAATTGCGGCACACAAATTAGGCATAGGCAAAGACGCCTTGCAGGCTCAAGTTTCGTCACTATTGACGGTGACCCAGAAATCGGGTCAAGAAGCACGCCTCACGGAAAAGCAGTTGCTCCAGTCGTTACTTTCGGAATTAATGCCGGAAAGCATCTTCAAGCAGCTACCACAAAATCCGGAGCAGTTAGTAGTGGTGGTACCTGATGGAGTTCTCTTCAACTTGCCATGGGCTGGTCTTGTTGACGGGCAAGGGCGATATTTAATTGAGTCTCATACACTCACATCTGTACCGGCAGTATCAAGTTTCCTCTATCAGGGTCCTCAATATGGTGCTGATCAAAATCTGATCTTCAACGCAAATAAAGAGGGCGAATCCGGCGCAGAGGCTTCTGAAATTTCCCAACTCTTCGCCCCCGACCAGGTTTGCAAACTTACTGGTAGTAATGCCGAACTTTCTCGATTGCAAGAGCAAGTAAAGACCAATCCGGTCCTCCACTTTGCTTCCCCCCTGGCATTGACCGATGGAGCGTTGCTCAAGTCGCTCTTACCTCTGTCCATGGATGACAAGTCAGTCACTGCGAACACTCTTTTCAAGCTGAATCTTCCAAGTAACCTCAGTGTCTGGAGCGGTACTTCGGTCAATGCAAAAGACCGTGGTAGTGGCGTCAAGGTATTTACAAGAGGGCTGGCTTATGCCGGCGTTCGCAACGTTCTCATGAGTCTGTGGCTACAACCGGACACCGAACGAGTAGCTGAGTTGGTTGAGTTTTATCGCGGCAGACAACAAGGACTCAATCAGGCGCAATCTTTACGCAAGGCACAGTTGATTTCACTGTCAAAGGATCCGTCACTGAGATCCTGGGCTGCGTTTCAGCTAATAGGTCCGGGACGTTAATTTCGGAGGAATCAGGTTAATTGCAGAAGTAAAGCGAATGCATTGCGGTATAAACTGCTTGGATATTTCTGATGCTTGCCATATATGGGCGCATCCTCTTGTCAGCTGCAGCGCAGGGCTTTCCGCGCTCGGCTTGAAGAGACACTCATGTTGTGCAAAATTTGCAGTGACACAATTAAGATTCTCCTTCTGCCACTGGGAGCCATTATGAAGAAGTCAGTTTCAAAATTCGCGGTAAAAGCATTGTCTTTATCGCTTGCGTTTAGCTTGGCAAGCGCAGCCACCGGTCCTGTGCGGGCTGACGGAGACACGATTTCGAACACAACGGTGCCGCTGGCAGCACCATCATCGACCGGCCTGGTAAAAAAAATCTGGGGCTCGATGGATCTTCGCAAACTGAAGACCGCAAGAACCCAGACAGAAAAGAATCCAACAGAAAAAGATATAGCAACAGGCACCAAGTCGCCCGCTAGAATCGAAGCGACAAGCGCGCCGATTTCACCCGCTGCAGCTTCGAATAAGAGTGAAGGTACACCGGCAGAAATTGTACCTGGCGAAGCTGAAACAAAGAGCGTCGCTACGACACCCGCAAGCACCACAACCTCAAGCAATGCAGATGCTACGGCGACCGCACCGGGCGGAACTGAAACCACCGCGGCCGAGGAGAACGGCAATTGCACGAAGAACACCAGCATAAGTAGTGTTACCACCGCCGGTGATGCCTCATCGCCTGTCTCAAAAACCGAAACGCAGCGGTCAATAAAAACAACGACCGAGTCATTGAGTTCCGAGACGAAGGAGACCACTCCCGCCATATCGTCTGAGCCTAAAGAGTCGATAACAACGACCACAGGCAGTACGTCCCAAAGCAATTCAGCAGCAGCTAATAGCAATAGTGGCAAACCAACATTCAGCGTGGGCAGTACCGGTCGCATTACGCTGGCATCTCAGGTGCTAGCATTGCCCCCGGGCTCAGTACTGGGTAGAACTCCGCAATTACAATCAGAAGAAACGCAAGTAGTTGACAGCGATGAAGCGGAAGAAGTTCAAGAGACAATTAAGTACGAAGATTTGCCCACCGACGAGAACAAAACAAAAGTAAAAGCGGGGGCAAAATTCCCTATCGTTATTGCCTCGCAACTGACCAGTAAGACGGCAAAGAAGGGAGATTCTTTGCAGGGTCGATTAAAGTTTGATCTAAAGATTGGTGACCGCCTCATAGCCAAGAAGGGCTCTGTCGTTAACGGACACATCACGTACGTACTCAAGTCCAGAACTATACTGCGCTCAATGGTTAGCAAGGAACGATGGTATAGAAATTCCGGCACATTAGGACTGGCCTTTGACGAAATCGTTAACGAAAGAGGTGAACACCTTCCACTTAATGCGCAACCGGCCCGAGCCAGTCGTATAGTCAAAAATAAAGCCGAAGGTCGGGAACTTGGTGTGAACCACCTGGGACAGGTTACCGGCCCGTGGGGTCCGCAACTACGTCATAAGGCCATCCGCATCGGGCTTAACTTCGCAATGGCACCGGCCGGGGTCTTTTCATTCGGCGCAATGCCAGTGGCACTGGGTTGTATCGGAGCAATTAATCCCAACTTCGCTTTCTCCAAACCAGTTGGATTGAACGTTCGCCATCGCCGGTTGAAAGGATTTGCATGGGGCTTCCTCAGTGGAGTTCCAGGAAGCTGGCTGATCGAAGACACCACAGTGCATGGACAAGAAGCGGTTATTAAACCAGGCGATGAATTCTACGCGGAGTTTGTGGACGAGTTTACAGGCGAGCAAGCAACAGACGCCCAGCTCATGCCCGGAGCATCAACAAAACTACGTGGACAGGTGCTGACAGATCCCAAGAAAGACAAGAAGGGCGCACCGAAGAACGCACCAACGAAGAAGTAGTGTCCAAACACTGACAATGCAGATGGAGAAGCCGAGCCATGGTGCTCGGCTTTTCCATCTCCAATTTGCACGTGCGCTTCAAAGATGGCTTCAAGGTCGGGAATCTTGTTAGCCGATTCTATCTGCAAAATACTTTCACAGTCGGCCTTGTTTGTTCTTTGCCCTGGCAATGGATGTAGAATGCTCCCATTCCAATTGCATGTTGGACAAACTTAGCGGGTATCAGTCGCTGACAAGTCACAGACGTGTCCTCCTCATCGGTAACGTGGCACTCGGAGAAATGAAATGAAATGGATCTGCTATGCCTTCATCGCATGGGCAACCGTCTTGACGATTACGGCGCTTCTCAGGATCGATGTGGTGGTGGCGGAAAACAAGAAAGAGCCGGCAGAGAGTAAAGAAAGCAAGACTAAAACGGAAGGTAAAGGTAGTAAGAACGGGCTCCTGGAGATTGCAACTTCCTCAAAACAGTGGACAGGAGTTACAGTTTCTAAAGAGGGGCGAGTTTTCGTCTGCTATCCCCGTTGGTCGGATGACGTACCGGTGTCATGTGCGGAGGTAATGCCAGATGGATCAACTCACCCGTTTCCCGATACAAAATGGAATAAATACGACAAGAGTTTACCTGCAAAATGCTTTGTGTGTGTTCAGTCCGTCTTCGTAGATAGCGACGATAAGCTGTGGGTCCTGGATCCTGCTGCACCAAAATTTCAGGGTCCTGTAAGCGGCGGGCCAAAGCTTGTAAAAATCGATCTCAAAAGCAATGCTATTGAAGTCGTTTACACATTCGATTCCACAGCTTGCCCGCCGAAAAGCTACTTGAACGACGTAAGAATTGATGCCGCACGAAAGAAGGCATACATCACAGATTCCGGACTGGGAGCTATCGTCGTGCTGGATCTAAATAGCAGCCAGGCCCGCAGGTTACTGGCCACACACCCGTCTACAAAAGCTGAGGACATCAAGATAGTCATCAACGGAAAGGACTGGGGCAAACAACCTGATGGCTCCTATCGACGAGCGGGATCCGACGGCATCGCACTTGATGCCCTCGGTGCCTATCTTTACTATCATCCGCTGACCGGCAAGTCACTCTATAGAATCCCTACCGCGGAGCTGTCCAACGCCAAAGCGACGGAGCAGAGCCTGGCAAAAAAAGTTGAGCGAGTAGCTGAAACCTGCGTATCCGATGGTATCGAATTCGGTGACGACAGCAATCTATTTCTTACATCAATCGAAGACAATTCCGTCAAGAAGTTTTCGCTCAAGACGAAAAAATTGGAAACCGTTGTTCAAGACAAGAACTTGGTCTGGCCTGATACTCTTGCACGCTCATCGAGTGGTTGGATGTACGTAACATCATCGCAGATAAACCTGATGCCCGCGCCGCCGACACCTTATCGGCTGTTCAAATTCAGACTGGGAGAAACCAAACCGTCCACCGGGGCTGCTAAATAACGTTCGACAAACTGAGACAGTATTGCGCGGCCGGACATCATTACCCGCGAACAGCCCGGAGGCAGGATCTTGTTATTTATGGTCATTGAACGATTCAAGAATACGCAGCTTGTACATCAGCGTTTCCTCGAGAAAGGCCGAATGATGCCAGCGGGACTCAGCTATGTAGATAGCTGGATCGAGGAGGACTTCAGCAGTTGCTTCCAGCTGATGGAATGCGGCGATCGTTCCTTGATGGACGAATGGATAAATCGGTGGGCTGACCTGGTAGATTTCGAAGTGATCGCCGTGACGCCCTCAACAATTGCCTGGCAATCCTTTACCTCACAAACCCACGCGGAAAGATTCTGAGCGGCCATTGATTGTGAATTCACAACCAGAAAAGGTCCGAAACAACCAGCGGGTCGGATCGCTCAAGCGTTCATTCGGTGACAACCTTCCGCCATTTTCGAACCGATTGCCATCCTGAAATTGCCGTCCGCACCAGCACTAAGGATTGGAGCGACGCTTTACGCTTCGCCAACCGACCGCTCCTGAACCTTCGCCGTATCTGACGCGTAATCTCCAGGAATGGAGAAATTGTGGGCTTCCAATTCACAAGAGATTGCCGAGCCAACTATCCGATAGCGGTCAATGTCCTTAAGGCCAAGTTCCGATATCGGTTTCGATATCGGTAATGTTTTACCGCTAGCGCTCGCCAGTGAGCAGCATGGCCGGCATGGAATAGCAGCAAGTAAAATCGCCACCGCTCAAACCAGGCTAACTCCCGGACCCGTTAGTGCAGCATGTCCCTCTAAGGGAGCTGACAGAGCCCCGCAGACGGCACCGGTCCACGCTCAATGGAAAAGAACGAGGAGCTTACGGTCCACCGATATCCTGGCCAGCCAATAGAGGCATGCCCAGGCAGTCCATTCACCCGACCAGGAATCCATCTCCCCGGCGCGTTTTACATCGGTTTGGAACTGCTCCCACCCGTCTTTGCGAAGGTCAGCGTACTTTTTCGGGTAGTCCATGAACGGTTGCAGCTCATCCAGCTCATTCAGTAATTGTTGAGATGAGCAGAGGGTTCTCCCGTCAAACTTATCGGGCTCGGCGAATTCAAGCGGTAAGTAACAGACTCCACTGCTGGCACCACCGCGAACCAAATGGGGCCAACGTTCCACTGTAACGTCTCCGCGAACAAATTCATTGTATAAAGCACGCCGCTTGCCAGTTTGCGAAGGAATCCCGTCTTTGCCCTTGAGTGCCAGGCAAATGGCAAACACCGCCAAATCCTGGGTGTCTGCAATATAACAACCTGGCTTCTCGCCATCCTTCAATTCGCCCCAACTGAGATCGGGCAAATTGCTATGTTTTGCTTTCAGCACGGGAAGTGCCTGGTCAAACAGTGGCAGGGCGTCCCATACTTTTACGGATTGCGCCAGCTTCCGATCGATTAATCTGGCATATAGCGACATAACTGCCCTCTCATTACCTGTTAGATACATTCGACGCTTCGCTCAATTGATTTTCGAAATTCTTATCAACTTTTCAAGCGCATCGCATTGGAAGAAGACAGAATTTCCGACAAATCATCTCTGAGGAATCCTAATCATACAAAATCGGAACGGCGTATTGCTTGTCTGGTAAATAAAGCATTCAGTTTGACAGATCACAAGTGGTGCCCTGATCGCGCCAGTGGAGCAAAGAAGAAACGTCCGGCACCGAAACAGGAAGAAAGTCAAAAGCGCGGAATCTATTGCGCACAGGGAAGGAACCGGCTTTGATTCGAGTAAAATGGTCATCGCTCAAAGTACGCACAGATGACTCGGATCCCTTAAGACCAAGCCCAAGCAGTTACCTCACTATCCCTCAAGAATCTCTCAACATTTCGCAGCTATTCGTATCTGAATGACCCCGCGTGGACCCTTGTGAGCACAACCGCGTTTACCAGAGGAAAAGAACTTGACGCGCCCGGCGATGAAACTCAACCGGGAACGCGGTGCATGAGTAATTACGAAGTACAACGGCGCGGAAACGGGCAAGGAGGCGAAAGAGTGCTCCGTCCACGGCACCTCCGGCTACAAGCCGGGTCCGTGCATCATCGATGAATCCAGCTGCCTTTAGAGAACAGCTGGACCTCATGTCATCCTTTCCTTTGATTTACCGCTTTAGAACGCTCCGGAATACGGAGCATTTCCACCGATGGAGATCGACATGGGAGCATCGAGTTGAACTTGAATTTGCTGTCCGGATGAAATGACTACGTCTTTACCCTTGCGCAGCAGTAAGCTGTCAGCCACGCCCACACCGGCACCAATTGCAGTACCAGACCATGCTCCCCGACCGACCCCTCTACCGCCGCCGGCAATAGCGCCCACAGCAGTGCCTAACGCAGCTCCGGCACCGGCGCCGATACCGCCTCTAATGGCAGCCTGCCCCGCTTTTGTTTTCCAGGTTTCGCCCCGGAAGACATCGCTCTGGTCGCTACCCTTGTCGCCATACTTGCCAATTCCACCCTGGATATGGGCAGTAATGGGGGTTTCAATGCCATCTGGAGTACGCAGGCGATTGAACTTGATGCCCAGCGTGCCAGCTCTGCCCAGGAAGCCACCGCCTTTAGCGTCAGTTACTTGACCGATCAATTTAGAGCCGGCCGGAATTTGCGAGTCGCCGAGAAAGACCGCCTGGTTAATACTCGCCTGGACAAAGTCACCGGATTGAGCCGCTTGTGTAGAAATGGAGATGTCTAGCGCAGCGGGAATAACCAGACCGGCGGGCGCGTAGCAAACGCGGCCGCGTTGAACGGGCTGCTGCCCGTAGGCCTGCTGCTGAGGAGCCCCGGTATTACGATTGTATTGATCCTGGCTATATTGAGCCGGTTGCGCATAGCCCCCGTTATTGTAAGCCTGCTGCTGTGGAGGCGGCTGATTTGCCGGCGGTTGATATGCCGGCGGTTGAGCAGGCGCATATGCGGATGATTGCGGGGCTGAACCGGGCGAACTACCTGAGTAGCTACCGGTAAGTTGGGCGACATAGCTGTCTACGCTAGACTGATCGCCCAGACTTCTCTTGAGCGCATCGGCCCAGCGTTGAGCCAAAACCGCCGGCGTAGTGCCGGCCAAACGGGCATTGTCGCCGTCTACCGTGACCACCTGGTAGCCACCAAGGGTGATGACCGGAACGCCTTTGACATATACAATACTAACTGCTCCCGCTGATCGATCTTTGGCTGCAACCAGCGCATTATCAAGATTTTTCTGAATAGTTTCCGCTCGTTGCTCAACCGACATGCCACCGGAAGCAACTTTGTTCTCAAACACTGTTTGACCGGCAATTCTTACAGATCCATCAGCCGCCACCGCTGCCATGGGCGACCAAGCGAACAATTGACCTACGGTGAAGGCAACTGCAAGTAAATTTCGTTTGCAGAAAACGGCGTTGGAAGTCATGGGATAACATCTCCGTGAGATGGACTGGGCAAAGGCTGCATAGGATAGACTCAGCCAGTGTACCAATGTTCCCGCTCTGGTTTCTGAGAGCCAGATAAGTCCGCTATGATTACAAAGACGGAAGATCCGCTTCCTCAGGGAGAATTCAGCGAAGGACGAATGAATGGAATTTCCACATGATTCTTCAATCTTAAAAGATTTCACACCTTCCTTACAAGGGCAAGTGGCGGTGATAACTGGAGGGAGCAAAGGTATTGGAAGGTTCATCGCCTCAGCGTTATCTGCCCGCGGAGCGCTAGTGGTGTTGCATGCCCGCCATCACGACGAGCTGGAGAGCGCACGCAAAGACATAGAAAGCCGTGGCGGCCGATGCGTGATCCAAGTGGTGGACGTTCGCAGCGAAGAATCAATATCTGAATCGATGTTGGAGCTATTTACTCAGTTTCCGTCTGGAGTTGACATTCTGGTAAACAACGCAGGCGTTTACCACACCGCCGCCGTTAACAATCACCCGACAGACTTGTGGGATGACACAATCAAAACAAATCTCCATGGACCGTTCTTTTATTGCCGTTCGGTGCTGCCTCACATGATCGCAAAGACCAGTGGGCGCATCATCAATATTTCTTCTATATCGGGCAGAGTTGGTGAAATACACGCAGCTGCGTATTCTTCATCCAAATTTGGTCTGATTGGTCTGACCCAATCATTGGCATTGGAGGTAGCCGGCAATGGAATCACAGTAAATGCAGTCTGCCCCGGCTGGGTAGATACGGACATGTCACGCCAACAGCTCAACGATGAAAACTGGTGTAAGCTTAGCGCTGTGGACCCGAGCGAAGCTGTGGATATAGCCAGGCTTTCGGTGCCGCAAATGCGCTTTATCGAGCCCTCGGAAGTTGCAGAACTTGTCGTCTGGCTTTGTTCACGAGCCGCTCGCGGCATAACGGGACAATCCATCAATATATGCGGAGGCATGTGCCTGAGTTGACCATAACCGGCAGAAATCAAATCGCCAGAGCACGAGAAAAGAACCAATGGCAGGTGAAAGAAATCGACGGTCTGCCGCTGCTGTTTTCCACGGCACTTAAGACTGTGCCCTGGTTGTCGCATGCATTCACCACCCGACATGGCGGTAACAGCGTCGAGCCCCTGGAGTCGTTTAACCTGGCTCGTCACTGGGAAACAGCTGAGAGCAAAGAAGATGCGATGCGAAACCGTGAACGCCTCTGTCGGGCTCTCAGCCTCGACCATGGCAAGTTGGCGGTTCCCAACCAGCAACACACATCCAATGTATTGTGGGTAGACGCTCATAATGCAACATCGGCGAATTACACAGGCATTGATGCATTGGCAACGCAAACCCCCGGACAGAGTCTGCTTCTTCACTTTGCAGACTGTGTACCGATTATAATGGTAGACCCGCAAAGCCGTGCCATTTCTGTAATTCACGCCGGGTGGCGAGGCACCGCATCTGGTATCGTTGGCAATGCCATTCGCGTACTCGTCGAACGTGGCTGCAATGTGGCAAACATTATTGTTGCCATTGGACCGGCTATACAGCATTGCTGCTTCGAGACCGGGCCGGACGTAGCCCATCAACTAGCCACATCGGCGCACAGTGGTGGTGAATTGATCATGTGGAAAGATGAGCGTCCCTATCCCGATCTACAAGCATTGAACGCGCTTCAGGCCTACGAAGCAGGTGTGGGGCTGGTAGACGTCAGTGCCTGGTGCACCGCCTGCCACCCGGAATTGTTTTATTCGCACCGGAAATCGGGTGGTCGTACAGGCCGCCAAGGTGCAATTGCCGGCACAGCGGCATAGTGACAGAACTCAAATCTCCCCATACACTATCAGACTACAAACAAACACTGCCGGAAGTCGACTCCTCCCTTGCAATGCCCGTGGATCAAGGCGGGGGGCAGATTCCCCTAAATTTCTAGAGGTTTTACACAATTTAGCCACGTTTCAGGACACAATAGAGGTAAGGCTACGTCTACAGGGAGCATCGCCAGAGGTTTCATTTTTGGTCAGTTGGCGCCAATTACTAATCCTCTCTTTAATCGGTTCGCTATTTGCGAACGGATCACTTGCTGTTGCCCAATCAGCCCAGCCTGTTACGGCGTCAGCAGCCGCGCCCTCCGCCAATAAGCTGCCTCCGCCGCGAAAACGACCTCAGTACATAATCGAAGAGCCGAAAGCCGACACTACTCCAAAACAGACGCCGGCAGAGCCTGAGCGTACTCGTCTTCCGCGACCGGCAAGCGAAGCGGGCAATGCCGCCAATGACAAGGTTCCCCTGGCCCCCGATTTTGCCAATCGAAATTCGGCCTCGGCAATTCCGGCTCCCAGTCCAACTCCCATGCCAGTGCCCATGCCTGCGGTGGAGGCACCGCCGCCGTCTCGCCCGAGAGATAAATTTCCCACAGTCGGTCAACTGGAGTCGTTGATGTTCGGGCACTCCAGCCCCCAGATTGCTGTGGAAGGAAGGCTTGAGCGACTGGAGTCTTCTGTTTTCCAGAAGAGCTTTCCAGACCTGGACACCGAGGCACGTATCAGGCGTCTGAAAGAAGTTCTGGTAGGTGAAGCTGAGCATCCGCAAGCAGCCACAGCCGGCCCGTACGGGGCAAATCCAGCCAGCCAATCAGCAGGCACCTACGGAGCCGGCTCAACGGGCGGATATAGCGCGGCACCGGCGTCTCAGCCACTGCAAGGGAGAGGCTATTCCCAAAATCCAAAGCCGGTTCAGGAAGAGGCGCAACGTCCTTTCTTCAACAACTATGATCACCTCAATCTTTCTCAAGAGTTGGATGTACCACAGCTTGAAAAATTCGGGCTACTGGTAATCAACGAGGCACGAGCCGACCAGGGTTTGGAACCATTGTCGTGGGACGATCGGGCGGCAAATGTGGCGAAGGAACTGGTGGAGGACCTGTCTAAACGAGGAGTGGTCTCGCATTCCAATACCAAGGGGGAAAATCCAGACGTGCGCTTCAGCCGCTCCGGCGGGAGCCAGGCTATGGACGAAGGTCTCATCATGTTTACCTCAGCCAGCCAGTTGCACAGCAATCGGGAGCTGGTAGTAAAAATGCTGCAGGCTATTAGCGAAAGGCAGGACGACAGAGACGAGCTGCTATCTCGTCATGCGACCCACTTTGCCATGTCTTTCCGATGGACACCCGATCGAAGTCGTCTCATTTGCGCCACCGAAGTGATAACGGCCCACGGCGAGATGGAATCGTTGCCATTGACCGCCCGGGTGGGGGAGAAAATTGATGTGAAGGGGACCCTTGACGGGCAATACCGGTTCATGAAAATTACGGTAGCAAGAGAAGATGAAATGACGCCGCTACCTGATGACGGGGAAGAGTCGGCAGAGGCATTGCCATACTTTCCACCGCTAGACTATACCTGTTATGCCCGCAAGTCTGAACAAAACTGGGACAAGGGAATCCGAATACTGCAAATTGCAGGAATTACAGCCGCCATCGCCGGCGGTTTCTTCATTCCTCCTGTAGCATTAGCGGCGCCCCTAATCGCCATCTCAGCAGGCGCTCCGGCAGTAAAACCTGTTTCGGAGATTCCAGTGCGCGGTGGTGTCAAAACAGACGGTGTCAACTTTTCCCATAAGGTACCGCTCGATGACAACGGTCGTCCCGGCATCTATTACATCACCGTGTGGGCTCAGGTCGGAACAAGCACAGACCCCGTTGCAGTTAGCAGGCGGGCTATAATTGCTCACCGACCTGCTAGCGATACAGGCATTGGGGAGTCTACCGGCGAACCGATTAGCCATTCAGACGAAGATCAAACCGCCGGACGAAAAGGTGATCGAGCGAAAAAGCGAACCAAAGATTCGTCCTCCAAATGATCGCCTGTAGAAGGAATCAAGCACAAGCCGGCAAGCAAGCCGGGGAGAAGAACTGATGAGGCTCCATACCATGCAGAGCACGCCGGAAGTGCGCAAAGCGCAAACTACCGGTTGTCGCGAGCAAACGCTTTCAGGAACTGAAGAGGCACCAACTGAACCGCAGGGGGCGAAAAGATTCCATCGTTGTAGCGAAGAACTCGCACGAATCCACCTTGACAAAGCAAACGGCCAGCGGGAGCCGAACAAAGCTGTACGGGATCGCCGAACAATGGCAACCCCGGCACCACGTGCATTCAAGCTGTCGTCGGCAATATTTTTGACCGCGGCACTATTGGCGATACCAGTTATTTTTGCAGCATCGCCGGCACTGGCAAAAGACAAATGCCCCGGATGCCACAAGAACAGACCGCAAGGCAACTCCACGTACGACCCCGTTCAGCAACTCGTGCCCGGGGGCGCCGCACCACTGACGGGAGGCACGCAATCAACAACTCTTCAAACCGGCACGCAGAATACCACTCTCCAAGTGGGCACCGAATCTACTACTCTCCAAGTGGGCACCGAGTCTACCACGCTTCAAGTCGGCACTTCGGGAACGCTGATTCAGGCGGGCGTGGAGCGAGAGGGAGGTCCTGTCAATCTGTTGTTCCTGGTAGACGCCTCGCATAGCATGATTGAAAAGATTCCCTCTGGCGACGGCTATAAAGAAGAGAAGATGGATGGCGCCAAACGAGTGCTCCAACAAACAATTGCCAACCTTCCTCCAGACATACATGTGGGGTTGCGTGTGTTCGGGCAGGGTTTCTCAAATGACCCTTACTCCGATTGCCAGCAGTCTGCATTGCTGGTGCCAATCGGAAGAAATAACCGTCGTGCCGTCATTGAAAAAGTGCGCGAACTACGAGCCCACGGGTTGACGCCTC
>JAKFUT010000056.1 GCA_021732565.1 Candidatus Obscuribacterales bacterium
GCAACGAAAAAATCATATGAACGAAGAACCTCAGCCAAACACTCACCGGCTTTATTCTTTTGACCGATGCGGATGAAAATCGGGTAGGCGGCCACGTTGTAGCGAAACACACTTTCGAGGTCGATGAGGGCCTCTCCTCGGTTGTTTCTGGCATAAATTTCTGCTAAAAACAGCGTCCTTTTCTGTAGTTCTACCGGGAGCTGAGACATCTGCGGCAACAATCTAACAAGCATTCCGAGTCGATCTGCATCAGCAAGGTACGACCGATCTCCCTGTTCAAGCTGCTCGGTCACCGAATTCGCCCATGTGGTGGCTCCTTCGTAATTATGCATGGCCACATCATGGTCGAACAGTAAAATCTCGAGGTACAAATTGTTTCCCGATTGTATTGTATCCATTCTTTGTGTTAACCGGCTAAACGGCATGTAAGTGAAAGTTCCTGCTGTTTCCAGTGATCTGGCTGCAATGTTAATCCATGAAGAACTGAATCTTAGAGGAGGGCACTGCGCGATTTCGTCAAGTAAACGGGGATGATCAACTTTGCCATTTATGCATTCCGTGCAAGCAAGTAAGAACCTCAGATTGTCCGAAAGTGCATTCGTTTTGCAGAATCTCGTTGCCCGGTTCGTGGCCTCGGCGCGATGTCCCGTATCGATCAATATCAAAACTATTTGAGCCGCGGCTTCACTGCCCTGCTTCGTTGCGAGCAATTCCGGCGTATTGAGATAGTCGCCCACTGCGTTGCACAATTGAACGGTCGGTTCGGTTCGGCCTGTGTGCTGGAAAAGATCCGCGCTGGAGGCAAGTAATGCTCCCATGCTAGCGGTTCGCCTCGTAGATTTTCCAATCCGACTCATAAACTCACGGGTCTGCTCCATGGTGGTCAAAAACTCCAGGGTTCGCTCGTATTCGAAGTAGACCAGTCCTTTGTGAGTCAACAATCGCAGCTTGTCTTCGTCAGATTGTTGACGGCTGCCTTGATCCAATACTCTTATCGCGTCTGCCAGGTGGTTGTGTTTCGTGGACCTTAGCTCTCCATTCAAGCAGTCAATGGTTTCATACAAGGTAGACAGGCTCAACGCGATTGCTGCTCGCTCCCCACTGGACTGTTTGCTTGTGGAATTGATGGAATTCAGCGCCAGATCGAGGGCCTCGGCCTTGTTGTCCAATGAACCGTTCCAATTCTCAAGCTTATATATGAGACTCGCTGGCAACTGGAGATTAAGCTGACGGAGTCGCTTAAATTGAGTGCGTGTTAGCTCGCTGGAGGGTGAACGAGCCATTTCCGCTAGCGCCTTTCCGATACAATCTGATGCAAAGGATGCATCACCAGCGCGTTGTTCGGCCAGAGAAATTAACAGTTGCGTTTTCTGATTGGCGGAGATCTTGTCCGTCAAAAGGAGATCTTGACTTAGTGTCAGGGCAAGTTCCTTTAACCTCAGAGCATCTAGCCAATCTAGTGTTCGTAAGGCGAAATCTGAAGCGGTTTTTTCGCCGCAGGTTAACGCAGCCAAACCCATGATTCCCGATGTGGCTTGGGCGTGAAAGAACAATAACAACCCGCCCAGCATCGCCATTGTCGCCACCGCGGCTATCACCGGCATTGTGTTATGGTTGCGCCGGAAAGCGGGTTTTTCTTCTTCTTGATCGCCTGAATATATGGCTCTCTCGAGCCGGTCGATGAACTCATTGGCAGTGCTATATCGCAAATGAGGGTTCTTATTCAAGGCTTTCAAAAATACCGAATTGACCGCCGCTGCCATTACCGGATCGGTTATGGTTGTGTTCACAGAGAGTGGTGGCTCGTTCACTTGTTTGTAGATTGTTGCAATGGGCTCAGCAATTCCGCAAGGCGGGTACCCGACCATGCACTCAAAAGCAAGGCAGGCAAATGAGTACAAATCTGAGCTGGCTTGGGCTTTTTGCCCCAAGCACTGCTCCGGGCTCATATAGGCCGCAGTGCCGATTAAGGCACCAGTGTTCGTCAATTTGTCGGCACCAGTCGCGCGAGCTAGTCCGAAGTCGATTACCTTCGGCACTCCGGCTTCATCGATCAAGATATTTGCAGGCTTTATATCACGATGAATCAATCCTTGTTCATGAATAAAATCCAGTGCGCCGGCAATTTTTCGCAGTAGAGTGCACGCTTCTTCCGGTTTGTAAGGACCGTTGGTCATCAGGACATTGCTCAGGGCAGTTCCTGCAACATACTCCATGGCGATAAAAGCAAATGATGAAAACTCGCCGAATTTATAGAATCGTATGATGCAAGGGTGTTCTACCTGGCTCAAAAGACGACCTTCCCTGATGAACCTGGTGCGATTTTCCTGTTCGATCAAAGAGTAGTGCGATAGAATCTTTATGGCGACGGTGCGTTGAAGTTCCAGGTCCAATGCGCTATAAACTTGTCCCATGCCACCCTCGCCAATTAGTTCGACGATTTGATAGCTGGAATCCAAGACGGTTCCGGGAGCTAGATGCAAATGAGTCCACCGAAGATTGCCTATTCCAGTCTATCATCATCATGTTCCCCTGTGGAAGAGAGTTGAATGGCCAAGATATTGCTAGTCGAAGACGACGCAAGTGTCGCTCGTCTGGTGCGTGATTATCTGACAAAGAAGCAGCACCTTGTTGAGGCTGTCGGCAGCGGAAATGCAGGATGGGAGCATCTGCGACACTATGTCTATGATCTGGTAATTCTAGACTGGGAATTGCCGCTCATGTCGGGAATCGAAGTGCTGAAGAAGTTGCGCGATTCTCGCAATCATACGCCTGTCATTATGCTAACTGGAAGAATCGCATTTGAAGACAAAGAGGCGGGCTTCACTTGCGGTGCCGATGACTATCTGACCAAGCCGTTCGATATTCGTGAACTAGGTCTCAGGCTTGAGGCTTTGCTAAGAAGACCTCGTGATTTCAACGACAAGCACATCACTGCCGGCGAGCTGAGACTAGACGAGGGAACGCGGACAGCAGTAAAAAATGGACAGCGGATTAATCTCTTAGCTAGAGAATATGCGTTGTTGGAATTTCTCATGCGTCACCCTAATCAATATTTCGCACCGGAGACATTGATGGATAGAGTGTGGCCGTCAGAGTCTGATGCCACGGTGGAGGCACTGCGGACCTGTGTTAAGCGGATCAGGCAGAAATTAGATGATAACGACGACGATTTTTCTGTCATCGAATCTACCAGGGGCCTCGGGTACAAATTTGTCTCTGTTCCTCGATAAGTAAAGGGAACATGATGAGCGGAAGGTCCACGACAATTAATCTGGTGATCGCGCTGACAATAGTGAGCGCCGTTCTCATTGGTTGGTTTACTTGTGCGCTTTCTACACTGCATCAATTACAAGAAGACATTATCAGGCTAAAATTGCGTGAAAATTTTGATATTTCCACCATTCGTCGTTTATATGGTGGCGAGGCCAGTCCGGCAGAAGCTTCGAAACTTCAGGAATTCAAGACAGTGCTTGGTTCAAAGGCAAGTCTCGTTTCACGGTTTCGCTCACTGGAGGATAAGCAGACTTTGTTATTGGAAAGTAAGCGTCTTCAACTTCAGGGAGATGAATTTCGAACTTTCGAGCAAGAAAGTAGTGACTTCACCAGAGTAATCTCCGACCAAGCTCTCGACGACACTAATCGACTTTATATGATGGGGATGACTGGTGGATTTTTGTGCATAGCCCTGAGCGCCGCCTATTTGTTTTTCTCTGGTACTCAGAAGGCGGGCAGAGAGGCTGACCCGGTTTCGCTGGTTCCGCCTTCCAATGGAACGACTGCGGGCTTAATGGAGGATCAACAGTGGCGCACAATCTTCAATAGCTTGCCTGTCGGGATCATTACCGCCGATGAGCATGGCGCTGTTCAGATCATCAGCCAGGAAGCTCTTCGAATTCTTCAATTCAAAAGTACAACGATTGACGTCGGGCAAGGATTAACGATTACCGAGCTGTTTGGTAACTCAGACTTGGCCGGATTGCTTGAGCGCAGCATGGGGCAACCGTTGCATCTTACAACGATAGCTGGAAAAGACGTAAGCATTGCATTAAGAACGGTAAGATACCGATCGGTCGGAGGCGATAGCGGGTTCCTTCTCTCATTGCTGGACGTGAGCAAGAAAGTGGAGTTAGATAAATTAAAAGCTCAGTTTATAGCCATGGTAGGGCATGACTTGCGCGCACCGCTTACCTCAATCAATGGTTTCCTTCGTATGCTCATGGATGGTCAATATGGCGAAATTCCAACGGAAGCGCAAGAGATTTTGCAATTAGCATCTGATGATGTTCTTCGGGTACTTCGGTTGTGCAATAGCCTGCTAGATATTCAGCGTTTGGAACGAAGTGATTATTCGATTGTACTGGCGGTAGTTTCTGTTGCAGACATCTTCGCCAGGGCGTCGCGATCTTTGGGGGCGCATATTCAAGACAAGGCACTGATCGTTGATCGCCAGGCGGGTGAAGCGCAAGTGCGAGCCAATGAGGAGCTTCTGCTTCAAGTTGTTATCAATCTACTCTCGAACGCTATAAAATTTTCGCCGGGGAACTCAACAATCCATTTGTGCGCTCGGGTTCAAGGACCAACGGTGGAAATTAGTGTTGTCGATGAAGGACCGGGAGTCGAACCAAACTCAATCGAGAAGATCTTTCAACCCGGAGACCGTTCCAAACTCACATCAGCGGAGAGCGCTGGATTTGGCCTTTCACTGGTAAGGCTGATTATCGAAAAGCACAAGGGCACTGTTAGTTATCGTGCGAATAAGCCTTGTGGGAGCATCTTTACTGTCGAATTGCCCAGAGCGTGAGAAAACAGAACTTATTCTTTTCTCGATCAACTTGCTGGATCGCCGAGCGCGAACGGAGAGAATTTTACGCAAAGAGCTTCTTTGCCGGTTCATAGTTAATATAGGCGATATTAGACTCATAAGTTGCAGCGGTCAAATGAGGCGCGGGGGCGAGTTTTGCGAGATCCGTAAAATAACTAATCAAATCAACAACTTCATCGATATCCTCCAGAATGAGATCGTCAAATTCTACTTTTGCTGGTTCATAGTTAATACAGGCGATGTTAGATTCATAAGTTGCAGCGGTCAATTGAGGAGCGGGGGCGAGTTTTGCGAGATCCGTAAAATAACTAATCAGATCAACAATTTCATCCATATCTTCCATGATGAGATCATCAAACGCTACATTGTCAGGAAGAGCTTTCATGTCGACTGACAGTGCCGCTGCCTCAGAACCGTGCGTTAAGCAATCAATCACTTTGTCCAACAGGTCGGGCATCGGACCAGAATGAGCAACGCAACAACAATTCTTGCAAGCCGCAGCACATATTTCGACAACCGCATTCATATTTCCGATCATTATCTAACTCTCCTCGTTGCTGGCGGCGGAAGATCGTGTTCATTTCCGTCGTCGGTGTGCCATCCGTTTAGAACCTTCGTCTATAATATGAGTCTGGATGGCACCAAAATGGCATTCCGCCTAATGTTCTCGTTTTCCGTGAGGGAGCGCTACTTCGCAGCGGACGCCTGCTCAGCGACACTCCGCCGAGTTTCGATTCGTTCTGACTCCCTTACCGCGGCACTCTTGCCCCGCAATAATCTAATCTGCAGCGGGCAATCAATAGGCACTGATGATGAACCAATCGCAGCAGTGCTGTTTGGTATTGCGTCGATGCTCACAGGACATCAGTGCAGAACCAACTCCTTATTGATTGACAAGACGGATTCAATCCGAGAGATTGGCAATTCCTGTCGGGACGTATCAGTCCCGAATCGAAACCTCAAGCCCATCAGAAATGAACTCCCATCGACGATTACAACAATCGATGTATTGGCGGAAGCCTCCATTGTCCATTGACTTACCAGGGTCTGCTTGTCTTAATCGACAGGGGTTGTCGAATCAAGAACTCGGACACGGCATTGGATGCTCTTCCCGCGATTGTCGAGGCTGCGTATCCTGCAATTCGAAATTTCAGAGGCATTTTGTCCGTGGACAAAATGCCTACTCCGAATGCGTCTACCAAATTTGGTTGCATTAATGGTGAAATCTTGTAGTTTGACAGGGCTATCTCTTCACCACCGATCCGTCGAACTGCCATGTCCGCGGCGTATAGACCACCGGCCGTTGCTCCCAGGGCAGCTGTACCTCTCAATAAACCTTTAAGGGCCACGGATTTGCTTGAAGCCTCCATCAAGGTGTTTGCTGTTTTGGACTCGGCGGCTGCAAGTCGCGCCGATTGGGCCTGTTCTACTGCGTGAAGGCTCTCCGTATATTTGAAGCAGGCTTTCTCACCTTCAGTCATCGCTTTGCCATACGACTCGATCATCGAGTGGCGGGGGCTATTCTCAAGGAAAACCTTTTGTCCTCGTGCCACTTGTTCTGCGGTCCCGCTTGCCTCCTTTAACAACTGTGCGGTTAATCGAGGAGAATTTTTCGTCATGGTTTCCACGAACTGCGCTTGCTTTGTCACTGTTCGCAGTGGCGCCTCGCCAGCACCGCTTTGCCTTAAATCGGCATACAGTTGACGCAAATCCGCTTTAAGCCTGTCGGGAACAGCGGAATGCCGGGTCATTGCTTCCCTTGCGTTTTCCAAGGCGCTGCGAGCAGTAATATGCTCAGCGCGCGCCGCACTCTCCACACTGGCCTTCTGTACGAAATCCGTGCTGGTCCCTAACGAGCCGGCATTACGATTAGCCAGGGCGTTGGCTTCTTTGGGAAGTGATTTGTCTATTTCGTGCGAACTGAAGTCTGTTGCTGCACGTACAACACCGGAACTCGCAGCTACTAGCGTCAGGCTCAACATTTCTTTCCATGAACTGATCGCTTCTTTTTGCAATCTAGTTTCAATCTGCTCGTCGAGCGCAGGTCTCTTCACTCCTTCATTATCCGCGCTGTCGATCTTTATTTTGAATTCTGACATCCGTTTCTCCTTGCCTTGCCACTGCCTGGTGGCTGTGATTGATCATTCTCTTGGTACATTTGCTCAGCGGAATCGGTGCATTACAAGGGCACCGGCACCGTGGCAGCGGGTCTTGGCGGTTCGCTTACAGTGGTATCTGGTGCCTTCAGTTTAGGAAGATACCAGACTCAGCACAGCACAACCTCACAGCTTACATGGGACTGGCGTGTGCCTGCGATAACAATGATTGATTGCGTAGGACCGAAGAGCACCGGTACGCTTCCCACGCGGAGCATGCCGAATTGCCTCCAGTGCGCTGGAACCATCACGCGCACATTAGCCGCTCCCCACTCCTCAATATAAGTCTTGAGTATCTCAAGGATCTTTCGTTCGTCCGCTGGATTTTTGAATAGCCCCATTTCAATTCTCCTCTAACCTGCCAATTCCGCAGCCGAAATAGTCGGTGGCGCGGACAACCGTGAGTGCCTCCACCTCCATTCAATGTTTGAATTTCAGCGCTTTGATTTGTTGCAAACCTACAACCGATCAATGGCGCCAAAATGGCACAAGGTAACTCCCCGATGAAGTACTTTAGTGGCATTTGCGGGTGATCCTTGAAGCAAGACATTTCAGAGATTGCACCCTGGCGGAGGCTCGTGGTAACCGGTTAGTGCGTCGTTAGTGCAGATGCACGCGGTCTAGCGATCGCGCTGATTACTGGTTCGTGGTATCTCAATGTCTCTTGCGGCATCCTGCATTGATCAAACAACAAGTGCGTCCGTTTTGCGGTTAGGGCATATCGGAAGAACGTGGAAGAAAATAGTGGTGCTACAAGGCCAGCGATCCGCGATGCGTTCCGACCAGTCGTGAGTTGAATTGTATGCACAACCGCACAACCCTTGTCTGTGGCATATCAATGTTTCAAGCTGTGCCCATTTTCGAGGTCGGACAGATCGTAAGGGGAAGGAAATAATGCTGGCACAGCCACCAGCGTTATGCGGTGCGTTCCGCGTGTGTCCGGCCGAGAAGGTACAAACCCTAGATTGGGGCGAATCCCACGAAGAACGCTTTTCGCCAGTTGTATTTTATTTGCCCGGGAACATAATGGATTCTCATATCGCATCACCAAAAACGAATCAGTCCGCCATCTTGCACTACTGGCGGTGTTGCGATAGTACGAAATGTAAGCAGGCTAGACAGTTTCTTCCGCGGAGAACTCCCTTCGTCGCTGGCAGTGGGATGATCCAGAGAGACCACAATGTAGCTGGCCGCAAAACAATGTAGTTTGAATGTGATTTGTCAAACGAGCGTGAAGCGGAAATTAGCTAATGAATCCGAGAAGCAGCCTCCGGCGCAAATTTGGTCGGTGCTTTGGCAGAGCGAGCGTATGGACCGCGTTCATTCGGTAATCCTGATTTCAACAGGGAGCCGGTTCACCGATTGAACAACCTACACGCGCTTGCCTGCAATAGTCCGGCGCCCAGAAATACCCTGTCGCGCACATAAGCCCGCATATAGGCTGTCTTTGCGCCCGCTGCTCATCACAGTGACAAACGCCGATTTTCCGTGCAAGGTTTTTTTCTAGCGAAGTCGGCGAGGTGAGGTAGGTGACTATTCATCGTCCTGTAGAAAATTGCGCGCTCCGCAATTTTCTACAACCCATCCAAGCAATTAATTACGAAATTCAGGACGTTTTCAGAGTTAGTTGCTAAGGGAAAAATTGCGCGCTCTGCAATTTTCTATAAGGCCATGAAAAGGTGGCCACCAGGCGATGCCCCTGCATTACGCAAACGGAGAATCGGCGTTTGTCGCTGTGATGAGCAGCGGGCACAGCAACTGGTGCTGACACCCGGAATCAAGGAGGAGACTTCGCTTCTACAGTGTACGATGTTGAAGGATCAGAAGTGGCGAATGGTTCGCCTCTCGCCGAATTGCTGCAAGGACCCATGTCCCACTAGGCAACGTACAAGTCACTACAGGAGAGTCGTTGTTTAGATGCTGAGGTCCGATAATCTTATCAATAATCTGCCGAAGGTGCTGTTCGTTTTCGAATGCTTCGGTCGTCCTTACCAGTTCTCCTTGACGTTCTACATATACTGAGCTTGCATAGTGGACGTAGATACCTTGCACGGATGGGTCTCTGAGAAGTGGACCAAGTGGGCCGAAACCAAAGATCTCATCTAGGACGTTCTGGAGCAAGATCCCTTTTTCCATCATGGTCAAGGGCGTTGGATCGGAATTCACGATCTCTCTGATGCGCGCACGAACCTGGGTATGCGTATCGTCTGAGATCTGGGAGAGTTGCGATATATCTAGTTCGCGGCGGAGCTGCTCAATAGAGGTCACTGCTCGTTTCTTAATGAGTGTCAGATTAGCTTGAAACTTTGGTCGATCCTCTAACTCTGACGCTTCTTTTCCTTGTTTTACGAGCTGCCCCATCAGAGGCGAAGTCCCTCGACGGGGTTCCGGTTGGGCACGCTCTTCAGTTAAGTTCGAGAGGCAGTTCTTACAGTAGATTGCTTCGCTCCTGATCATTTCTGCGCAAAACTGGCATGGGCGAAAGTGGCTCGCAGAAAGACCAGAATTGCAAAATCGACAAAGAATGGCTTCGGGTGAAATCCACTCGGCGCAATTTGGACATTTTACTGATTCAGGCTCACGAGCAGGCTGGGACATAATCCAATGCTCCTCTGTTCTCAATCTTCCTTACTGGGGTCATGACTGATCGCATCTTGTTCCTCTGGCTCTGGCAAAGGTAGTGTGACTGCTCCCGCCCCCAACGGGTGGAGAGGTCTTCTAGGAACAGGGGCACCTTCGGGTGGATGTCCGGAACGTGGCTCAGTCAAATCTTTAAGACAGAAACAACATTTGATAGCGGCTTTCCGAATCATTTCTCCGCAAAAACGGCATTTCCTAAAGTGCTCAGTTGATATTCCTCGCTTGCAGAAACGACACATAATGGCTTCAGGCTGGATTACGCCAGCACAGTTTGGACATTTTGAATCTCGTCGGTCGCTCGGAATGCTGATTAACAAGATAGGTGCCTCCTAGAACATATTGCCCGTTCTATAAGGCTTGAAACCAGATCTGGTGAGCAAACTTCAAGCGTCCTAATTCCTTCGCTCAGCAGCTTCAGCGATCATGGTGGAAAGTTCAACAAATGGAAACTCGTCATTATCGATATGCCGCAGGCTATAGCAAATGATGTCGTATTCATTTTCGTCATCTTGAGAAAGGACCCAGCCCTTTGCTGATAATCGCCACTCGAATCCATTATTCCGGCAGTCTATCTTCTCAATGACGTGATCGTACAAATCATCTCCACCACCTTTGCGATCACCGGCATCGTCATGATCGCGATCATCGCCGTTATCGGAATCATCGTCATTGCCGTCTTCGCTGTTCCGGCATTCCAGACCAAGGTTTTTCCACGCCGATTTCAATAGTGCTTCAGCGATGTTGAAGTCGGGATCGGATGTGATCGGTGCAAAACGGCAAAGCAGCAATAGCAACAGATCCTGATTCGCCAGTGGTTCCATTGTCGAACTAGCTGAGCTGCAGATGGTGGCAAGTTCCGTCCATCTGAAAACATGAGGGTGCCAGTGGGCTTGATCGTCCCACCCTAGCTGTATTACTGAGCCGGATGGCTGTTTCAACCCTAACTCAAAGCTAGTCAAGTCTGGTGGCATGTCCAGCTGTAAACCGTCAGCGCCAAAGTCAAGTTCTATTAGACACGATGAATGTCCTGGTGGAATCGGGCGGGCTGCACCGCGAAGGTCATACTGCGCTTTCAAAAATTCTTCCGTGTATATGACTACTTCGTTAGCTAGCTCGCCGTATTCAAGTTCATCGTCGTTTTGCCAAAAGTACCGTGACCAAAACTCACGGTCTCTGGCTAATGTCTCAAGCGCGGCAGGTATCTTCATTATCCAACCTCCAAACGTACCGTGAACTGATGCTCCAATCTAGAGATGTTCAATGGTAACACGCACTCATCCTCGAAAGGTTTTCGCAAAAATGGTTATGTTCCGGTTTTCCCGTTACGTTTTTTGAAACCTTGTGTTCCAGTTGCCGCTTAGGAATCGGAGCCATACAATTCTCTACGCTTGTTCATTCCGCGGGGGCGGCCGGTTGCTGTTTCTTGCCGCCGTTCTCCGGTCGGAATAGATAGAAATTCGAGCAGAGCGCTTGGACTCCACAAAAAATCCAACTCCATGAAATCTCCAAATTCTTTTAACACAATAGTTTTCGGATTTACACCTAATCCGCTGAAGCTAAATGTCAGGTATTCACGGGATGCAGATTAGGAGATTTAATCATGAATACGAACCAAGCAATCAAAGGCGCCAAACTCGGTCTAGTTCTCATCGCTCTTGGGATGAATGCCATAGCACCAGCAATGGCAGGAAATCACTGGAATGGAGGCGGGGGGCACATCTCGGTTCAGTCAAACGGTTTCGGACATGGAACGAACTCTGGTTATGGTTGGAATAGTAATTCATTTCACCATAACGGGTACAATAACTTTCACCACAACGGTTTCGGAAACGGTTTCGGAAATGGCTTCGGAAGCGGCTGTGGTTTCGGCGGTCATCACTTCCGCCAAAGATTTGTCTCCAACAACTTTGGCGATGACTTTAACGGAACGGTAGCAAATCTCCAGCAGGAGCAAGAACAAGCTGACCGTAGGGACGATTTGCTTCGTCTCCAAAAGGGCACTTTTCAAAATAGCACCGGGAACGCCAGCAATTCTGTAAAAACTTATTCCTGGTAATAACAGTCGAGTAACCTTCGCTCAGTAAAATCGGTCAAGATGCCCGCTGAGCCATTTCATCGGTTCAGCGGTCAACCGCACAAGCTTCCGCCATCAAGGGGGATGGGGCTTGAATGTTTTTGGTTGATTCTCCAGCGCGTGGGTATTAGGGAGACCCGTTAAAGTTCACTCCGATCGATGAATGACATTTGGAGACACCGTCCTTTCTCAATGCAGTGTCGACAAGTACAAGTATGACGAGCCAGATAGATCAAGTGCCGTGCAATCCGGAGCACTGGGCGGAAGAAATGCCATCTGTGATACGTGGTGATAAAATATTCGGGATGTTGTGAGCCGGCCTGTTTCCTCCCGGAGTTGTTAAATGATTACCACTAAGAATGATCTGTCGCTGGCTGTTAGCACATTTCGTCAACTGCATGAATCTGGTTGTTTCGTCCTGCCAAATCCATGGGACAAAGGATCGGCTAGATGTCTTCAGCATCTAGGTTTCAAGGCACTTGCCACCACGTCTGCGGGCGTTGCATTTTCTCAGGGATTGCCTGATACCGTTACGGCTCTTTCCAGGGACAGCGTTCTCAGTCATATCAGCGAAATCGTCTCTACAACTCACTTACCTGTGAGTGCCGACTACCAAAACGGCTATGCTCACGAACCTGAAAGCGTGGCAGCTAATGTGACTCTCTGTATTGCCACGGGAGCAGCTGGATTATCGATTGAAGATGCAACAGGAGACGAAAGCGCACCGCTCTATGAGCGAAATTTGGCAATTGAGCGAATTAAAGCCGCCCGGGCGGCCATCGATGCCACGGGTAGTGGCATTGTTCTTACAGCACGCTGTGAAGCATGGCTAGTGGGAGATCCGGATCCGTTTCGTACGGCTATCGATAGATTGGTCGCCTATGCAGCAGCTGGCGCCGATTGTCTTTTTGCACCGGGTGTTCGTGACGAGAATGAAATTGCTGCGATTGTGAGGGCGGTAGCACCGAAACCGGTGAACGTGATTATGGCTTCGGCCGTTCCAGGACTTTCTGTTTCGCGTCTTGCTGAGCTAGGCGTTCGCCGCATCTCAGTTGGCTCGGCCTTATCGCGAATTGCGTGGTCCGCATTTTTGCGTGCGGCAAAGAGCATCGCTGAGACAGGGTCTTTTGATTGCTTTAGCGATGCGGCGTCATTTTCCGAGTTGAATGAGATTTTCTCTACTGACAATAAAAAGCAGGAAGGAAACCTATAAAGATTGCGCTAAAAAGTCCGCTTTGCATGTACTGAACTCAGGTAAGGTTCTGTTGGTCTGTCTGTCTTGCCACATAGCGCTTTCCGAATCAGCGCAAGATTGGGTCGCATTAGCAACTTCGGGGACTAAATTTCTGTCGATTTGACCTGTTTCATCAGTGCTTTGATTTCTTCTTGTTCATTCGGATGGTCGTTCTCTAAGAGTTCGGACAATTTTGCTAAACGATCAAGTAAAAGGTTAGATCCCCTCGAGCTGCAATTGCCTGTAGTATAGTATTCGACGGCTCTTCGCAATTGTCGTAGAGAAACGTCAAGATGTCCATACCTGATATTTGATTCTGCCAGAATAGAATAAACGTCGGACATAGCGCGATGCGAAAGTAACGGATCTCGCTCCAATATCTTTTCGCCCTGCGCTAGCATCGCATCTCGGTCTCTGCAGTTGTTCTCGCAGTGGTATAAATCTGCGAGTTCACACAAACATTGCATACCATTTGTGCTGAAGTCGCCTCTGCGAGCCTTACTCCATTCGTCGATGAGAGAACGCATTTGCTTTGTGACCGTTTTGTCGCCACGTATATGTGCCAAGCGTAGAATGTGTGAACGCATAGCAAAAATGAAGTCGGGCGGAAGGGAACCAAGATTAATGCCATTTTCATCGGCGAGCTTGATGTTTGATTCGAAAACCACAACTGCCTTGCGAAATAATCTGTCCGCCGAGTCGTTATCATGCAAACATTCTTCGTAAATAACTGCACGTGTTGAAATTGGACCCGCAGTTATTCGGGCGAGTCGTCCATCTGGAAGTGTTCCGTATCTTTCGGCAGTAATGCAGTCCTTGTTCGCTTGCCGCGCGAATTCCACGTCTTTCGTAATTGTTGTCAGTTTCCAGAGAGTGTCAGCTCTGATGATGTAGGCCTGAAAAGTAAGGAAATCTGGAGCGCTCCTGTGGCTTAACTCATTGATGGCATCATTTGCTTGCAAAAGTGATTCCTTTAGGCTCTTTACTTGAGCGGCCTTGTCTGTATACCTCAATTCGCCCAACAAGGATGCCTCTCGCAATGCACCTTCTGGAGCATGTCTGTGGGTCCGTTTCACGCGATCTGGATTTCTTGAATCCGAGAGACTCGACGAAGCAACTACAGCCATGTTGTAGCGGGCAAACGCTACCGTTCCAATTATTGCCAACAGTGCCGCACCAATCGCGATATAGTGCAATGTACCTCCCTGCCTGGTCTCAAGTAAACCTGCAGAAACGTTGGCCGGCTGACCATCAAGGACTAGTTCCAAATCTCGTTGAAGATCCTCCATCGATTGATAGCGACTTTCCGGCTCTTTGGCTAAAGTCTTGAAGATCACGGCTTCCAGACCTCGGGGAATGGTAACACCATTAACAGGCTTCGTCAGTCGAGGTGGCATCACAGTTGCATGCTGATGAATCAATCCCATGGGATTTTGCGAAGTGAATGGTACTCTTCCTGCGATTAGTTCATAGAGAATGCATCCGAGCGAGTACACATCCGAACGTTCATCGGATTTTTCTCCAATGCATTGCTCCGGACTCATGTAAGGCAGGCTTCCCACAATCATACCGGTGCGTGTAAGTTGCTGACTCGATGTTGCTCGTATTGAGGCAAGACCAAAGTCTACAACTTTAACTTGCACCACATCTTCGCGATTCTGCATAACGAGTATGTTTTCCGGCTTAAGATCGCGGTGTACTATGTCCTTCTTGTGAGCATCTTGCAATGCATCACATACCTGAATTGTGATTGCAACGGATTGTTCTATTGTTAGTTGATGTTTTGCAGAGAGGGCTCGCAAACTTTCACCTTGAACATACTCCATGACCATGTAGGGATAGTGCTCCTCAAGCATACCAAACCGATAAAACCGAACTATGTTGACGTGTGCAAGTCCAGAAAGTACTTTTGCTTCTCGTTCAAAACGCATGCTCCACTGGTCTTCCGACAAGAGCGAATTTTGCAGGAACTTGATAGCAACCACTCGCTCAAGACCGAGTTCCTGAGCTTTGAACACGCTGCCCATCCCGCCTTCTCCCAATAGATCAACGAGTAGGTATCGGTCGTCAATGATTTCGCCGGGCTGCAATTTTGTCATGCTTGGAGCCGTTCCCAATCGAGTGGGCCGCAAGCTGTTTATGCCACACAATCGTCTCTGCAAAACCGGATGGGTGCATCCAGAACGCCATCGGGCAGCATCAGCCGCCGGAGGCTTCACTTTCACCTGGTCTGCGCGCAAAAATCCAGTTCTGTTATACGGGTTGACTTAACAGGCCTATCAACCGCCCGGGAACCCGCAGACCGGGCAATAGCTGGTAAGACGAGCAGCTCGAATTCTCCGCCGAAGTGTTTCTCCCAAGTAAAGTCAACCAGTCCAAATGCCCTTATGAGAGTTACACCAGATTTACCACCCTGCAACAATGGCAGGGTGGTAAATCCGTGTAACTCTTCACCGCCAATCGGACCAGACGACACCGAGCCTAAAACGAATAATAGTCTTCAGGTATGGTTTCGGTTGGTCTCCAATCGACCTCTCCGTTTTCTACCCCTTTGTACTTCAAGAAGATATCACTCATCGCATCCTTGTTTATGTTTGGTGTTTCGACAGTGCTAGCCAGTACTCCTTGTCCGGCAAGCTTCGGATCAAGGGAGCCTGCCTTGGTTAGTCCTATTACCAGAACTAGAATGTGTTTGCAAAGTGCACCGCGCAAGCCACCACATGCTTTCAGGTTTTGCGTACAGCAAGTGAATGTACCATCAAAACCAAGTCTGCAGGCGTAAACTAGCTCCTTATCTGTCTGGCTTTTGATTACGCCGACAACCTCTGCTTCCGTCTGCTCGCTAAATAATTGAAATGACTCTTTCTTTAGCATGCTTAGTGATTTTCCTAGTCGGGCTTTGTCAAAGTGCTGCTGTATGTGCACGATGAAAGTTTCGAAGTCAGTGGGCGCCGCACTAACAAAATTTTTCTTCATGAGGTCCTTGTAGGGATCCACTCCTTGTCCTTTCCACTTCATTTTGCTCCACTGCGCGTGTGGAAGGTCGGAAGGCAGTTTTGTCGTCTCATCGTATTTCGCGCCGATGAACTGAGCGGTGGAGTAGCCCTTACAGGCTGTCAAATCAACTCCGCACAGATCGGCTTCACCAAAGTCAACTCCTGAAACATCAGCATTCTTGAAGACTGCATTTTTGAGAGTGGATTGAGACAATCGCACATTCGTAAGGATGGCGCCGGTGAAGTCCGCCTTTATTGCTTTGAAGCCTGTCAGGTTGCTGTGCGATAGATCGCAGTGGACCAAGGATGCTCTGGAGAAATCTGCGTTTTGCATCCATGCATTCCGCAGAATGGTCGCTGCGAAGTTGCTTCCTTTAAAGTTGAGCGACATCATGGAGATACCGGACAGGTTAAGACCGCTACAGTTGGTGCCCTCAAAACTGAAATTTTTCTTTTCGTTTCTGGAATTCCATAGGCTGACACCAGATTCCCCAGCCAGCAAACAAGCAGGAAGCAGCGTCCCAAGTTCCTGCTTGATCATTTTTTGTTGATCTCTTCGAACGTCAGCCGGTGAAAGAGAATCTTCGCCGCCGGTTGTCTCTATGCGTGCTACGCCGGACCAAAATGATCTGCATCGCTGGTAAAGAGGACTGGCAACTTCTACATCCAGCATGTTATTTCCAGCCTCTTCTCTAGTCTTAACGGTTAGGGTGTCTACGAAGAATTCGCCATCTGTAGCCAGGTGACCCAATGCGGCAAATGCACCAGCCAGATCTGGCGCACGGTAGTGAAAATTGTGGAGGGTTTCAGGCACATTTCTCATGTAAATATGCAAAAATTTTCCGTGTTGGTTTGAGGTGAGTTCTAACTCTCTGATAAAACCGTGATATTTTACCCACACGCTGGCAGAAGATGCTTCGAACCGGGTCAGGTCATTCTCGAGTGATGCATTGCGTTCAGTGCAGTCGCCTGCAGGTTCGAATGTCCTTGTTTCTTGCGCCAGCGTCATCCACACCTGACGAGTTAAGCGGTGCAAGTGATCTTCAGAACTCACTATATTGGCGTTGACTTGCCCATTAGGTTTTGTTCTCACGGAAAGAGTATCAATGAGCACTTTGCCATCGCTACTCAGTTCCGCCATCAGGAGAAGCAAAGTTGGCAGGTCAGCACAGTCGCGGCTGAAGTCGCCTGCCTCCGATAATCTCAATTTGTGATCGTATCGGCTAACTTGGATTTCCTTAAAGATTCCATTTCGATTCAACAGCACACTTGCTTCAAACTCACTAACCGTTTTCAGATACTCTTCCAGGTCAGCGGTGCACTTCGAGATGGCGGAATTCATTGACATGCTCTCCAAACGACTCAAATGAATATCTACCCGAATCCCGCAACAGCTTACCTGCTGCAGAGAGAATAAGCAGTTGCGGGGGCTGTGCCTCGTATGGTGGTAGCTAAGCCGACCATGGGCTTGGGAGGTTTTTAGTCACTCTAGCTCATTGCGTCTCAACGTTGTTGAGCCGGTCTGGACCTCAGATATTACCAGGACAAGCTCGAATTGCCGCTGAAGGCGGCGGCCTCTGCATGGAATGGCGGACTGCAACGAATTGGGGCGAAGGTCTTGTTATATTATTCAGCGAGTGCCCATGTTTATTATTCTGCAATTATCGTTTGGTAGATTTGTAGTGGAAGGAATGCACTGCAATTTTGCGACACAACACACAAAGGAGCTTTCGTGTCATTTGATGGAAGAATTCTAGGATTTCTCTCTGGCACACCGGGACAATCAATTTTTGGGGACAAAAAAAACTCTCGTCTGAGACGGGAGCGATTTGAAGGATCGAGAATCGACAACTTGCAAGTCTCAACCAATCAAAGCATCCATGGGAGAGTTTTTATTTACAATGGTTCGATCAAGCATTCAATTGAACTGCCGGGCAATCATCGTGCTCTCTAACAATCGACTGTATGATCAGAACTTTCCTGTGCGCTCGACCTCAATGCGATCGCAGAGCGTTCAATCAGATCCCGGGCCGAGCGAGCGCTCGCTAGCCTCTACCTATCCGGCGGTCCGGCGGTTGACTGATTGGGGGGTTGGGAAGAACCGTCCAGGGGAACGCCCGCCATAATCTGGCAGAAATGACAATGAGAACGTCTATTCGTGACTGAATCTCGAACCGGCAGACTCCGGCGCCTGTACCAACTGCACCTCGTGGGCTTCAGCGGTATTTTTAACCATCTGCACTCGAGACTTCAACTTGTGGTGAGCAAAGCCGTCAACTATCTTCTGAGGGAGAGGAAACTTTAGCTTTATGTGATTTGATACTTCGACGATCGTTGATTTTCCATCTTCCCCCTGTGTCAAAATCCACGTGCCTGCGAATTCAGACAGATGATCCGACTTAACTAGTTCATAGTCTATTCGCTTGCCCGGATCTTCGCTGATATGTAGCACACAGGTTGTTGAACCGAGGAATGGAAGAGAAACATATTTCTGTTCTAGTAAGCGTTGGGTTTCACTGATCTTAGTAATTTTAGAGAATTTCACATCCGGGTCATCGGTTCTGGTGTCGCAGATGGCCTTCCAAACGTTTTGCGGGCTTGCGTTGACGACCATTTTTACTTTAATCGATCGCTCATCATGCCTGGAAGCACAACGACGCGCTTCAATTCCTGGCTCGCTTTGCTCCCCGCCGACGACTGGTAGCTGGTCCTGCTTTTTCGAAGCAACAATAGTAGGACTTGCCAACGAATTTGCTGGTACTGCAACAACGAGAATTGCCAGAATAAACAAAGATGCGAGGCGGCCTATAAGAGAATACTTTGGCATGAAGCTCCTAACTGAATGCGTGGGTGCGAGCAAGCGATTCCCACGACAACTCTCTGCTTCAAACAGAATCGGGAAATTCAGTGTGTGCATAATATCCGTGATTTGTGGCATTTCCGTGGATCGCTGAATTGTTAGCACTTTCCGGCGAATTCGTTATGCCGAATTTGGTCATCGTAGAGCGTTCCACTCTGCTTGCGTTATCTTTCTAAATCCGTCTATCAGCCAAACCCCATTTTGTTTTGCAAGGGAGTAGCTCCACAGAATATTGAGACCGGTAATCCATTTCTCATTTACCAGAATCGCTGCTCGGGCGGGCGAACAGCTCACGTGCTTAAATGCCTCCGCAGGCATATTTGCCACGGCAGGTACATATTTTTGCACTCGCATATTTACCTGATATCGAGCAAAAGGAGTAACCTTCTTTATTGATTCGGTAAAATCTGCGTACGCCTCGGCGGGAGACGAAAACGCCATTCTTGTAAAATGATCGCGCAATGCCTTCTCGGCTAAGAATGCGTCATTGCCGGATTGCACAGCCGAAGGTCCAGGATTGATTTCTCGTGTGTTTGTTGTAGCGATTTTGCGTGCGGAGCTGATAGCAGGTTTATTTTGAACTGTGCTGTCGGTGGAGCGGCTGTAAGCAAGTTGAATTGATTCCTGCGCACGAGCCGGCGGATTACCTGGACCTGAGGGTGCTTTTACGTCCACCGGCGGCTTCCCTGAAATTGGTACTTTGGTCATTGCCGAATTCGGCAATGACTCTGCATCGTCCAATCCTTCGCGGGGATCCACCGGTTTGACTCCTAAGCGCAAATCGGTTCCCTTCCACTTGCTCTTAAGTACAGGAGTTTGCATTTGTCCTCGTTCGCGCAGCACATCCTCCTGAACCTTTTCTCTCAGAAAGTCGAAAGCTTCCCCTAGCGATGTCTGGTTTCCCTTGAGATGAAGCGCCTCGATCAGTCTCTTTGTGAAAACACTGTTAGAGGCCGATTTTGATTCCCACGAAATTTCTGCTGGCTGGCTGGAGCAGATCACCATCTGCCCTGTGCCCTGGGCAATTTCCTCGGCATTAGCGTTGCCGGTGCGCGAAATACCTTTGCCATCAGGCGTAGTGGCGCCGCTGTGGCACGCGTCGAGAACAATAAGAGTTCTGTCAGAATGAATTCTGGCTTTCACAATACGACAAAGATCTTGCATAGCAATGCCAGTGGAATAAAGGCGATCTTTATTTGTGTCGTAGGCGACCAGATAATTGACGCTGCCAACATCAACTTCCGAGGGACTTCCATGCGTAGACAGGTATATCACCACAAGGTCGTCTGGCATTGCAACTCTCGGCAACCACTTGTCACCAAGCTCATCGAGAATGTTTTCACGCGTTGCCTGTTCATTGGTAAGCACTTTAACGTGGTCTTTTGAAAAGTTTCCTTCGGTTATCAGAAAATTGTAGAAATCCGTTGCGTCTTTGGCGGGGAAACGCAAACTAAGACCCTTATCTTTGAACTCGCTAATGCCGATAATGAGCGCCCATTTGTCTTTAACCGGTCGATCGATGGAGGGCACTGTGTCTTCAGAAGCCGGGTCACTTGCTTGGACCGACTGCGACAACCCGCATAACAGAACGAGACCGGTCGAAAGAATGGCAGAACAACTTTTAGCCGATCGCAAGATCCTCAAAAAGGTCTTCTTTGGCAGGCTTGTTTGTAATTGGATTCTTACAGACACTTGCAAATTCCTCACAAGCAATCAAAAAACGCGATTACTATTTTGTCTTTGGTGCCGCTTTGGCTGCGCCCTTGGCTGGTGGCGCAGCCTTTGTGGACTTGCTTTGAGTTGCTGTTTTAACTTGCGGCTTCGACGCTGCGGTTGTGGAAACCGCGGATGGCGGAGTTGCTGCCGAAGAGGTGGATGCCGGCGCAGGCTTCTTCTGCCCGGCATTGGAAAATTCCATGTTGAATTTAGTGAATTGCTTATCTAAATCATCTATGTCGGGCTTCACATAGTTTTTTGCACATACGGCGGCTTCCAATTCGGTAAGTCGGCCCAGCTCCCTGGTGAATTTTTCTGCGTCGTCCGCGCTTAACCATCCGGCCTTCTGCCCCAATGCAATTTGGCCTTTGTAAGTTTCGATGCGTTCCTTGTATTTGGGCACAAATTTATTTGATTTTCGAAAACCCATCACTCCACTTTGTTCAACCACTTCGGAGCTTTCATTATTTGAAGATTGCGTTCCATCAGAAGAAGAGCCACTGGAGTTGGTGGTGCTTCCAGCATCTGTCTTTGTATTAGAGGTACTCTGAATAACAGTTCGCCGAGTCACCGTGCTCGAAACGCCGTCTTGTGCAAATGTCGGGGCAGCAATTAGAGGTGCTAAAGCAACGCTCAGAATGATGGTAAGAATTCGTGACGTCATCCTGCTAAATCCCCCGGTTAATGTGTAATTTCTATTCTACTGCCAATTAAGAAGTAAGAGCGAATCACGGCGAATTTACCCCGGATCTGCTACTTCTGGCTTATTAGAGTCTCCGAATCAAGGCGGGGAGTCTTTCGGTCCACCTATATCTGCTGGAGCTTCCGTGTGACCGGGCATAGGGCACATCGAGCGAGGTTGTCGAGTTATTGAATCTTGTCATGCCGGGTCTGCTCTAATGAGAGGCGGTTTAAGACTCTGTAGCGCTGTGCCGGGTTAGCCATCACTTGGCGCAACCCAAAGACACAATGAGAGAGTATTTCGGTTGCAGTGAGCTAAGGTCCTGGTAATCATCAACTTGAATCGATGGGAACGTCCAATGCATGAAGGGCACGGAGCATGTTCGCGAACCTGGCAAAGGCGAGCCGGGTCGAGTTCAAGGATGCGGTTCACGTTAATGACATCACCTGTCGAGTCGAGCCCTTGCCGTGGTGAACCTGGCCACCCGCCAATTTTCCGTGCTGTCCCGCTGATATTATTGTGGCGAGGATGCATCCTCTGCACTTTAGATGCCAACATAAGCGAGCAAATTGCCTACAAGAGTCGTGGTGCAGCGAGCGGAACGAACGCCTATAATTTAAAGACATTGCAAACATAACGGACTGTGTCATAGCGAACGAAGCTCGACGAGGAACCGGAAAGAAACGAGAGCGGGCCAGTCATTCGAAGAGGAGCATATGAAGAGAACTCTTGCATTATCGGTCTTGTTGTCGGGCGTGATGATGATTTCAATGATAACGGGCGAGGGCATGCCACCGTATGCGGTGATGCCGGTGCAAGCGGCGGAACTCGATTCACCTTACCCGATGATGATTACGGCGATCCGTATCGGATTAGTTACCAAAAACAAGGTCGTCCGGTTCGCCGTTTGGCAGCAGGGTGGAGTATACATAGATAACAAGCTCGCCTATTCGCTTGTGCCGGAACAGCTTTATTCGGTGGAAAAAGGTTTCGTAACCAACGAAGAGACCGGCGCATCTTTCCGTTTACCGGAAGATCGTCGAGCCACAGTGGGAGCAGCTGATCACCGCATAAATGTGAATGGTGCCTGGTACAGAGGATGCTTGGAATTGATCAATCATGGCACCACGGTGACGGCCATTAACCTTTTAGATTTGGAAGAATATCTTGTTGGTGTGTTGCCTCGTGTTGTTCCTGCGACACTAGAGCCAGAAACATTGAAAGCCGCGGCTGTCGTTCTTCGATCGTTTGCCAATGATCGCATGGGTAAGATCGAGGACTGTAAGGAAAACGGTTTTGACTTTGCACCAGACATGCCTGGTCTGGAATACGGGGGCTTGGATGCTGAGAGACCGCAAACGCTCAAT
This sequence comes from Candidatus Obscuribacterales bacterium, assembly GCA_021732565.1. GTDB lineage: Bacteria > Cyanobacteriota > Vampirovibrionia > Obscuribacterales > Obscuribacteraceae > JAKFUT01. The sequence goes on from JAKFUT010000056.1 coordinate 22,551, forward strand.
GCAGTTCAGCAAACTCGAGGGATCGTATTGAAAGGCACAGGGAGTTTGCGCCCGCTAAGATTCAACGATAAACAGGATGCGAAACTCAACCTGCTCAGAACGAACGTCTCAACTCAAACTCTGGAGCGCCTGACAGGCGTGACCAACATTGATACCGTGACGGTCGAAAAGATGGACCCGAACGGTGAGGCGCACGATGTGTTGGTGGCCGGTTCGAGTGACAAGAGATCGGTCTATGGCGCGGCACTGGCAAAATCACTCTCGCTACCGAATGCGGCAATTCTCGAGGCTGTGAAAGCGAGCGATCATTGGGTTTTCGTATGCAGGGGCAGTCAAGCGGAAGCCGGACTTGATCTGCCTGGAGCCAACTTGCTTGCTTCCAACAATTGGAGATTTGACCAGATTCTCCAACACTATTTTCAAAGCAATTCAAAGAAGCTTATTGGTTTCGAATACATGCCCAACTATCGGGCTGTGCGGCAAGCACAACCGGCAGGCGCCATCGTTGAGACGCAAAATCCTGCTACAGTGTCAGTGTCGAAGACTCCGCAACCAGAAAATGTTTCATCGACCTCGTCAACCACGATGGCGCCGCAACAGAGCCAGAAAATTGATCAGATACCATCAGATCCGACAACCCGGGCCGCGCGGAACTCCATCCGAGATAAGTGGGCTCTTGTTGTAGGGATTAGCAAGTTCAAAGATCCCAATGTCAGTCTTACTTATGCAGCTAAGGACGCAGCTGATTTTGCTCAATACCTGGTTGGCTACGCAGGATTTAAAGCTGATCACGTCAAGGTTCTGACAGACGAACAAGCCACGCGCGACAAAATCTTTGATCAACTGGGCAAAGGATGGCTGGGGCATTTAGCGCGTCCGGAAGACCTGGTAGTGGTCTATGTATCGAGTCATGGAACGGCGGTAAAGCGAGATCTTACCGGCGTGAATTTTCTCATTGCTCATGACACAGACCCGGACAACATTCTAGGAACCGGTATAACGATGGAATGGATTTGTCAGATAATCAAAGAAGAGACGCATTCCGATAGAATTCTGCTGCTCCTTGATGTATGCCACAGTGAGGCGGGCGCACAAGGAGCCAAGGGGCTGAGAAGAGAAGCGGAATTTGATTCGGGGAAAATTTTGCTGAATAAGGGACAAATGATCATTGCTTCCAGTGGGAGCGAACAAGAGTCGTGGGAATCAAAAAACTATCCAAACAGCGTGTTTACTCGCCGGCTGATTGAGGGGTTAAAGGTGAACGGGCGTCAAACTACAATTTCACAGGCGTTTGGATATTTGAAAGACAAAGTGCAGGAAGAAGTGTTGAAGGATCGAGCGCAACTGCAGACTCCTGTCATGCGAAGCTTCGGGCTTGACAATAGCGTCATTCTATCTGCTCCGGTTGTGAACACGCCTTGATTATTTCGACCAACGCATCGAGCAAATGGCAATTACATAATCAAGGAGCAGGCGGAACATTATGGACACTTCTCTAATTCTGGTAAATTTCTCTATTTCTCCCGAGGTGGAAATTGAGTTCAACCATTTCTATCATCGTAAGTTTTTGCCAGAGCTAATGAAACATTCGCCCGAAATCGATCGCATAGTGCGCTACGAGGAATTTGCGACCGCCGGCTCGTTGCGTTGGTACAACAAACCATTTTTGACTTTCTATCAACTGTCTTGCAGTGCATCAGATAATATAGACGAAATATTCGCTCGTCCGCAAGTGGCAGATGTGATTAAGGAATTCGGGCAATGGAAGCAGCGTCACCTCACCAACTTTGCTCGGATTACCTATGTTCCTCGCTGGAAACACCGGCGTAAACGAGCCGAGAGCGCACTTCTAACGGGACCTGTTTTTGTTTGGCAACACGAAGTGCGCACTGAGTCCGAAGATGAATTTGAACGCTGGTACGAGGATGACTACTTGCCGCTGCAAATTGCCGAAATACCGAGCTGGTCGGGTGCTCGCCGATACAAGAGCGTGTCGCGAAATCCGGATCGATATTTGACGGTATTTGAGACAGATAACGAAGCAACTCTTGCTCGCAGCATGACAGATTTGCGCACGCCGCAGAGACTTTCTGAAAATATGAGTTGGCAACGTCGGGTGGAAGCCGCAGTAACATGGCAAGACGCCGCTACTTTCAGACCGATTTTTTGTTGGCCGGACTGAGGCGCAGACTTGCGCGGTGCTTGTCACCACAACAGAAAGCGCTACGGATGTGCACACCTGATGCGGGATAGTTACTTTCTGTAACCAGTCTCGATTGCTGAGCGATGAATGTAATATCCTTTCAATTGAAAAATTACTTTGATTATGAGGATTGCTCCCATGAAGAGAAAAGCATCGGCCGAATGGCAAAAGGGACTCAAAGATGGCAAAGGCACAATCTCAACAGAAAGTGGCGTGCTGGAGAATACACAATATAGTTTTAGTACACGCTTCGAAGAAGGCAAAGGAACCAACCCGGAAGAACTGATTGCTGCTGCTCATGCTGGTTGTTTCTCGATGGCACTCTCCGGTCAATTAGGAAGTGCAGGCTTGACCGCTGATAGTATCCGAACCACTGCTACCGTAAAGTTAGAGAAACTTGAGTCCGGGTTTGCAGTGACAGAGGTTCACCTTGAAGTATCGGCAGCCGTTCCTGATGCCACGGAAGAGCAGTTTCGCACCGCCGCGGATAACGCAAAAACGGGTTGCCCGATTTCTAAGCTCTTCAATACCAACATCACTATGAATGCTACACTGCAGACCGCTTCTGTCACCACTGCCTAGAGTGATCGGCGCAGCTGACTGAGATTCCCTGAATACGCTGCACCGCCAGTATGTTGATACTGGCGGTGCTTCTAGCGTGGTCCCTGCCTTCCCAAGGTCCCGGGTGGAGGCGACATTTAACTTCTACAGACCGGCAGAGGTGTTTACGGTTGCAGCAGCGGCAATGGCGTGCTGCAGGTAATTCGGGAAACACGGTTGGGTCTGCGGTGAATACGAATTGCTCGTTGCAAATATCATCGATAGAATGACCCCCGGGGAGATGGGCGTTCCTTTACGTAAGAAGTATTAGAGTGTCCTGAATGGAAAATAGATTTAGAGTTGATCTGAGAGACGGCGTAGGAAAAACAGATGGCATCACGTTATCCAACCTCTTGGAGGAACGAACCGATTTCTCACCGGTAGTGAAAGTCTTGCGCGTAGCAGGGCAAGCCGGACACGCGGCTATACATGGAGCAATTCAAACACCGATTTCCGGAGCGACGGAGTTGGTGGATAAAGTTTTTGGTACTAACTTATCGGCTCACCTGAGGCTCGTTCCTGAATTAAGTAAATCAGCTAACGATTTCGAAAAAGGAGCCCAACTGGTTGGCAGCGTCGTCGGAACGGTAGTGCCACTTCTCCTTGTGCATAGGGGAGTAAGAGGAGCAAGCAATCGAATTTTTGGCAGTGCGGAATCCGCGGTCACTGGCATGGTTTCGGCGCGCCGGTTGATTATTGAATCTGCAGCCACAGGTGCAATAGTTGAGGGAATGCTTCGTCCAAATGAAAGTCCATCTACAGCAGATTTTTTCCAGCAGCGGCTAGGCAGTGCGCTTACCGGTGCAGCTACTTTCGCAGCTATGACTGGAACAGCTCTAGCGCTTAAAGGTTTTGGCGGAAAGCTAGAACAGTTCAAGTCCCTTAGACCGTTGGCGTCGATAGTACAAAGTGACATCGGCAGCTTGGCGATAGCCGGGTTGCCTGCAGGATTCATCAATGCAGAACTGAATTCGATAACAAAACACGGCACGCTTGCTTCCGAGAAAGATGTATTGCTATCCATGGGGGCGTTCGCGGGAATGGGTGCGGCCTTTGCCGGTGCTGGCCGTCTGTTTACAAAACCGTCTCCTTCCTCAGTGATACCTCCAGAGGTGCAGCGACCGATACAGGCTCCTGAATCCAGTGGCCGGCAAGGTTCAAATGGTTCTAGATTTTTTTGGGATTACAATTGTGAATTAAGAAACCCCGAAATGACACGAACCACAGAAGGAATCGCAGAATACAGCGAAGCTGTTCGGGCGGGTGGGGTCAAATCCGCTGAAGCTCAAGTAGTGCGAACGAAATATGCGGATGCGCCCGAATTTCTTGAATTGAGCAAAGAAGTCGATTTGCTTGAGACTAATTTTGGACGAAGGGGAAGGGGCTTACCACTTCCTTATGACGAAGCGGAACCTCCCGCATCGCCGGAGTTAGGAGAAGCGCTTTCCCGTTTTGCAGAGTTAATGGGGCAGCACGGTCCGCGTTCGAAACAAGCAGAAGCATTCTTGCGAACCAATCGCTCTATACCTGAATTTGAAGATCTAGCTCGTGAGTGCCAAAGACTTGAACTGCTTTTCAATCGAAACCCGACAGTGAGCAAACTTCGCTCGTGGCTTCCTTCAAAGAACGAAATTGCCCCGGTTTTAATCGGTGGCGTCGGGCAGCGACTAAGGAATCCCTTGGCTGTTAAATAATTTCTCGCTCGAATGTCGTGCTTGCGGACAGCGAGGCTGTTTAGTATGATGCGAACATGTACAAGAATCTGCCAACAATATTAATGCTCGTGTTGACTGCTGCTTTGAATAGTCCCGTTGTTGCGGCAGATAGGCAAATCATTGCCATTCAACCTCTCGGTAAATTTGATCCACAGCTCATCGAGCGAGTAAAGCAGCAGTTGATCGAGAACTACCGTGTTGATGTTGTTGTTAGAGCAGAGAAAGAGTTACCGAAAGAGGCTTATTATCCGTCTCGTGCCAGATATAGAGCGGAGAAACTTCTGAAATACCTGGAGAAAACCGACACTACTTCAACGAAGGTGTTGGGATTAACTAACGTCGACATCTCCACCACCAAAGGAAAATTTGTTGATTGGGGAATCCTCGGACAGGGAGCTGTGGGTGGAAGACCCTGTGTGGTATCGACGTTCAGAATGAAGGGCACTGTTGCTAAAGTTTCTGATTCCATGTTTCGAAATCGTTTTGCTAAAGTTGTATCGCACGAATTGGGGCACACCTATGGTCTCGACCATTGTCCCCGGCGCGGATGCCTTATGGAAGACGCAAAGGGAACTGTAAAGACAGTCGATGGTGAGACAGATTTTTGTCCGTCGTGCAAAGAGAAATTGAATCTTGGGCTGTCGCCAAAACCTTAATCACTGGTTGGTGTAGCGGGATCAGCGGCCAAACCCGGGCAGCGGTTCAGGCGTGTGCATTGAGTCACATCGAGCGGAGCCGATCATGTCAGTAGACTCAGCCCGGGCGCAATCAGTGCATTCGAGATAGACACAAGTGGGAGCCACTGCGCCCGGCACATAGCTGGTGAGAAAAGTAACAAAGATCTCGCAGACCTGACCATGGCTACCATTTACGACTTTAAGCAAGATAGAGTAAGTTCGTGGCAGGAATCTGCTTCGCTGCGTTGAGACGCGCCCGACGGTCGTCGGCGAACCTGTTTCCGCCAAAGAAGAGTAGGAGCCCTGCGGTTGACCGGTGCACAGGACAAACTAGAAAAATCACAGACTCGGCTCGGTTTATGTCTGCGTCGCGAGCGCTTGGTAGAATTAAGGCGCTGCGTTTAAGCCATGCTCTTGTATAGGAACCCGATGACAGTCGAACCACTGGAACGCGTCCTTTATCCCGCAGGTGACGCCAATCAGCCGGGAGTATCAACATCTCCCTATCTGCGGCTCTGGCGCATGATAGTGGAAGATAAACGCGATCTGGTGTTGATACTCATCTACAGTTCCCTTGGCGGAGTGCTCAGTCTGGCGGTTCCGCTCTCGACTCAAATGGTAGTGAATACGATCGCCGCAGGATTTTTCCTGCAACCAATTGTTGTCATTGCGTCGCTGGTGCTTGGCGGGCTTGTTTTTGCCGCATTGCTTAGACTATTGACGATCTGGCTGGTAGAACTGGTTCGCCAGCGTGCTTTTAACCGCATTGCCTTGCGCATTGCATACCGTGTTCCACGTATCAAACACTCGCGGCTATCGAAGGAATATCTACCCGACCTGGTAAATCGATTTTTCGACGTTATCACCGTACAAGGCAATTTCGCTAATCTGCTTCTGGATGTACCTGCAGCAGTCCTGCAGATTCTTATAGGGCTGACATTACTGGCGCTATACAGCCCGTATCTGCTCGGGTTTAATTTAATTGTGATCGGATTCTTCGTGTTTGAGGCATTCATTCTTGGAATCGGCGGCTATAAAACACGAAGCAATGAAACTGCAAAGAGGTATCTTGTTGCAGAATGGCTGGAAGAACTCGGGCGCTGCGAAACATCCATAAAGCTGAATAAGTTTCCATTGCATATTTTACAAAACACGGATCGATTGGTCGTTGACTACACCCATGCAAGAAGAAAACACTTTAGCATTCTGTTCCGCCAGGCTTCGGCACTGGCATTCTTTCAAGCATTTGCTGCCTCCGGCGTACTGGCCATAGGCGGCTGGCTAGTAATCGAGCGTCAGTTGGCTCTCGGGCAGCTTGTAGCTTCCCAGCTGGTAGTCACTCAGATGCTTCCGGCCATAGAGCGAGTTACGAGAAATCTGCAGACTCTATACGAACTGCTCTCCGCGCTAGGAAAAATCGGGTATGTCGAGGATCTTCCGCTAGAGAGAAGAGACGGTTTGACAGTGGAGCGCACCGCCGCCGGTGCGTCCGTCCGTCTGCGAGGTTTGCAAGTTACCTTCGACAACAACAGCCCGGTACTGAACGGTCTCGACCTTACCCTTGAACCCGGTGAAAGAGTGAGTCTGTTCGGTCCGAATGGTTCAGGTAAATCTACATTAGCTTATGTGCTCTGTGGATTACTCGAGCCCAGCGCCGGCATAGTTGAGATAAACGGGGTGGACGTGCGCCACATCCACATAGACAGCCTTCGTAGCATTGTGTCGCTCGTTACGGACAGCAACGACGTATTTGAGGGGAGTATTGAGAACAACGTTACTTTTGGACGGACCGACCTCTCGCACAAGGATGTTCTATGGGCTTTGGAGATGGTAGCTTTCGAGGAAGACCTCGTTCACATGTCCGACGGGCTGAAGACTCAATTGCTCAGCGCTGGACGCAACCTGTCACGAGGGCAAATTCAAAAATTGATGATTGCCAGAGCCATTGTGCAAAGACCACAACTATTGATTCTAGATGAGGCATTTACAGGCATTCAGGAAAATACGAAACTACGAATAATTGAGCGTCTCTACTCGTCGGATACTACCTGGACAGTTATCGATATTTCGCAAGATGCCGACACCATATTTCAATCGTCTCGGCTTTTATGTCTGAAGGACGGTACCATCGTAGAGTCTGGTTCACTAAAGGAGTTGATCGCCAAACGGAACAGCGAATTTGAGAAACTCTTTCCTAACCTTGCCGATCTGGTAAGACTGAGCGGGAGGTGAGCATGGAATCAACCAATGCATCTACCGATCATAGAGATGATACCGGCAAGAATACGAGCAGCAAAGGTCGTCCTTCTGTTATAAAATTTCACGCGCTTGAAATGGTGAAGACACCACCGGGGATTACACTGGTAATCAGCCTCATAATTTTCACTATCGTGGGCACAATTGTAGCCGCCATGTTTATTCCCTGGCGTCAATCAGTTACGGGCACTGGCAAGATTATTGTCTTCTCTCCCATGCACAGACCACAACCCATTGCGTCACAAATACCGGGGCGACTGGTTAACTGGTACGTCAGAGATGGTGACGACGTGAAGACGGGACAACCCATAGTCGACCTGGCAGAAGTAGATTCACGGTTTCTTGACGAAGGTCAAATGTCTAGTCTGCTCGCTCAAAAGAATTCTTTATTGGCAAAGCGAACCGCAGCAGAGTCGCGCCTTCAGTCCCTGAGCGAGCAAGCGACCAATTCAACGGGGTCAAGAAGCGCGGCGGTGCCGGCAGCCGTCGAGAAAATGCGGCAAGCGCATGATCGAATTCTGGCGGCCGAGCAGACCCTGGAGGCTGCTAAACAGAATTTGCAAACTGCCCAGTGGCAAGTTGAGCGAATCACCAGTCTCTTTGACGACGGTCTTCGTTCGAAGCGCGACAAAGAGCTAGCCGAACTGGAACAAGTGAAAGCAAAAACTGAAGTTCAACGTGCACTGGCGGGGTTGGATGTAGCTCAGGAAGATGCGAAAATAGCGCAGTTGGAACGCAATCGTACTCAATCTGATACGGGCGGGTCAATCAACGCTATCCAGGCGGCCATGGCTGATGCTAACCAGATCATTGCCAGCACCAATGCTGATGTTTATCGGCTTGAGATCGAAATCCAAAATTTGTCGATGCGGGTGCGACAGAGAAAAATTGTGGCACCATGCACCGGTCGCATCGTGCGGCTCATGCGGGTTGGCGCCGGTGAAACAGTGAACGCGGGCGAGGTCCTGGCGGTTATTGCGCCGCAAACGGAAGATCGTGCCGCTGAACTAAGCATACGAGATTGGGATGCACCGCTGGTATCACGGGGGCGGTCTGTTCGTCTTCAGATTGCGGGGTGGCCGGCGCTTCAGTTCATCGGTTGGCCTCGAATCGCGGTTGGAACATTTGCAGGAACTGTTTCTGTTATTGATGCGGTGGATGACGGCAAAAGTCGCTATCGTATTATCGTGGTGCCCGATAAAGATGCAATTGCCAAACACGAAACGGAGCCCTGGCCGTCGACGCTTTATCTGCGACCCGGGGCGCAAGTAAGCGGGTGGATTCTTCTGGGAGATGTTCCGCTCTGGTATGAATTGTGGCGTCAGTTCAACGGATGGCAGCCAACCGTGCAGACACCGGAACTGCCTGAGCCTCCGAAGGATAAGCGTTTGTTATGAGCAAGTCTGGTGGCTGTCTGTCGCTTGCTTTATTGCTGAGCTTCTCTTCGGGCTTGGCTTCAATTGCTGCAAATGCAGATGTGCGGGAACCGGTCGGCTTTGCAAAAAGAGTATTGTTACCCTCGATTACGGCCACAGATGTAGTTGCACAACGGGGCGAGTTGCGATTTGATCCGTTTCTGGCTTCCGTAGATGCTTATTATCCGCAGCTGGATGCTGCCGATTCGAGGCGCAGAGTTGCATCAGCTCGCCGATTGGAAGTGCAGGGCGTGTTCGATCCTTCACTCGCGTCGCTCGATGGCTATACGCTGATGCAGAACACTTCGAAATTTGCTATTCGCAAGCGAGTTATATTCAATCAGCCTGCTGTAGAAATTCCATTTCGCTCGGGCATTCGATTGCTCGGCACCTATCGATACAACCCACGTTCGGCGCAGTCTAATTTCATTGAGACCGGCTGGAAAGGTGAGTACGCCGGTGGTGTTATGGTGCCCCTGATGCGTGGATTGATAGTGAATGAGAAGGAAACAAACGAGAAAATCGCTAAAATTGAAGAGCCTGTTGCAACACAAGTTTTCTCTTTGACTCGGTTAGACATTCTGTTGCGCGCTAGCGTCGTCTATTGGAACTGGGTTGGTGCGCAGCGGAAATTAGCAGTTACTCGCAGACTGGTTCAGATCTCTCAGGTCCTTGTGGATGCTGCACGCAAGAGAGCTAATTCCGGCGACCTTCCCCTTATTGAAGTGACCGAAGCGGAAGAAGATATACAGCGACGTAAAGCAGACGAAATTGCCTCAGATCTTGAATTCAAGAAAAGCACGTTCGATCTTTCGGTGTTTCTTTTCGATAACAACCGTCGGCCCTGTCCTTACTTAGCTGAACTCAATGTACCTCCAGATTGGCCGCTACCGGTGGAGTTCACCCGCGAACAGACTGAGGCTAGTATTGTTCGGGCAATTGCTCGACGCCCGGAACTAAAGCGAATTGCACTTCAGCGCGATCAATTTAGATTGCGGCTCAGGCTGGCGAAAAACGATTTGCTACCGCAAGCCGATGCACAATACACTCAAGGGCATGACGGTGGCGCCTCAGGTATTGGCATGGTCTACCGGGCGCAAGTTTTGTTTAACCAGCCATTGTATCTGCGCGGTGCTCGCGGCAGAATGAAGGCAAACGAATTCAATATAGAAGCGCTAAACTCTGATGAAATAGCCGAGCGTCAGAGAATTGTTGCTGACGTAATGACTGCGGCGGCGGCGATTAATGCCGCGCACCAGCGATATCTGGCTGTTCTTCTACAAACAAAGAAGGCAGAAGATGTCTACCAGGGTGAACAAAAAAGATTCAACTTAGGCGATAGCACTGTGTTCCTTGTGACGCAACGCGAGAGGCAGTTATTCGATGCGCGTGTTAATCTCATCAATACTCAAGTCGAGTATCTTCAGGCTCAGGCCCGAATGAAAGCCCTGACTGTCGATTACTAGTTCTGTTTCACACGGAAATGATTGGTTCAATCGCTGAGCCGCGATGCCGGCAAGCTGATGAGGCAACAACACTCGTGCGTGATATATTTTCAGTCCTAAAAATATATCACGCACGAGCTATTTCTCGCTTGACTATATCACGCGTTGTATAAATTAGGCAAAAAGATATCACCAGTGGTATCGTCAAGCTGCACTCATCGGGTGCAATTCCTCCACCATGAGCGATAAATACCATCCCTGGTATCGTCAAGTGCAGCAAATCTTGCCTGTACTTTAGCTGAACCATTGAAATATGCCACTCATGGTATCGTCAGGTGCAAATTCGCTGCACCCAGTGGGTGAGTGTCTGGCTGTCAGCCACTCGTCGTGCAAAGATATGCCACGCGTGGTATCGTCAAGTGGGACCATCGGCTCTCAGGGACCGATGGTCCCACTGTCTGCCACTCTCGTGGCAAAGGATATGCCACGCGTGATATACACCTTCTCTCTGCTGTCGATGCTGCACTCTCTACCAAGCTCTCAGATCAACCGATCATCTTCAGTGGCAAGCTGTACTAGTTCTATTTGTGAATGGGATGGAATGAGGGCGTCCAGTTGAGATGTTCTGCGCCAGCGTGAATGGACTTTCATGCTGGCGCGAATACGAATTGGCCAGTGATTCGCTTCACCATGTATTGGTAGCGGTTCACTTGGTGAAAGGGACAGCATCTATACACTTTAACAAGCGATCCAGAACAGCAAAGCTCAGCTCTATTATTGATTAGTCGTATGACGGATCATCGTCATACGACTTCTTGCTAATTTGGCTGAGCTGCATCAACCCGTGATGCATTTGCGAAACCGTTGATCGCAATTCCGAGAGCATGGCGAGACGATCATCGAGAAGCTGCGGGGCCATGCGCGCTAACGAAAGTTCACTGCGAAAATGTCCGTTTCTCAACTTTGTGGCTCGGTCTGTTCTGGAAGTAATGCCTCGAGCTTCCCAGCCGGTGACAAGTTGAGCTTTACGAGAAACGGAAGATGTGCTTCCGGGAGGCACTTCGCAGAGATATCGCCACACCTGCGGAGGGTAAACATGCTGGATGGTATTGCTTTGATCCAGGATGGATATCAGGGTTGGCACTCCTTTTACTGATTCGCTTTCTGAATGAAGTTGTTTCATCACAAAACCGGACAATGCGCATTGAACGCTACCGTCGAATATCTCAAGAATATTGGTTGGCGTATCTGTACCGCCCAGCGCGATTGAGTAGCCTGCTATCTTGGTAATGCCGCCGCTGACAAAATTCACTATAGTGTTACGCCGCAAAGTTCTTGCATTCTCATCGACCATACGGGCACGCAGTTCGTGCATCTGAGCCATTTCAGATTCGATTCTGCCGCGGGAGGAATTGACTTCAAGATTTGCCGTGTCCAAAAAATGGAGCAACTTTTGCCTGAGATAAATCAATTTCTGCCGGCTATCCAGGTATTCCAGGGTAACTGCGGGACGCGTTGATTTCAGCTGCATTTGAACAGCATACAGACTCCGCATGACGGGAAGCAAGTCTGTGATTGTTGCTAACTGTTCAAGATCGGGTGGCAGGTTGACCAGGGTTGCAGACTCAGCCCGCGCATCTACTGGACTAGCAGCACTAGAAGTGCCACCAGTTGCTGCAATTGCAAGAGGAGAGAGATAGAAGAAGACCGCCAGTGAAAACGCCAGCGCCAAGTGCCGAACCATGCTCAGGACCCCGCTTTTGATTGCCGCTGCATTAATTAGCATGCCGCAGTTGAGAGAGATTTGAGATAGCGCGTTTGAAACCAACTCTGAGCTTCAGCGGGGAGTACGCCTTATTGAAACTTATTGACATTGCGACAGCACAAGACCGGGCTGTTTATGTTCAACATTTCATGAGGACGCATTTTTCTTTCGTGCGTTGCGCGCCCGTATGCGAATGGCGAGAAGGATCGCCAGCGCGCTTAGATCGACTACCCCTCCCCACTTATAGAGCCAGTAAAGCGTTAACTTGTTGCCAACTGCCTCTGTTCGTTCGCTGCATTTCTTGAACGCCATTGCTCGAAATTTAGCGTAAGTATCGGAAACATCTGCCCAGCCTTCCACAAGAGTACCCAGGTTCTTGGCGGCTTCCCAGAACATGTTGAAATCGTTATTTGCCCTCGATCTTCTCCCGACATCGGTAATCTCCTGCGTGGCACTCAATGCAGTCGCTATGCAACGTTCCAAATGGTGCACCATCATCTTCTCTTCCGGCTCTTGAAAAACTAGTGGATCCAGGAGTCTGCCGTCTCTCTTGAATTTTTTCAATTGCTGCAAGGACTGCCAGAAATCTTTCTTGAAATTCGCCCCTCCGGCAGTTTCTTCAAGAATCGTCAATATCTTAGATTGCCGCTCCATTTGAGCACAGTCTCGCGTCAAATATTTGGGAGTGGTAGTCAAAGTGAAGACAAGAAAGCCTGCCAGCAAGATTGCTATCTGCGCCGAGCTGTTCCACCACGCCTCCCCTTTTGAACCAGCGCGTACTCTTCCTTGGGTTAACTTGATCGCGACTGCAAAATCAGAGATAAGACCAGATTCCTGAACCTCCACCGACTTCAAATCAGCAGCCATCTCTAATGCAAATCGATAGCGATTTTGCGGTGATTTAGCCAGGGCGCGCAGTGTTATAACTTCCAATGATTTCTCACGAGAACCTTTTCGAGCAAGCGGCTTTGGTGATTCTGAGATTTGTTTTGATACAACTTCGAAGACGCTGTCGCCGGAGAAGGGCACGTGTCCAGCCATTGCCTGGTAAATCACGCACCCCAGGGAATAGAGATCGGCTCGACCATCCAGCTCTTTTCCCAGACATTGCTCAGGGCTCATATAGGCAGGCGTTCCAAAGACGTCACCGGTTTTGGTCAAATGCGTTGAATTGTCGCCTTCCGGTGCAACATTTTTTGCCAATCCGAAATCGACGACAGTAACGTGGTCGCTGCCATCTTTCGAGTTGACAATAATATTGGCGGGCTTTATGTCTCTGTGTACGATGCCTTCTTCATGGGCGTAGGCAAGCGCATCGCAAACTTGACGAAATATTCGTGCAAGTCTTTCCACAGGGAGAAGCTCTCCCCTGTTCATCTCGGAAAGGGGTATTCCCTCCACTAGCTCCATGACCATATATGGCTGTGCTTCGGAATTCACTCCAAAATCAACCACACCTACGATGTTGTGGTGAACAAGATTACTGATCACTCTGGCCTCATGCTTAAAACGCAAAATTGCTTCGTTAGAGGCATTCTCTGCTTGCAGCACTTTGAGAGCGTACAGCTTGTCTAACTGAAGATGTCTAACTTTGTAGACAGCACCTACACCCCCTCGACCGAGGACTTCCAGCACCTCATACTTCTCCATCAGGGTGCTTCCGATGAGGCTGGATGGACTGGTTTGAGAATGCTCGCGATTGCTATCACCCTCAAGGGTGATCAGACTGATTGAAGACCCGATCTCATTCATGGCATGATTCCCTGGACATTTCTTCATACCCTTGGCGGAATCTCGGCAAACTGCCAAACTCGACACGCGCATGAACGAATTTCTGTCAATAGTGCAATAAGACAACGAATCTTAAGATCACGGCGGCTACTCGCGGGCTATATTTATGAGGGCAGTCGAACTCCCCGGAGATCAGCTCGTCGATTATGTATAAACCCGCAAACATTGCCCTCTCCGCACTTTTGATCATAGACTGCTTCTTTCTTGGCTACGCAGGCGGATTAAACTGCCGCCACGTGGCAGTAGTCGATCGTTCGCTTCTGGCACCAGTACCTGTTGTGAAGCCACCAATAGCGGCTCCGCTACCACCGGCTCCGGTGGTGTCAACCACACCGGCAAATCCTAAGGCTGCAAGTGAGGTTTTGCTCAGCAGCTTTGATGACTTGAAATCTGCCGATCCACGGTTGTTAGAGACTGTTACCAAAGCGGCTGAAGTTGGTATCATCGATCCGGTGCAGGACAAGATGTTTCGCCCCAATGATCCGGTTACGCGTGGCGATTTTACACGCTGGATGGCTCGCATTCGCCAGACCTCGCTGGTATCACCGGCGGTTGCGACATATGCAGATCTTGAACGATTCAGCCCCTACTACGATGAAATTGAAGGCGCCACGAAAGCAATGATGGTGCAGGGCTATGCCGTTAAGAATCAGGCTCAGAAGGAATTCAAACCGCACCAGTTCATCACTAGAGAGGAATTTGCTGTTCTCTATGGAACCTTCTCTGGCAAGCGCGGGCGTGCAGAATCGCTTCCGAAAGAGGAAATCGCCAAGTATCTTAAATACAACGATGCAACCAGCACTTATGGAGATAAGACCTATACTGACGCAGGGGAGATCGATGATTGGGCACGGAAATGGGTCGCAGTAGCGCATCAAGCGGGAGTCTTGGAGCAGAGTTTTGATATTAATCCTTATGCGGATAAAGAAGATGCTAAATTGCTGCACCCGCTGAAGAAAATGTCTAGAGCGGAAGCCGTGAACATTCTGGTCAAACTTTACGGGTTACAAGCTCGCGGTATCATTCAGATTTGCGAAGGTCTCGACAAGCAAGGGCGTTTTTACGACAAACCGGGCGGGTACTCTGAGGCTGAGGCGCTCTACCAGAGTTCACTTGCTGTACGAGAGAAAGCGTTTACTCCGGAACACCCGCAAGTAGCGGAGAGCTGCACCAATCTCGGTGCCCTGTACGAAGCGCAAGCGGATAAAAACAAAGCCGAGCCTATGTATAAACGAGCTCTGGACATTCGCGAAAAGGCGCTGGGAAAAGATCATCCGGACGTGGCTGATAGCATGAACAGTCTGGCCGCGATTCACAAACAGCAAGGTAAATTGCAAGATGCCGATACCCTGTACCAGCAGTTGTTGCAGAGAGATGAGCGAGTCCTCGGCAAGCAGAGTCCTGCTGTGGCCAGTGATCTCGATAATCTTGCAAAGGTGCATGCTTCGCTGGGGAAACCGGACGTGCGGCCTCTGAAGACGCGTGCCGAACAACTCAAACAAAAACTTCCCGGGGGGCAGCATCTGCAGGAGTTGTCCACAATTCAAGCAACCTCCGGTCCTGCCCCCGCAGGCGGTGCTGCGTCTACCCCAGTGAAAGACAAGTGGGCACTGGTGGTTGGAATTAGTAATTTCAAGGATGAAAGCATAAATCTCAAGTACGCGGCCAAAGATGCCACCGATTTTCGCGATTGGCTTGTGTCAGAGGGAAAGTTCAAAGCTGATCATGTTCGACTACTCACTAATTCCAAAGCGACCCGCGAAAGTATCGTCGGGCAACTGGGTGACAGTTGGCTGGGACGGTTGGCCAATAGAGACGACCTGGTGGTTGTCTATATATCGAGCCATGGAAGCCAGGCGAAAGACGAAGTTAACGGCGTGAATTTTCTGGTGGCCTATGATACAAACAAGAACAGTTTGTTGGCTACAGGAATTCCAATGCAGTGGCTTTCGAAGATCATAAAGGAAACTGTTCACTGCCAGCGTGTCGTTCTGGTGCTGGACGTGTGTCATAGCGGTGCTGCGGCAGACGATGCAAAAGGTTTGTCTAGAGAGCGTGAATTCGATGTCGCTAAACTTTCAATCGGTGAGGGACAAGCAATTCTTTGTTCCAGCCTGGCAGAGCAGATTTCATGGGAATCGAAAAAATATCACAATAGCGTCTTTACTCGCAGATTGATCGAAGGACTACGCAGTAAAGGCGATGGAACCAAATTGACAGACGCTTATGAATTTATGCGAGACAAGGTAGAGACTGAAGTTCTGAGGGATCGTGGCGAAGAACAAACCCCGGTGCTCAATATGAAATCGTGGGCAGGTGAGGAACCTGTTTTATCAATATCTCCCAGCAGCCCAAGACCGGGACTTTAATCCCTCTGCGCCTTGTATAGGTCAGCTGGTTCGGCGTGCAAGGGTTTCTCAATCCGGCAGATCGGGTTGGTGGTGTCTGTCTGCAAGGTGCCCTTCCGCAAAAATCTGCGAGCCCCCGCTAAAGGGGAATTGGCTGAACTTTGTCCAGTGCCTCAATTAGTTGATTCTGATCCAGGACTCAATAATAGTTACTTATCGGCACCGGATCCGGTGCCAGGTTGAGCCGTCGCTTCAGAGGTCGAGGGTGCGCTATCGGATGGTGCATCGGCTGGGGCTGGGGCTGCGGCGGACGATGAAGTGGTTGAAGTGGTGGATGACGAGGTCGTGGGAGCGTTCGAGTCTTGGACAGCCTTGCGTGAATCCGCACCATACAGTTTTACAAGAATGTTCACCGCTTCCGCACGAGTCATCATTTTGTGAGGATGGAGATAGCGCTTATCTTCAGTGGTCGAGTACTGATTCACATCGAAACATTGTTCCAGCACGCCGGCCTGGTTTGCTACGGCAACCCACTTGCGCGCCCAGTCGTCGACATCACCGACATCCTTAAAGGTGATTTGCTGAAACTCAGAGGCCGCAGGATTATATCTAAGATACTGTTCAATCTCATCCTTGCTGAGCTTTTCAGCCCGCCCACGCTTTCCTGAGAAGGTTCCATACATTACGGCGAATTCCTGCCGCGTAATGTTCTGTTCCGGCTTGAAATCTTTCTGCGCCGAACCCTTAATTGTATAACCCTGCATGTATGCCAACTTCGTGGCACCTTCTATATCGCCGTAATAAGGATTGTTCGCCTCCACATCGGTGTAAGAGGCCGTCTCTGGCTTCACCGGTTCGACCTGTCTGGTTCGCACCATCCAGCGAGTAAAGTCGGCCCTCGTTACAGGATCGTTGGGCCGGAACTGCTGGTCTTGGGTCAGATCGAGAATTCCGGCATCAGCAGCCTTGATAAGACTTGGTTGCAAGCGTTTGTCGGTTTGGGTTAAATCCGAAAAACTCGTTGACGATGCAGAGGTTGCAGGCACTGATGGTGGTGCCACTGATACTGGCGCAATCGAGGCTTGTGTCATTGGTGCTACTACTGGTGTCGGCGAAACCGCGGGGGCTGTCACGGGAGCGGTTTTCGGTGCGAGCGATCGATCGACTATATCTACATGGCGAATGTTTAAACCGACCGCATAGGTCACAAAGAAGATGTCAACTAATGCAAGTATTGCTATGAGAATATTGATAAACATGGACATGACGGGAGTTCCTCACGAACAAAAGGCGTTTAATTTCATGGAGATCGAAAGGAACTCACTCGACAATGGTGAAATCCTGGGTGTCGTCAAAATCTTGAGTTTCTGTTATGGTGCGACTATATTCAACAAGCTTCTCTCCATTCTTGAAACCATTAGAAGAAAACTTTTCTCCCTGGTAGATAGACACATTGAGATAAGCGCTGGCGTATTCGGTCGTTCTGTTCCCCGCAGGCAATGCCTTGGCGAGAAATCTGACCTTATTATCACCGGTGTGAACAAACTTGGTTACATCAACGATCCTGTCTGGAGTTTGGAAGGAACCAGCATCGACTCCATTCAGAAACACTTTTATTGAGTAGCCTGCTCGTTCGTAGCCTTTGGTCGAAATCCAGTACGACTTCTTAAGCTGTGGGCTTACAGTGGAGGTACCTGCTACATCAGTTCCCGCAGTCGACGATGAGTCGGCTGCAGCGGGCGCTACTTTTTGTACGGGTGCGAACTGTTGCGTGTAGCCTACAGCGAATCCCAGCCCTCCTGTGCACAGAAGTAAGACCACCAACACCATTATGCCTTGAACGACGGAACCCTGTCCCTTTGCTTTAGCCATTTCCTTAGATCCTCTGCGCACTTACTCTAGTGTCTCGAATTCTTTTGTTTCTTTGTTGTCTTCCGTGTCGGTTACCTTACGGCTGTAATCAAGCAAGGTATCACCGTTCTCATAACGCGGTGTATCGCCGTCCATCTTTTTCTCGCCTGCTTTCAGGTCAATGTCCAGGTGCGCCGTCGCGTAATCTGAACGTTGATCCACTGGTAACGACTTCGCCTGGAATGTGATGGTGTTGTGTCCGGGTTTAAGAAACTTAGTACACTCGATAATCACGTCAGGTTTGAAGAACTTGCCGACGAATTGCCCGTTCAAGTACACTTTGATCATGAAGCCCGCCCGTTCATATCCCCCCGATTTCAGCCAATAGGCTTTCTTTAGCTGCGATGATTCGGAGAAACCGCCGAAGGTGGCCGTCTCGTTGTCGTTGGTACTTCCAACCGGCGTTGATCCTCCGGCCAGGTTCTTGAAATTCATCTGCGTTCCGAAATAGTAGCCGCCGGACACGAAGCCGATCAGCAAAAGCACTACCAGCAGTACCACTTGGACTGTCCCCCCCTTGGAGGACTCCTGCGGTAATGGTGTGGTGTCTGAATTCATGTTATCCGCCCTCAATCCAAAGCCCTAACCGGCATTGGTCTTAAACTTACCACGAGCCCGATTTCTGTAGCTAAGAAATGACAAACCTGGTGCTCATAGGCTTGTCAACACCCGCCCCCCCCAAACTTAGGAGGATCGCCGTACCAAACAGTTGGAAAACTGTACGGAGAATGGGTGGAGAGGATGTGCAGTCACCGGTGGCGGGATGAGACCTGCAACAAAAGCCGTCTTGCATAGGAGCAGACGGCTTTGTCGGGATCGAGACTTTTAGCGAGGTAAGTTAAGGTTATATAGAGGATTTCGTTTCTAAGCTGTCAAAAGGCAATCTTTTGTTTGCTTTGACAGGATCGGCCGCATTCAATGGCAACGCAGCCGCGTGATTTATTCTTCGACTTCTTCGTAGCCCTTCTTCGTTTTTTCCAGGATCAATTTGTCGTATTGAATTTGAGCTTCGCCTTGCGAGCCAAACTCTAGAGTTTTCGTTTGGCCGGACGTTCCGATCTTTCCCCACCAGGTTGTTAGGCTTTTGGTTCCCAGTACAATTTCCCAAAATTTACTGGAATTACCTTCTTCAAATTCAAAGCGGCGTTTTTCGCCGTTGGAAGCGGACGCATCATCATCTTGATCTTCTTCGTCGTCTTCATCTTCATCTTCGTCTTCATCTTCGTCTTCGTCTTCGTCTTCGTCTTCGTCTTCGTCTTCGTCTTGAACCTTTGCCTTCTTGGCTGGAGCTGCCT
>JAKFUT010000088.1 GCA_021732565.1 Candidatus Obscuribacterales bacterium
GGCTCCGCTTTATTCACAGTCTCGCCCTCTGGCACTGACAAATGCTCACGATCAGACGCGTTGCTGCCGACAATGAATAAGCCACCATCTAGCAGCATACCGATGACTTCTTGCTGATTAGTAACCGTTTTCATCGGCATTGCCCATCGGTGCCGCTTGCCGTCAGGATTTTTCCATTCCAGCACCTTTGCCCCAACTGTCGCTATTCACGTCACGAGATTGCGACTTAATGTCGAGTCGCAGACTAACTTGCGAGAGTGCGTCAATCAATATCGGCAAGAAATGAAATGATGACCTGATGCGATGTTCACCATTAACTTAGATCAAGAGGCCATCCCACTCATCCTCTGCAGATTCTTCTTCGAGAAATGAAGATCGATTCGTTGTAATTTTTTTTACTGTTCGCTTTTCTAATGCAGCAATTGGTTGCATGTCGCGCGAGTGTGATGACTCCCAAAAAGGCAAGAAGACGGAACGGTATACCTGAAATGGGTGACTCGTATGGACGGTTGGACCGAGCCATTGCAGGTTGATTCAGCCGACTAACAGCTTGTACTCGGTGGAGTGCGGACAAATCATCTTTGGCACCTAGCAACAACGTTGACAACAATTGCGTCGCCTCCTTGTTATGAGAAAGCAACAGATGAGTGATGGCGGCATGATTGTTTTCTGCCTTGAACTCCTTTAAACCGTTCAAGTAGTGTATTAAGCCAAGATCAGCCAGTTCGGGATGTTTCTTACCTTCCTCCATCAGGTCTTGCAAAAGTGTTTCTGCTTCATTCAAATGGCCTTGCTTGAGGAGAGTTTCTGCAAGATACGCTTCTAGAAGGGGCTGATGTTTGTCCGTGGTAACAGTAAGTGCTTGCTCCAGGTCCGCTCTTGCCGTGTTTAAGTGAGAACGACGCAATTCGACTACACCCCGAAACATCAGCGCGTTAGCATACATGTTCTGGTCATGTAATGCATTAGCCTTGTCAATGACCTCCGTGAATTCGTCTACAGCCAGCTGCGCATGAGTACCCCAATCGATCTCACGCAAACAGTAATCGAATTCGTTTTGTAAGTCGGTATGCTGAACTCGATTCCATAGTGCCGGCACAAGCAGAGAGGTAATCGAAATCGCACCAACAAACAGGGTTAAGAACTGCGTTCTGTTCAACGGGCGCCTGGCAATTCTAACCTTGCTAAAGGTGTTCAGCGGTATGCTATCCATTGCAGCAAACTCACGTTCGAACTTGCTGAGATAGTATTCGCGCGTTCCACAATCGATAACACGATAGTAGTGCCAGAAGTCTTGCTTCTCTCGTAAAACGAATTCAAGTTCTACTGTTGAACCACTATCTTTGTTCGCCCTCACACTAATTCTTAATTGTCTACTCAAACACTTGAGGATGATCTCGTTCGCATGAATGTCAAAAGAAGAGGCTGTGTATCCATGAACAGTTTTGTTTAGAACCGCGATACACCTTTCGAACGCTTCATCGGGTGCAAAGTTAACCTGGAAGTTTCTTTGAACTATGTTGGGAAAAAACTCGATCCAGGAAGGGTTTATTACTCGATTCATCCTAACTCGTTGGACAACGACAATAAAGATCTGAGCAATTAAGATGCAGGCGGCAAGCGTTATACAACCCAAATAATAGGCTGCCGAGAAAGTCCATAAGTCAGGAGGCAAGGACTGACTGATTGAGTTTAACGGAATGCACGGAAACAGAACGAAAAACGCAGCATAGAACCAAACATAGAATTCTGCACCAACAGAGAGGCAGGCAAAAACTTGGGCAGAAGAAGTGTTGTGCAACCGGAGCGCCGGCATTTCCGTGAGATTGTTCTCCTGATTGTTGCGGTTGTCCGATGTTTGGATTTTGTCATCCTGCATTGATGTTGTCGAGGGAGAAACTGGATCTTCGTTAACTTTCAATCGGACCGCAGAGACAAGATCGTGATCCATGCAAGAGACCCCGCAAAAATTGACTACACATAACACGCAGCATCACGCTACCATCACTTTCTGTCAAAGTTGTGTCAAGATTCGCGTGATACAAGCCTGGGCGTCCTGGCGAACACCAGGTATCATATTCTGCCGTTAGTCCGCGTAGGTTGAGACGACATTTCAGCTCTAAGATCCGAGGTGGATCAGCCGTGTCGTCCGAATTGAATGTGAATATAAGAAGTATTGGCGGCACTGCTGTAACAGCGGATCTTCCCGTGAAGGTCCAAAACACAGTAGACGTTGATGTGAAGGGTCTCAATGGCCGCACGATGGAGATCCTTCACTTCTGCGGGTAGAGGCGCAGCCGGGTTTCCGGTGGTTGTATTGAATCAATAGTGAAAGAAGAGAGATCAATCAGGTTCAGACAGTACCGAAAAGGACCCATTTCGGCACTGTCGACGGTATAGTCGTCTTGTCAGTGCAGGATCACCGCCATGCCCAAACAAGACTCCCCGACTCCGTTTTCGGAACTGTCAAAAAGGCGCCCGCCGATTAAGAGAAAGAACTCTGATGTTCGCACTCGGGAATACTTGAGAATCAAATTTCGCGATTCACTGGCGCAGCCCGACATTTGATTCTGCATATCCAACATGCGTTTCTGCATTTCCTCAGGAGAAACATCTCCAATGTCTGAAGAACATGGCATAAGCGAGATGCTGGACGGCAAGGTTATTCATGCTGAAATGAAAATAGGCGATTCGTTTGTTTTCTTGCACGACGAATTTCCAGAGATGGGTGCACTGGGACCAGCCGCACGAGGCGGAGCATCAGCCTCTTTCTGTATTTCTGTTGTCGATGTCGATAAATCTTTCGCGCAGGCTGTTGATGCCGGATGCATGCCTCTGGCTAATCAGTTCTGGGGCGATCGCAGCGTTGAGGGCTTTTTTGTAGAATTCGATAGCCGCCTTTGAGTCACTGATAGTCAAGTGCGGAGTGACCACGAAGAATTCAACGGAAAGCGAAGTGCAGGAAACTTCAGGGGCTCACTGAAGCGCCATCCCGGACATGGGTAACGAGGTGCGGTAGCGTCCAGATTGTGATTAGATAGGAAGAGAGCCATAGGGCGCTGACCATGCGAGAAAAACCACCAAATGTTCCAAGTGAACCACTAGAACGGATATTTGCACTAACAGATAAGATATCCCTGATCCCATCAAGTAGCAGTTCGTTTCGGGCATTCAACGTTTCTGAACTCGTAACTCGAAGCCCCACACTTGAATATCTTCATCCTTCCTCATATAGCGAATAGAACCTGAGTTTATTACCTACATCCGCGCCACAAGAACACAACCAAAATCCCTCAATGCGAGAGCACCCAAAATATGACGACTGAGTACTGCACTTGTGGTAGTCATAGAAAATTCAACAGGTGCTGTTCAATAAAACGTGTAAGAAACGCGTTAGACTGCTGATGGATTTCAAATAATTCGCGTAACTCCTCATGACGAGCGCCTCTTGTTCAGAGTGAGTTCCGAATACCGCTCTACAAAATGATAGTGCATCTTCGAATTCGTTTATGGCAGCCTCTGTACCATGAGTCTTTCCATAGAGTTCGGCTAAGCGACATCGATCTTCTAACAAGAACTCGTATTTGCTGCTCGTTGCTCGTCTACTAATATCTCCCAGTCTTTCTTTTTGTCTTCGGCTTGAAGACGAGCAATAGCGTAGTCGCTCGCTATTAAGTGCTTCGCCAAGCGCTTGAGATAGTCCTTGCAGGCTGTCGCAGCCTCGACATATTTGTTTTCAACTGCTTTGGTCCGACAGTAGATCGCCAAAGTTATACTGACATTAGATATCAAAAATGCTGACCGGGAAGATGACTTATCCATCGGTTTGCAGCTTGTGCTGGGGAGATTGGATGAAACGAGGAAAGCAGGACAATCTATTCCAGCGGGGCGGGAACTGGTGTATCGACATCATTGTTGATGGACAAAGAATCCGGCAATCCTTCGGCAAGGATAGGCACGTAGCCGAGATAGTTTTGCATGAATTGGAGAAAAGGAGGACTCTTTCTCGTCTTTCTGCAAATGATGTGGAACCGCCGAAGCCAAAGAAGGACTACCTTACCTTTGAAGAGATGTGCGAAAGGTTCATCGAACTCAGGAGTACATGCAAGCAGATAACGCTGAACTCATACCAACGAATCATCAATCGAAATCTGTTGCCGGTCTTGGGAAAAATGCGTCTGAATCAGATCACGCCGGAGGTCATCTCACGTCTCCGTGGCAAATTACTACAACAAAAATCCTGTAGGAAAACCATCGTCAACAAAAACGGAAAGTCAGTCAAGGAAAGCAGGCTGCTTAAACCGAGTAGCGTTAACACCATACTCGGCGTGCTTCGAAATATTTTGGACGAGGCCGTTAGAATCGAAGAGTTGGATGACAATCCGTTCCGCAAAGTGCGGGGGCACCGTGTTGAAAAACGCGAAAACAATCCACTAGCTCTTGAGCAGATTCAGAAAGTGATTCTGGAGTGCAAGCCACATCTACAACCAATCATCACGTTCCTTGCTTATATTGGTTGCCGCCCAAGCGAGGCGTATGCGCTGAAATGGCGGCAGATAGACTTTGAAAAGGAAGAGATCCTGATTGATTCTGCCCGAGTGTATGGAATTGAAGGCACGCCCAAGACACGAGCCGGGCTATGAGGCCGCAGTATGCTCGTAAGATGGCGGAAGTAGTCTCTGCATCCGGAACCCCTTAAGCTGTTTCCATGCTGCCATAGTACAGGAAGCTGGCGCCTCATAAACTACCGCCGATTCCGCCAAGGTTGTTGATGCAATAACAACCCAAAACATTGACCAACAGGGGAATGTAGGCTAACCCAACAAACTCGAATTCCACTAGTTTTAGATTGGTTCTTTGGAAAGGCATCTGATTCAAGGCGCGTGTAGGTTCGGCAGATAGTAACATCTACGTTATGAAACCAGTAAGTGATTCACGAAAAATTGACCGAACAGCTCGACAGCGTGTCCTGCAGGAAGTTGTTAAGTCGGCGCTCACCGTCAGAGCCTGGCAAGAGTGCTGCGCCGACACAATGGCAGCCAATGGAATTGACGAACACATGGTGAAGGCAGAGTTAAACAAGCGCGCTCGGTTGCTCGTTTATTCACCATTTTACCTCCAGATGTTGTTCATCTGCCTAGCGTCGGTTCTTCCCTACGGCCTGGATTGGATTCAGATAATCAATGGTCACAGAGCGGGGGGAGTAATAAGTATCCTCGCCGTTATGGCGACTCAGTACCTGTATCAAAAAGTGCTTCTTCGTCTTCATAACAACGGAAAGTCTCTCAGTGTGAACCCCTTGCTGGGAATTGCAGTTGGCACCATCGTGCCGCTGCTTCCGGCGCTGGGGCTTGCCGTTGCCATGTGCAAAATCCAGCTAGTTTCACCGTCCGTTGATCCCCCACTCTTTATGCTCCTGTTGATCGTTGTTTTGGGTGTTCGGACCGGGCTTAACTGCGATATAGTGGGTGCTCTTTCGACCTCTCGTCGCGATCAGGTGATGCTGCCCGACAAAGTTTTGAAATAGAACTCAACTAGGGGCGACTCGGCGCTTTTTCATGCAAGAGTCCACATCGTTGATGACAATAAGTCCCAGGGAGTCGAGTGTTCCCATGTCTTTGGATACCGAGTGTGGTATCGATGGACTATCGGTTGGAAGCTGATTTCCTTAGTTGTTCTAGCTGCTCCGCATTCAATATCAATTCGCAATGCCCGCATTTCAAGCAGGCATATAAGGAGACATGTGACCAGTCGTTTGTGGTCATGCCGAACATCTTCCCCGTGCCGAGGCTCACGGCTGTCGAGCCTTGTGCAGTTGTCGTCTTCACCAAGTCAGTGGCTTCGCATCGCAAGCATTTCATCTTATCGTCCTTCCTTCTTCGGTTCAGGCTAAAGGCTAAGTTTCCCACAGGAGGTATGGATGGAAAAGTCACATATTTGTCACACCGCCCGAACCCGACCTCGTAAACCCCCGCCAATCGCATATTTAATAAGAATTGCCTAATTTTGCGTTAAAATGTGACCGAAATTGGTCAGGGGGCTTACAGTCTTTATGTGGGACAAAGTGCTCACACTGGAGTCTCTTGCGGAGGCAGAATGAAATTCCGAGTTGGTCTTGCTGCTGTCATCGCTTCTTTGTGCATAGCATTGCCGTTTTCACCCTCGCAGCGCTCTTCGGCTGCGTATGACGACTACGTATACAACAATCTGCAGAAATCCCGTGATGCTCTTGTTGATCAAAAACGAGAGCTTCAGCGTGCTTATGATGAAACGAGCAAGCAAATTGACACGCTCAGCCAGAAGTTGCAGCGCGTTGATGCTTACATGAAGCAAGTCGACAAGGCTATGCACGATGTAGATGAAGCCCTTCGAGGCAGGTAACCATGTTAGGTAATCGATGACCCGGAGGTCGGCGCGATGAAAAATTTTGCTCAACTGTTGACACTGCTAGCGGTGCTTTGCACGAGCAATGTAACGCCGGCGTTTGCCGCTGATACGCCCGCTGACACCCCCACCATCCACGAGCACGAAACCGCAGCCGGCACTGTGGAGCACAAAGAGCCTCACAGCGGGCAACATGCCAAAGTGAGCTGCATCGATCCTCATGCGTGTTGCGCCGAGTCGGAGAAAGTTCTCGAAACGCTGCAAACCCTTGTGACGGCTTATATCCATGGCGACGTTAAGACCATTGAGGAGCATCTCGACGACAACTGCACCACTTTTGACGAGTCCACCGGCAAGTTGTTGTCGGGCAAAACCAACGTGGTTGCCGACCTTAAAAGCAAGTTCGAGAAATTTGCGCCTACCGGTGAAACCCCATTGTTGTCGTTCACCATTGATCATCCCTATGCCAGAGTGAACGGCGATACTGCCGTGGTAACATTCCTGGCGTTTCGCGAAATCGGCGGAAAACACCCGGTCAAAGAGAAATCGCAGGTTACTGATATTTTTGTCAAACACGAGGGAGTGTGGAAAAAACTACATTACCGTGGCGCCTGGAAGAAATCCACATAACCATTGGCGTTAGTTCTTTCTTGAGGATGAGAGGGATTGCCCAAACTGCTTCTTGCTGATGACGATACTACGCTAAGTCTCACTATCTCAACGTGGCTGAAGGCTAATGCAATTTGCGATCTCGTTGATTGTGTTGAAAATGGTGAGGAGGCTTGGAACTACATTCAGTCATTTGACTATGAGCTTATGATTCTGGATTGGGAGATGCCAGGCATGCCGGGAATCGAAATCGTACGTTCTGTTCGTCGGCAAGGACGGATGACGCCGATTCTAATGCTCACCGGTCGAATCTCCGTGGATGACAAAGAGTCCGGGCTCGATTCCGGAGCCGATGACTATCTCACCAAACCGTTTCACTTCAAGGAACTGGGAGCCCGAGTGAGGGCTCTAATGCGGCGGCCAGCTCAAATGTCCAGCGGAGAGCTTCGCTTTCGGCATATAGCAATGAACACGGCCACACGCACTGTGACAAAAAGCGGCGAGTCCATCGCGCTGCAGCCCATCGAGCTGAGCGTGCTGGAGTTCTTTCTGCGGCATCCCACCGAGGTGATAAGCGGTGAAGGGCTGCTCAAGCGCTTGTGGGACTCAAATACGGATGTTTCTCTCGACGCCATTTATAGCTGTGTAAGAAGACTGCGCCGAAAACTCGATCTCGAAGGCCAGTCGTCCCTGATTTCGAATGCATATGGCATCGGCTACAAACTCAATCCCCCTTAAGGTGGATAAGAACGCATGTGCTGTCAATTTCGGTGCAGAGCTGGGCATACTATCCACAGGGCATCGAGGTTTTGTTCATGCTGGAACAGGTGGTTGCCGACTACTTCAACGGTCTGGAAAGTGTAGATGATACTCTGCGTACCTTTGTGCATCAAACCCTGCGGATCTGGTATGAGTGCGGGCTGTTACAGCTTGCGACGGCATCGCGAAGGAGACTGGCTCTAGACAGGAACGGTACAGACCGACGAGCCCTGATTCGGCGATTGACGGTTCTTAAGATCAATCATCTGGCCGGCGAAGTTTCCGAAGCCGAACTGATAACAGAGACCGAGGCTCTATCTTCTCTAATTTGCAGCATGATGCCGAATAATGCTTCAGACCCCGAAAATGAATTCATATGCGTTGACCTTAAGCAACTGGAGAACGAATTTCAAACCGTGTCAAGGTTCGGACCGACCATGGCCGTTCCTGTATTAGATCCAAGGGAACCGAGTGCCAACCACCTGAACTGTCAATCTTTAATTGAACGCGCAGTAGCCATGGCCAGCTACAACATGAAATTGAGCGGATTGGAGGTGCGACTAAATTTGGTGGTTCCACTTGCTCTTGCACACCAGCTGAACAAAATGCTCTGTACTTCGTTTAGGGAAAAGGTTGAAGGTCTCTACCAGGCAAACCTGAGTAAGTGCGGAAATTCAACTTTTTCTGGCAGCGAGTTTGTCAATCAACAACACATCAGCCACCGAGTCTTTATATCAGGGAGTGCCAGAAGAAGTGCTGAAGATTACTGGAAAGATTCTGTGGCCGCATTTTCTCTAAAGAGCAGCAGAGAGGAACTAATGTGGATAGATCCGGATGTATATAAGCTGCTCTACGATTTTGCACTTTCTCCTGAAGCAGGGCTACAGTCCGAATCTCTTGAACTCTATGGTGCTATTCGACGAGATTACGACATAAATGCCGAGCGCGTAGCACAGCTCCTCAGTTCGACTTCTGATCAGTAATCATTACTGTATGAATCAGGTCATGATTGTGGTGCCATTGGGTCTGTTGGAGTGGATATCATCATCATCCTCTTACAACAAAGTCGGCAAAAGGTTTATCGAATAAGTCTTAGACGGGTGCCATTAATGCCCGAGAAGCTAAAGGAAAACATGAATGGTGTACATCCGACGCAAATCAGGAATGCACTATCCGCAATCTTACTTGCCCGGAGTGCTGCGCAATTTCAGACTTAAGATCGCCAATGCAGGAGTACAACCAGTTTCCATCTTCCTCAGTTGGTGCGGTGAGCAGCAGGAATGCCAGTAGCGTATAAATCGACCGCATCTTCTCCACAGAGACTGGCTCCATGACCTCAGCTCTGGCCGCATCAACGCGAGCGCGCCAATCGCTCGCTTCCTGCGCACGTCGACGTTGCTGGCTCTTTGAATCCCGCTTTCTCTTCTTCCAGTTCGAACGCCGGGCTATCTCATATGCAATGAGCCGTGCTTCCAAAAGACCTGGCGGAACGCCATCAGAATCGATATTATTCATTCGAATTGCCCTGGTAATCTTCAACACGTGCAAGCGATATATAATAAGCATCCATATGGTAATGCATGAATGTGTAACCGTGAAGCCCCCTCCTCTATATCGGATGAAATCGGATTGGGAGAGATTATCCTCACACCCTCTTCACAAGTGTTTGAAAAACTGGGCTTTACTCGGGGCGCGAATTCCAGGAGGTGCGGTATGAGCAAAGCAGGGCAGCGTATAAAGATTCTGTTTCTCGCCTGGACGATAGTGGCCTTGCAAGTAGTGCAGCATAGGTCGGCCTGTGCGGCGGTGAGTGAGAGCCAAGCAACGAAATTCGGTGCGCTTTTGAAACAGTGTTTTAAGAAATGGGATTTCGATCGCGACGGGGTTCTAACAGCAGACGAACTCGACCAGGTTATACAGGATCCCTCGATAAAGGGCGATCAAGCGGCAGCTCTTTCTGCAGTTAAAGTGTACTCTCGCGGGGCATGGTCGAAGGCAGATCTGGATGATGCTTTTACCCTGGAACAATTGAGCCCGTTTGATCCAACTACCGGAGAAATCACAAGCTCAGGCAAAAAGTTGGTTTCATTATTCACTGTGTATCAGAAGAAGATCGCGCAATCTTCTCCTCAATTATTTTCAAGCGGAACACCACACATCGAAGAGATCAAGCAAGGAAAGACAGGCGATTGCTATTTTTTGTCCACAGTGGGGGGGCTTGTATATCACAGTCCCCAGCGAATAATTGACATGATTCAGCAGGATCAGGACGGCTCCTATCTGGTCACTTTTCCTCGCCATAAACCGATAGCTGTGGATGCACCTACCGACGCTGAGATTGCCTGTTACAGCGATGCGGGCGACGATGGATTGTGGCTGCACGTGTTGGAGAAGGCGTACGCGACTTACAAGAATAACAAAACGAGGAAAGATCTTCTTGAGCCACTAGATTTGGTGATTCATGGAGGTTCAGGTGGACGAATGTTGATGTTCATGACCGGCGATGCGTGCGTAAGGTACCCTACTTCCAGCACAAGCGATGATGAACTGCGTAGCGAACTGGTGGCTGCGCTACAACACAAGCGTATTGTAAATACCGGCACATCAGGCCATTGTCTGACTATCCTCAATTTCGATCCATCCACTGATCAGGTCACGGTCTGGAATCCATGGGGTACGACGGGCACATACTCCACCGTTCATCAGGAAATGAACCACGGCGTTTTCAGCATGCCCCTTGCCGATTTAAAAAAATACTTCGTTTCGATTTTGCCGCAGCAATCTCGCCCCTGGACGACTAAAGATTTCGAAAAATTCGAGTAGGCGCCAATATCTAAACAGGTTCTCGACAGAATCTTCTACTAGAGTTCTTTTATCAACCGCAAGTTAAGTCCTAAAGTTGTGTGAGACTGACTGTACACAAGTGAAATTTGCTCTCCATCCCCTAACGCCACTTCTATACAGTCATCCCGCCTCCTGAATCCACCGTCCTTCCCTGTTGGCACGGTGGGTTCGCGGTCTGTTGTCAGTCAACATTCTCAATGCAAATCCTATGCTTTCCAGTTCTTTCCTGCCCCGCAGGAAGTTCAAGAATGCATACAGAACATACAATTTGCCCGAGAGGAGCAGTTATCGTATGATGCAAGAGTGTTAACTTCACGATATCCCGCCGCCAATATTTTATCCGCTACCTGCGGTCTGCTTGCGGTGGCGGGCTTATTTGCAAATCTATATCTGTGGGCAAAGTGCGACGCGGCTGCTAATAGTTACTACCAGCGACTTCGCCTGGTTTATGCCTTGAAGCAAATCGGAATCGCTGCTGATTCGCTTTATTATTGGTGTACTGTAGGCGTTGATCGCTCGGAGGCTGATCGAGCGGGTCCTGTAGGCGTGCAGGCCTTTGTCGAGAGCTATAATGCAACTGTTGACCTGGGGAAGATCATCCCCCGGACGGGGCTGTTGAATGATTTCTACCATGCTCATGAGAAATTTATCGAAGTTGCCAATCGTAATCTACTTTCTGCAAGGAATGGTAATCAATCTAAATTGAAAACCAATCTTCGCATTGCAAGGGAGGAGTGCAAGCATCTTGAGACGCAGTTAGCGTCCAACCAGTATGATGTTGTTGCAGAAAAGCAGTGGCATGATGCGCAAATGTATTTGTACGCCGGGCAGATCTCGCAGGTCGCCCTCTTTTGCATACTTGCCATTAGCGCAACATTTTCGTTGTATCAGCATGGAAAGAGGCAAACAATGCTGGTACAAGATCACTCATCGGGGAAGCCTCAAGTTGTCGGTCAATCCAATACCGCCAAAGCCGAATCGTTCCTGGTGCCTGATTGCAATGTGCCTCTTACGCCTGTTTCATCTCAGTCGAGATACGACAGTGGTGCAGCTGTATACAACGAAACCAGTGATTTGCGAAGAATATTAGATCATGCCGTAGATGTGATTTGTGTTCTTGATACTGGTGGGAAGTTTGTCTGGGTTAGCTCGGCTTGCCTTGCCTCATGGGGATACACGCCGCAGGAACTACAGGGAAAGGAACTGTCTTCATTTATCGATCAGGCGCAAGTGGAACGAACTATGAATAGCATTTGCGGGTCGGAAACTAGCGTTGATCAGCTCTTCTTTGAAAATAGATTTCGGTGCGATGATGGTCGTTGGATCGACCTTCTCTGGTCGGCTCATTGGTCGGCGCGTGAAGGCGGTTTGTTTTGCGTGGTGCACGACATAACCGAACGCCGGCTGGTGGAGGAAACCCTGCGCCAGAGCGAGCGGAGGCTCAAGACGGTGGTAGAACATCTGCCTGTTGCGGTTTTGATTCTCGATGCATCGTATCAGATCGAACTATGCAATGCTGCGGCCAGCGAAATGGGAATAAAACCAGGTGACTCCTGTGCCGAAGTGCTATCTGTTGCAGGAAGTGATCCTTCGTCACTGTTTGCCAGAAGTGGTGATGGACCTCGTGAAGTTAGTGTTCATTGTGACGGGCGACAAGCCTTAGAGGTTGAGCTGTCCTCCGCACCACTTCATTACGTTGAGGGTGTCAAATATCTTGCGGTTCTTGTTGACGTGACGGAACGGCAGCGGTTGGATAAGATGAAACGCGAATTCTTCTCCATGGTGAGTCATGATATCAGAGGACCGCTGACATCGCTGGAAGGTATCATGACCCTGTTTTCAGAGGGCGTTCTAGGGCAGCTCAATTCCACGGGGAAGGAACTGACAGAGCGCGGGCGCAGCGAAACTGGAAGAGTGATTCGGCTTGTTAACGATTTGCTTGTGTTTGAGAAAGCTGAAGCGGGAGAGTTGAGTATTCACTATGAGAGGGTAGTGTTGAAGAAAATTATTCACTCTGTATTAGATACAGTAAGAACGCAGGCCGATAAATCGGAAATTCAATTGGAGTTGCTTGGCGAGAATTTCGCTTGCGAGGCTGATGGTAACCGGATATCGCAAGTGCTTCAAAATCTTCTATCCAACGCCATCAAATTTTCTCCTGTCGGCCAGACTGTTCAAGTCGCTGTGGTGCAAGAGAACGGTTTTGCAAAAATTTCCGTTGAAGATAGAGGGCGGGGCGTTCCGGAAGATCGGCGGGAAGAGATATTTGAGAGATTCAAGCAATTGGATCGCCTTGATGAAAAACTCGAACATGGTACGGGGCTTGGCCTTTCAATTTGCAAGACCATTGTTGACCGGCATAGGGGAAAAATTGGCGTATCTGAAAACCCGGCCGGTGGAAGTATCTTTTGGTTTACGATTCCTCTGGGGGCCCCTGCCGAGATAGCGGTAGAACGTTGTGGCGGGGCACCAGACTAAGAGGGCATTATGAGCAACTGTTACCTTGAATCCGGGTTCAGATCGGTCAATCGACAAAGCAGCAACCACTTCAGCAGTACGATATGTATTTTGCAGCAACTGTTTTTGCTTAGGTATTGCAATTATCTCTCATTCCTGCTGGAGTAAGCCACTGTGGTCATACCAATAGATGTGGGCACTATTATCGATGGACGTTACACTCTGCTCTCGACTCTCGGTAGTGGTAGCTCCGGACAAACCTATCGTGCATTCGATAAAATATTGGGGCGTGAAATAGCGGTAAAAATATTATCTGCAGAACTCGTCAGCGACGTCGAATCGCGTGAACGATTCTTGCAGGAAGGGAAGATACTGTGCAAACTGTTGCACGAGAATTTAGTTCGTATTTACAGGTTGGGCTTTGTAGACGATATCCAACCCTTTTGGTGTATGGAATTCATACAGGGGCAGAGTTTAAGTGAGTATCTGGCAGTCAACGGTGCCCTTTCGCCCGAGAAGACTCTGGAGTTATTCATTCAAATTTGTTCTGCTGTCTCATATGTCCACCGCAGTTCGGTGGTTCATAGAGATCTAAAACCGGCAAACATCATGATTCTTGAGAGTGGTGAAGACTTTTGCGCGAAGGTTATTGACTTTGGACTATGTAAGCCGTGGTTGTTGTCTGACGGAATTCATACGAGGCAAGGCAGCGTACTGGGAACTCTTAACTACATGAGTCCTGAACAATGTACTGGCCGTTCCGCCAGCACTGCTTCAGACGTTTATTCACTCGGGTGCGTTTTGTATGAGTGCCTGACGGGGCGTCGACCCTACGACGGCAATAGTGCAATGGTGGTAATTCAGCAGCACGTCCATCAGACTCCTCTTCCACCGTCGCATTTCGCGAAGCGAATACCACCGCAAATGGAATCGATTTGCCTCAAGGCCTTAAGCAAAGCCCCGTCCGACCGGTTTCAAGACGCCGGCGAGTTGCTGCAGAATTTGCTGCTGTTGCGGCTCGACGAGGGTGATCGTCCAAGTGATTCTGCTCAACAGCCGTCAAAAGCAGGCAAATTTCCACCTATGGCATTGTTGAGCTTCTGCGCCGGGCTTTTGACGGTCGCCTGGCTTTGTTTCGGTCCCGGCACATCTTACGTGGTTTTATGTTTCTTGCATGTGCAGCCAATTGCACAATCTGCATTTGATCGATGCCGATGGATCGAGTTTTATCAATCAAGGCGACTGAAAGACGACGCGCTGGTTCTAACGTCGGACGGTATTAGAAATTTGGAATTGGCCGGGTTGAGCAAGTCTAAGCAGTGTGCAGCAATAATGTCATGTGATGCCCGTTTGAAGGCGAATCGAGGCACTGAAGACCAGCGAATAGCATTGCGCAGTCTCTATATGTTGATCGATTCCTGTGGCACCGGCTATGGTGACAGCCCGCAGGCAATAGATGAGTTACTTAGCCTGACCATGAGCAACGACGCCATGGTCCTTCTGAATGGGAACGAGTGGATTACTCCGTCTCAGTATGAAAAACTGCTCAATTCGCTGGAGGCTCTATATATACGGGCCTCAGAACATATGACGCCTGCTTCGCAATTAGCATTGTTGCAGTTGGCATTTCAGTTAGTTGAAATGAAGGGAGTCTCGACGGAGTACCCGCGTACTGGCAGACTTGTGAATTATCTGGCCTACATAAAGGACCTTATGGATATTCCGCCTGTTCAGATAGAGTCGGTCAACAGGATTATAGCTACGATGTCCAATCAAGAACCCGCAGATGATGTCACCACCTATCAAGCGATTAACCATTGGCTCATAGCGGTGGGTAATCTTAAGGAAGCAGAGCGACGTCACTTTAAATTATTCAATTACTGCCACGAGAAAAAATTGTGGGATAAGGCATTCGATGATAATCTCACCTTTGGTTCATATTTTGTCGAATGCGGACAGCTTAAACTTGCTCGTCGATGCATTGAGGATGCTCTTACTGATTTGCAGCAGTTTGAGGCCTATCCCAAGCAGACCCTGGAGCTTGGACAGCTTTTCGTAGCTCTGCGGGAGTATGAGTTAAATGACCTTTCGCGTAATTGACATACAGCTATTTCTGGTTTGCATTCGTTGATTCGGATTGTGTATTGGTTACCGGTGCGTCCTCGCCGGGTCCCGGTGATCCGGATTTGGCCGAGAGTTCATCGAGCTGCTTCTTCATATGTTCAATGGAAGCTGTTTGTGGATAGATGACCCATAGAATTGCGACCAATGTGCCTATCAAAATCGCTATACTGAGCATCATCAAATTGCGCAATGTTGAATCGGGCGTTGCTGGTAATGATGATGATTGCAGGTCTTTTAGCTGCATTTTTTCTTTTCTAGGTTTGTCTGATGAATTCTCTTCAAGAAATTTTGCCACAGGCATCACAGCCTTATTTACCTGCGTGTGGTATTGCTCTAGCTCTTTGCTAACTTCTCTTTTGAGTGAAGCCAGCTCGATTCTTGTGCTTTCTCGGGCTGCTGCGACGGTGCCCTCCAATCGCTGTTGAGCCTGATCGAAACGGGAAAGCAAAGAATCACTGGCACTACCAAAACTTCTCTGCTGCTGTTGCATCGCCTCAAAAAATGTCTCTTGCTGAGCAGAGATTGTAGTGGCAATAATTCGGGTGAGGGCTTCTCGGGAGTCTGGCGTCTCAGTTAGATCGTATCTTGAATACACGCGGTTTCGTTGAGGTGAATTGACAGGCGTCAAGTCACTCGCGGTTGATGGTTTGTTGTCTGTAGATTTATTTGTGGTGGTGCGCGAATCACTTAGTGGGGACAGAGCGAACTCTCTTGGTGTGCTATTCCCCTCGGCGATCAAGACGCCCGCGCGAGCCCGAGCAAATGGCGACGGAGGAAGGGAGGACTCATTAAAGTCTGATTTTGTCCTGACTTTGGAGGTTAGGATGTTTTGCCGTGGATTACTTAACGGCTCTGTCGCTGGTTTCTCCGGTGGCAGAGCGGAAGATGAAGGCTCCGTGCGCACCGTCGCTTCCGCTTGATCCGGTGAGTCAAGATCGCACGTATGCGACGGTGCTAAATGTTCGCTGGCAACGGAGCTAGGGGTGGCGTTATCCGCAATAATACCCTTGTGGTCCTTTTGCTCCTTGAATGATAATGATTCGGCAGAAGACATTGCCGGAGCTGGCACCGCATCTGGTGTTGGTGGGTGTTCTCCGGGCACAGGGCGGGAACCGCTCGCCGTCGTATTTAGCACAAATGAGCTATATGAACCGATAGGCAGTAAGTCTGCTAGCTGATCTTCCGCGATCAGACCGCCGGTGCGATCTTTGAAATTGACACGTATGACGAAGCTTTGAAGCTCTGACTGCGGAATTCTTAGCTGCGCGCCAATTGATGCCAATACCGTAGCTGGAATCGAATGTGCCCGATAGCTCTTCCGTGTAAAGCTACCATCCTCAGCTGAGGCTTCTTCCGTCTCGCTCCAGCGTTCACGCATGTAACGCAATACCACATCACCTGATTGAGCTTGCCGTTCCATCTCCACCAAGATGGTGCCTTCGGACTTGAATAAATCCATTGTCGCCATCTTGATTCCCGGTATCTCAAAATTCGCAGAAAAGCCCGCTGTTTCGGATATCTGTCGAGCCGTTTCCTTGCTTAAGCGGTACATCCGGCCTTTGTAACTTTTGGTCGAATCAATGAATTGCAGATTCACCACTCCGTACTCCGGTATGGAAAAACCTTCCGCATCAACAGGCTCAGGTCTAATTGCTCCATTTTCCATGTGCTAACCATCTTTAATAATTTTGACTACGAACAGCTCCTTGAGTATCGCATGAAACCCGCGTTCTAGACGTCAGAGCGAGCTGTCAAGTGTGCGCGGCTGTTTTGGAGTGGTTCTTGAGGGGAATGAAGTGTGTGTCCGGAACTTTGCGAGGTCGGAGCAATGGTGGCCAGAAAACAAGCTGCGACGCGCAAAAAAATCGTTCGCGCTGCCACTGGTTCCATCAGATCCATAAGCTCGCTATACAAGAGGAATCTTGTTCTTCTCACAGATCTCTACCAGTTAACGATGGGTTACGGATATTGGAAAGAAGGCACTGCCAATAGCACTGCCGTGTTCAATCTCTATTTTCGCAAACACCCGTTTGGCGGTGGCTTTACCGTAGCGGCCGGACTTACGTGGGTGATTGATTACCTCAAGAATTTGAAATTCACAGAACGTGACCTGGCGTTTTTGCACACCCTCACCGGCAACGATGATAAACCATTATTTGAGGATGGATTTATCAATTATCTTCGTGATCTCAAATTCTCGTGCGATATATTTGCGGTTCCAGAAGGAACAATTGTTCATCCAAACGAGCCCTTAATCAGAGTGCAGGGCCCGCTGCTGCAATGTCAATTGATCGAAACTGCGCTGCTTTGCATTATAAACTTTCAAACGTTGATCGCGACTAAAGCTGCTCGTATCAAGTTAGCTGCCAGGGGCGCCTCGGTGTTGGAATTTGGACTGCGACGTGCGCAGGGAATAGATGGTTCGTTATCCGGTAGTTGGGCTGCATACATAGGGGGATGCGATGCCACCTCGAACGTATTAGCGGCAGAGCTGTTTGGTATTCCGGTGAAGGGCACTCATGCTCATTCGTGGGTGATGTCCTATGACTCCGAGCTGGAGGCGTTCTTATCATATGCTCACGCTATGCCGAACAATTGTGTATTCCTTGTGGATACCTACGAGACTATTTGCGGTATAGAAAACGCCATACACGTAGGCTTGTTGCTGAGAGAGCAGGGTTTCGAGATGGCCGGTATCAGACTAGATTCGGGCGATATAACCGGGCTCAGCATTGATGCCAGACGAATGTTAGATCAAGCCGGATTCGAGAAAGTCGCTATCATTGCTAGCGATGATCTTGACGAGTTTAAGGTCGAGAAAATGTTTGAAGAGGGTGCCATGGTCTCTGTGTTGGGGGTAGGCACCAACCTGGTTACTGGTGGCACTCAGGCTGCTCTGGGTGGAGTGTATAAGCTTTCTGCCATTCAGGACGTGCAAGGAAATTGGAATTACCGAATAAAACTGTCTGAGGTTGAAACGAAAATTTCCAACCCGGGTGTTCAACAAGTTCGTCGGTTCTATGAAGGTGGTGTCGCCATTGGTGACGCAATTTATGATGTGACTTCTGATCTGTCAGGAGATGTTGTAGTACTTATGGGAGATTCGATTATGAAATATCCTGCAAACATGGAGCATAGAGATCTATTGGTGCCAATCTTTGCTAAAGGGAAATTGGTATATCGGCAGCCCCCGGTTGAAGCCATACGGGCGTATGTCCAGGCCGGGTTGACCGAATTGAAATCCGAGCACAAGGTGTTGATCCAGTCTCCAATCTATCCCGTTGGTTTGGAAGAGGGATTACACCGGCAGAAAGCTCAGATCACCGATGCCTTACGGAAGGGACGGGCTCTCCCGGTGGCGACGGCAGAAGACGTTAAGGCATTCTACGCTCGCATTGAAAAAGCGGCCATGCCGAAACAGGCGGTTGGCAAACGGAATGCGAAGAAAGACAGTGATTGATTTAAGGGCTCATCGCAGAGGGCGCCTAGCAGAGCGATAAGAGAAGAGCTGCCAGCGGTGCTTACAGGGTGACCGATTCAACCATTTTATTGAACACAGGCTCGAACTGCGGAAACCACTCTTCAGACGTTGTTATCGTTATGGTGTAGCCCTTTGCCTTCTTAACACTGACCACATCCATTTGTTTAGCTACATCTTTGGTTGGTGGTGTTGTTGTTTGAATGCTCTTCAGAGCAGGCGTACCATGCAAATCGATTTTGTCTGTCGACAGTATTTTCAAATTAAGTTGGGGGTAGGTCTTTTTGATGGTGTCTATAATGGCATCCTTGTATTGTTCCGTGGTGGTTGTGGCAGGTACGTCTTCTTTACTCACACGTATATTGACATTTCCATGGTAAAGTCTTGCATGAAAAATAAGGCCAGTCGTTAGAGGCTCCAACTCCCATGAATCGGGATATGAGATCGAAAAACTCCCCCCGGGTTCCTTATACTCCTTCATAGAGCTAAGCGATTTCCTGATAGCGGCTTGGCGGTCTTGAGGACTCTCGCTGGAGGAGGACAGCTCTTTAGCCCCTTCCATCATTTTTGATACGCCACAGATCATCATTACCAATCCGAAGATCCCGAAAGAAATCGAGACCCAGATATTTCTCTTGGCAGGTTTCTTTTGATCCGAATTTGTCAAGCTTGATCTCCTCAAAAACTATCCATTCTCCCATGAAAGGAGGGAGAAAGAATGAGCGGATTCCTCCTTAAACGGGGCTTCCAACACGTCCTCGGGCAAGAGAGTCAGCGCCGGCGTAGATTACGAGTTACGTCCACAGTGGGATTTCTGAGTCGTCGCTTACTGCGGTTTGCGTCCGAAACTCCGGAATGACCTTTGTCGCTTGTTCGTGAGGACGAACTGTTCATTGCAATTCCCCGATTTCAAGTCATCGCACATATTGTGCGCAATCCAGTGTGGTTCTTCCCATGGTGCTTATTGCGAACAGGCAAATATCATGTTTAGCTGGGGTTAAGCAATTCCTGCACGTGATCTGTGCATGTTCGAATTGTTCGAAGACCTATCGGGTGGCTGTAATGCAGAATCGATTAAAGTCGCGTGCTGACGCGGAAAAATTTACCGGGTACGATCAAGGATTCGAGGTAGACGTCATCGCTTTCGTGGCTGCTGCATGGTGTCTGGTGGCAATCTCGCTTTTCTTCGTACCTGTGCTGTTGCAGAGCATCGGTGCTTTCGTTGGATGGTTGAGTAGTGTCTACGACCTTCCGCAGTTATTTGTCGCCAGAGCGCAAACTCCAGCACCAGCCGGACATAACATAGCTTTTGGTTTATTGGGTGTGGTCACTTCTCTGGCTTGTGTCGGAACATTCCTTACCTGCGCGTGGCTCTGGCACAACAAGCGTCACAAGGCCAAGCTGTTGCATCATACTGCTCTTAGCGCGTTAATGGCAGCAGCTGTGCAATTCACCGGTTCACAGCTAATTTACATGTTTCTCTAACCGGTTCTATTAAAATTTGCTCGTTCGCCAACTCAGCAACTCTAGAAACCAGAACCGCCTGGTTCAGCTGTTCTTCGTGGTTCCGCCGCTGGTGCTTTCTCCGGTGCTGCTTCCCCTTTTGCAGCATTTGCAAGCTCCAGAAATAGAGGGGAAATTTTTTCGCTTGGGAGTTGCCTGCGAAATTCTTGAACTGCATAGGAGGCTTCAGACGCTTTCCCTGCCAGCGACTGCGCCCGAGCTAGATGCAGCCAGTCAACTCTGCAGGTTGGGCACAACTCAAGCACTTTGGCAAAATGTTCCGCCGCCGCTGAATACTGGCCATTGGCCAGCTCCAGTAGTCCCACTTCCCTCAAAATATAGAAATCTTCAGGAGCAGCCTCCGCTGCGGCTCGAGCTTGAGGTAATACCGCGGACATCTTTCCCTTTGAACAATATGAACGCCGGCCGCCATCTTCTCCGGGAAGCAAGCGTGTTCTTGCAAGCAGAAAGTTTCCGTTATCAAAATTGTCTGCAGCAAAAATATCCCAATGGAAATCATGCTGAACCGGATACCCCAGGACAGTCATAGAAAACGGGGTGGATTTTTTCTTCGGTGTGGCAGCTTGCCATTCTCGTACGCGCAATTTTCCTGCCTCGGTGTTCCCTTGCAGAAATTCGAGTTTTGCCAGCAGCAATAGCACTGGCTGCCAACCGGGAGACAATGTGCGGCCATGGTCGGCGGCCTTCATTGCATCAGAAACTTCGCCAGACAGGTAATTGGCCAGAGCTAGTCCTCTATATGCCAGCTGAGAATTGGGGCGAACTCTAATCAGTTTACGAAATGAATCCTCTGCATTGGTAAAATCTCCTTTGCGAATGTAGGCAAAGCCGAGATCTCCATAGACGGGGTACAGCTTTCCGTCCGACTCAATGGCTTTATTCCATGAAGTGACCGCTGCGTCGTAGTCATGCTGCAGATAGTAAACCATGCCCGTATCCAGCAGAGTCTCGGCGGAGTGAGTCAGTTTGAACGCCTTCTGTAACGCGTCTAGCGCTTCGTCATACTTTCCTTGTTTGGCCAGTGTTAACCCCAGCGTATTGAACGCTATTGCGTCGCCTTGATCGACAGAAGTAGCTTGATTTAGTAGAACGGCAGCCTGGGTGGTTTGACCTTTATCTAACGCGGTCAGTGCCGCAGAATGCAGTCGTTGTGAACGCTCTCGCGCTTTGGTATCCCATGTTTGTAGCAGTTGCGCCGAAGCAATGCCGGCAAGCGTAAGGAGGAGAATGACAGTTGCAGTTGCGCGTAAAAATAACATCGTCGTTGTCC
This sequence comes from Candidatus Obscuribacterales bacterium, assembly GCA_021732565.1. Taxonomy (GTDB): domain Bacteria; phylum Cyanobacteriota; class Vampirovibrionia; order Obscuribacterales; family Obscuribacteraceae; genus JAKFUT01. The sequence goes on from JAKFUT010000088.1 coordinate 21,450, forward strand.
TAAAATACAAAGACCGGTCTGTCTGGTAGTTTCTCAAAATCTTGCTCGGAGAAGCAATACAATCGGGCTGGGCGATACGATCCTTCCTGGCTGGTTTCGTTCAATTCTTGCAGAACTCCGGAACTGAGAAACTTTTTTCTAAAGTTACGATTATCCACCGAGCGCCCAAGTATTGCTTCATACACCGTCTGCAAATCTCGCAAAGTGAACTTTTCCGGCAGCAATGCAAAAGCCGCCGGCGAATACTCGATCTTGTACTTAAGTCTTTGATAGGCATAAGTAATTATTCGATCGTGATCAAATGCCAGGGGGGGCGGCTCATTAACCGGCCACCAGGCCAAACCGGAAGCTTCCGAACTTGCACGAAGTTCCAGACCTTCTTGACGCATTAGTGCCAGATACGCCACGGTGATTACTCGCCCGCGGGGATCTCTTCCTCTATCCCCGAAAGTGTACAACTGTTCAAGGTACACATTGGTTACGTTGGTCTCTTCGTACAACTCGCGTACTGCTGCAGCATCCAAATTTTCATCACTGTCTGAAAGGAACCCTCCGGGTAAACCCCATAGTGATTTGAACGGTTCGTTCTTGCGTTTGACCAGCAACACTTCCAGCGATCCCTGTTGAACGGCAAAGGCCAGAGTGTCAACAGTTACCTTTACCAGTTCTGACGGCATGAAACGTGATGGTCTCCCGGATAAGAGCAGTCTAACCAGTGTGACTATGAACTTCTACATTTACTAAAATCACAAACTGGATTCAATTCTAAACCGTTACTGTGATTTCGCGATGCTCATAGAGGTGACTGGTAAATATTTAACGTAGAAGCTACGATCACCGGGTCCATCAATGTTTATCGGTTTTGACCATGTTCCCCTCCTGATCGGGTGAATTGCCACATCGAAAGCCCATCCCTCCAGAGATTTGGTTCCATTTGGCGAACTAAGTATCTGCTGTCGTGGACCGCTGGCTGCCTGAAATTTCTTTGGCCGCGAATTCCAGAGGATGCGAATCGGTTTTACCACACTGCAAAACTCCAGGGCAGGCGACATGTTGGCATCCGTCAATCTTAGATCTAGTTTCCAGCAGCGTCTTATGTAGACTTCGCCAAATTGACAAAGAGGGAGAGCTCACTGATTCCCCGGCATGCTGATATGGAGGAAAGCTTTAACTGCCGGATGCACTTACTACATACTTCAGTCCGCCCGCATAGTAGGAAGCCTCGGGAACTTGATGATTTCCATCGATGGCCTCTAGCTTGAAAGGGCGATTTGACTCTTGGAGCTGTCTGCAAATTTCTTCTTGGAATGCAAAAGGTACTATGCGGTCTTGCCTGGCTCCAAGGATATAGAACCTCATGGCAGGCGGAACATTTGCCAGATTGTTGAGAAAGCTCTTCTTCTTGTAAACGTCCGGAATCTGATCCGGCCGTCCGCCGAACGCCATAATCATGGCCGGTGCAATAGACTTGTTCGCTGTTTGATAGTAGAGTTTGCCGAGGTCACCGGCTCCTTCAATGGCCACAACACCAACAATCTTTTGCTGAATGTCGGTCGGGGCAGTGGCGGCAAAATTAAGACTTACGCAAGCCCCCATCGAAGTACCCATCACCACTATGCGGGAGAAAGGATACTCTTGCATGATCAGGCGAATGTTCTGCGCTATGTCTCCAGTGGCGGTGTCACTGCCCCAGGCGGCGTCTTTGCGATAATTGCAAGAGAGTATGCCTATACCGGGCGCGGCTTGCATAACTGCAGCTGAGATCGGCGTGCCGACGGGAGATACGAACGGTTCCAGATAATTGGAACCCATGCCATGGAGATACACAACTAACGTGTAATCGAGGGTTCCTGACAGGTAGGATGGTGGTTGAAAGGCGTAGTTATCCATTTGTCCGTCGCTATGGCTTGCGAATGTTCGTCGCAAGATCTTATCCGCCACCACGGCATCGCCGATTACCGTAGCGCTGCGTGCTACAGCCAGTTGTCGCTCCAAGGCCACTTTGTCTCGTTTTACGTTGCGTAAATTTCGGGACTGGCCCAGGAAGAGTATAAAGAAGACTACGCCGGCGATATTTACCAATAATGAGCCGGCCAGCAGAACAACCAGGAGTTTATCTTTCAGTGTTCGATTCTCCAAGTGAATTTTTTGCCGATTGGTATATTAGCGCAAGCCGTTGGGATGCCGTTCGTTGTAAGATTTTTTGTGATGACTAAGATTTCAAGCACCATAGTTCTACTTAGCGGTCTTTTGGCCTCTTCACCAGCCCTGGCGCAGCCGGATAAACTGGCGCCGGTCACCGAGAAATCGGTAGCCAGCGGCACTCCGCAGGAACGGGCCAAGGCTCTCAATATTCAAGCGATACAGCTTCAGGCAGATGGCAAGCTCCAAGATGCTGCTACCTTGTATCGCAAAGCCATTCGCCTATATCCTGAGGGTTCAGCATCTCATAACAACCTGGCGGTGGTTTTAAAGGACCTCAACCAGATAAATGAAGCCGAAAAAGAATCTCAGATTGCATTAAAACTCAAACCGGGACGAGGTGATTATCTTTTCAATCTCGGTTTGGTTCAGCAACGCCTGGGCAAAAACGCTGAGGCAGAGACGAGTTTTCGTGAAGCGATAAAACAAGACTCGATGAATGTCGAAAATCACTTTAGGTTAGGGCAGACTCTGCTAGCACTGCAAAAACCTGCTGATGCTGAAGATGAAGTAAAGCTTTGCATACTGGTAAAGCCCAATGAGCCGAAGTATCACAAACTACTGGCTGATTGTCTATTGCAGCAGACCAAGCACGAGGGAGCCCTGTGCGAGTATAGAACGACGTTAGATTTGAACCCGCAGACACCGGATGCGGGTGACATTAAGAATAAGATTGACTATTTGAAGCAGGTTTTGAAGCTTCCGTAAGAGAATGGGTGCAACCAGAAGCCAATCTTTGTGTCGTCAAGTCCCTGAAATGCTGCCGGGGCAGGTAGGGAGAGAATGAAAAATCCAGACAGACTGTTAATTTTGCAGCGGCAATTAATCGTGCTGACGCTGGCAGTGCTTCTCGGCTGGATGGTTTTTTCGATCAGCTTTTTCTTTGCCGACATTCTGCGGATTCTTGGAATCTCGCTCTTGCTCTCGTATCTAGGCATAGCGCTGGTAGATTTTCTGCAGAAATATTTGCGCGATAGACGGGCCGCTGTCATCGTGGTTTTCGTATTAATGATTTCGTTTTTGGTGGTGTCGGTACTGCTGGTAGTGCCTGCCGTCTTTATGCAGATTACGCAGTTGGTGCAAACTACATTTGATTCGATACCAAGCGCTCTTCAAAGTGTTACACAGGCACTTACTCCGCTGGAAGAGAAGTTTCGGGCATATCAAATTCCTGTGAAGGTCGTCGATATTTTGAATAATGTTATTGAGGGCATGCCAAAACCGGATCCCTCAGCGATTCTCTATCGTGTGACCGATGTGGCTATGAGCACGGCCACGTGGTTGTTCTACTGGGTGAGTATTTCAGTTGTTACTTTCTATTTCTTGCTCGAAGGCAACAGGCTTACTGAGGCAATGATCAGGCTTTCGCCTAAGAGAAATCGGCCATTTGTTCAGGCTGTTGCCAAAGATGCTGATCGGAGTTTGCAGTCGTTCTTTCGCGGTCAGATTATTCTAGGCGTTGCGTTTGGCCTGATAATGCTTGGTATATACATGGCTTTACGAGTGGAATATGCATTATTACTTGCAATTTTTCTCGGATTTATGGAAATATTGCCGGTTATCGGCCCGCCGATCGGATTTTTTCCTGCCGTGATATCGGTTGCTATACACGGCTGTATTCTGCCCGGCAACAAAATTATTCAGATATTGATTTTGACCGCTATTTTCGGTGTGTTGCAGCAAGCAAAAGACAATGTGGTAGCTCCAAAATATATTGGCAATGTAATCGGATTGCACCCGATTCTAATTTTCATTGCCATCATGGTTGGTGCGCGTCTGGATGGTACCCTCGGAATAATCTTTGCTTTGCCCGCTGCGTGTGTACTAAACGTTCTGGTCACGCATCTTCGCGATGCCTGGAACGACGGTGAGCCCTCAGGTGAGGTAGAGGGGAGAAAATCCCCTCCGGATCTTCCGGTGGAGGAAATGCATTCTGAGTCTGAGCCGCCTTTGTGAGTTCTTAAGTTTTACCCGAGCAAGACAGCATGCGGAACAGTCCTTGAAGAACACTTCGGTTAGTCCCTCATAGACTACTGTTCTCGAATCCGAGCGTTGCGGACCAGGCGAAGGAGCCGCCGGGAGCGCATGCCATTGAAGCGAGGTGAGCGCGCTCTGGCGCGAAACAAGCGGCTAGCGCGGACGAGGCGACGAAGGAGCCGCCGGGAGCGCATACCATTGAGCCGGCGGAACGAGATAGATTTCAAGCAGACTTTCCGCGGGCGACGACAGTCATAAGTTGATCACATAAGTGATGTATAAAAAAGAGCGCGCCATTCCATGTAGTGCTGTCAGTAAACGACCACTATGTTATATGCGAGATTTTCATTCGCAGCAATGGAGTACGCTGTAAAATGATTAAGTCGCTTGGGGCAACCTTGTTATTATATGGCCAAAATTTTGGTAGTGGAAGATGAAAGAGACCTGGCCAGGCTAATTGCGGGCTGGTTGACCAGAGAACGTCATCTAGTAGAAGTGGCACACGACGGTTTGACTGCGTGGCAACAGCTAAGGGCTAGCAATTTCGACGTGTTGGTTCTCGATTGGATGCTTCCTGAGATGAACGGGGTAGACCTTTGCCGAAAGTACCGGGCGGCGGGGGGAAACGGCAGCATCATCATGATAACGGCCAAGGACTCACTCTCTGATAAAGAGGTCGGTTTTACTGCCGGTGCAGACGACTACATCACTAAGCCGTTTGAGTTGAAAGAACTCACTATGCGAATCAACGCGCAGCTTCGCCGGGCTGAAACTACCAAGCATACGATGTTTCGCATTCATGACGTAGAAGTGGATATCGAGAATCACACGGTGAGCAAGGCGGGCATTTCTGTTTCACTGATGCCAAAGGAATTTCGCCTATTGGAGTTCTTGATTCGGCACCCCTCAAGAGTTTTCAGCGCTGAAGAGCTGATTTCAGCAGTCTGGGAGTCTGACAGTCTGGCCCAAAACGACACGGTTCGCGGGCACATAACTCGTTTGAGAAAGAAGCTCGATTCCTCAGACAAACCGTCGGTCATAACCACCGTCCATGGAGTCGGCTACAAGCTGGGAATTCATGATTAAACTCATGCGAGTTCGGCTGGTGCTGAACTTTCTGTGTTTGGTGTTGGTGCTCTACTCTATCGGTGCGCTGTTCTGTCTGGCCGTGTTTGAGCAAGGCTTGAATCGTTCAACTGATGCTCTTCTTGTAGACCTGATTTCCGAAGTTCGACCATCTGTGACTCGTTCAGATGAATGCCCCACTTTGAAGGCCTGGGATCGCGCTGCGCGCATGGAGAATTTGCCTGTGCTCGCCACGATTCAAATTTTTAGCCCCAAAGGAAAGTTGATTGAATCTTACGGACCGAATGGCGTAGATGTACTAACCACAGGCAAAGTTCGTGTGCCAGGCGAGAACACGGATGTTCGCTCTTCATACCAACCGATAATTCATCAAGAAAAAGAGTGTGGCTATCTGCAGGTACAGGTCTCCACTGCGCACGACGACCGATCTTTCAGTGAACTGGCAACCGCCATGGTGCTCGCTTTTCCGGTAATTGCGGGGTTGGTGGCGTTTGGTGGATATTTTTTCGTTGGATTGGCTTTGCGCCCGGTGGAATTAACAATGGATCTGTTGAGGCGATTTGTCGCAGACGCTGGACACGAGCTGAAGACACCATTGGCGGTTATTGAAGCAGCCATTGAAACTCTTGAAGCAATTCACCAGGAACATGAGCTGGTGGAGACTGAAACTGAAATGATGAGGTCAGCCAGCAAACGGATGCGCGGCTTAACCGAAGACCTGATGTTTCTTGCCCGAGTGGAAGATCCAATGAGAGCTTTTGAGAAGGAGGTTCTCAGTCTCAACCAGCTAATACTTCAAGAAGCGAAGGCCTATTCGCCTTTAGCAGAAAGTAAGCGTATTAATCTGGTGGTTACCGTGGACGACCTGGTGGATGTGTTTGTGTTTGCCGAACCCGAGTCTTTCAGGCAGCTGATCAGTAATCTGCTGAGCAATGCAATCAAGTACAACGAAGAGGGAGGAACAGTCAGGGTTTCGCTGGAACGCACTGGCACTCAGGCGAAAATTGTCGTAGCTGATACTGGAGTCGGCATTCCCGAAACGAGCCTGGCACATATATACGAAAGGTTTTATCGCGCTGACAAATCGCGATCGAGAGATGCTGGTGGTGCCGGGTTGGGGTTGGCAATTGTTAAAGCGGTGGCTGAGGCACACAAGGCTACAGTGGAAGTGACTAGTAAAGTCGGCGTGGGCACCACGGTTAGTGTTTATGTTGGTGTGGCAAACAAATCACTGAATGGATGACTGCAAAATCGTGCATTGCTCGCAGAGGCCATCGTATCTGTTAGGAACTCGTTTTCTGGCCGATTTGCCCACCCTTTCGGGTTGCACTCGCGACCGCCGTTCCCATACTGATGTGATCGACGCCCTACAAGCAGAATCGTTGTCGCTAGATCGAAGAAGAGGTTGTGACTAGCCTTCCTTCCTCTGCTTTCACGGCTTCGGTCAGTGGCAGAAATTGTCCTTCTTTCGATCTGTAACTGAACACTTGTCCAGAGTTTATCCGGTATGTCCAACCGTGCAGCGTGAGCAGTCCACGTGACAAGCGTGATGCAACGGTTGGGTGCGTCTTGAGGTTCTGTAACTGAACCAGAACGTTTTCCTGTATTGCTGCGCTCAGTAGCTGTTCTCCTGCCAGATGCGTATAGTTTTCTTTTACTATCCTTCTGGTGGCCTCGGCATGTTTGAGCCATTCTTTCACTGTGGGCAGGTCATCTAGCTTTTCGGGATTGAGCAAAGCCTGTACAGCGCCGCACTCTGAGTGACCACAAACGATAATGTCTTTGACTCCCAAAGCAACAACTGCAAACTCGATGGTAGCTGCTTCGCCGCCAGTACTGCATCCATGAGCCGGAATCAAGTTTCCCGCATTTTGCAGTAAGAATAGGTCGCCCGGTTCCGTGGTCAAAAAGAGGTTCGGATTGATTCTCGAATCTGAACACGTGATGAAAAGTGTTTCCGGGCTCTGTCCTTTCGACAGCCTTTCGTACAGTTCGCGATTAGATTGAAATATCTGGGATTGAAAGTGATGCAGGCCCGTGATCAGTTTCTGCATTTTGTCCTTCCCTATGAGGTCTGTTTTATATACTTGGCAGGAACGGAGTGTTGCATGCAAGAGACTGTTTTTGAACTCATACACATTTTTTCCAGACCCACCAGTTGCACTTCATGACCGCTTCGCTCAAGGTCGGCTTTAAAGGTGAGGAGCATTGATGCACTGGTATGATCGATGATTCCCACAGCGGGCGAGAAGTGTAGCTGGACTTTACCAGGGTTTTTAGGCACTTTTAGCTAGTTCACAGGTGACATGGTTGAGATTGAAACATACTGATAAACTCTAGAGTAAGCAACGTGATCGTCTACGATGGACACTCTGACTGCGAATTTTCGCAGAGTCTCAGGATTCAATAAGTACTTTGGCGAAATGGATTCTTTCGAACTGCATTGAGGTCTGATCGACGAGGAGCACGGTGGCGATGCTTTACGGTGGCAGGCTATCCGCGTCGGCAGAGTGCCGGAAGAGATTAGTCTAGCGGCGATTCCAATCTTGCAATAGGATGAAGTCCGGCCGACTACTCGATCCCGCCACGGCAAGTTTTCGAACGTCATATCCAGATATGACTCTCCGCGGGTACTCCATGCCGCAGAAATACATCCAGTCTGGCACGGCGGACCTGAAGGATAAGTGCAATTACGAAGTACACATGCATGCTACGATCCAGTATGTGATCGAACTCGATCATCTTGGCACGCAGGTTATATACATCACATCAAGCACTCACTATAAGTACATAATTGAATGTTTTTGGAGATCCTAGCCCACTTCGTCTGGGGCTCCAGAGCAATAGCGGGGCAAGTTTTGCCTCCGAAAGATCTCTAAGTTCTGATAACCATGACCTATGTAGCCTGAATCGGTGCTTTCTTTTGCGGTGGGGCAAGCGTTGCAAATTGTTGCACAATGTGTGGGTCTTGTGGTTTCGCTAATGGTGATTCCTCCAATTACTGTCGGTACTATCAGAAAGATAAAGGCTCGCTTGCAAAACCGCATCGGAGCACCGCTGTTTCAGCCCTTTTTTGATCTGCGTAAGCTCTCGATGAAAGGAGAAACTGTCAGTAAAGAGACTTCATGGCTCTTTCGCGCCACGGCAGTGATCAACCTTTCCATAATGCTCTTACTGGCATGCCTGGTTCCGTGGTTGTCTTTCACTCCGGCAGTTTTTGGTTGCGACCTTTTCTTGATCATCTATCTTTTCGCGTTGAGTCGCTTTTTTACTGTTCTCTCTGCACTTGACTCCGGTTCCGCCTTTAGCGGATTTGGAGCTAGCCGCGAGGTGACACTGGCGCTGCTTGTCGAACCAGCCATTGTGCTGTGTCTGGCATCCCTAGGGGTAGCTTTTCACTCAAGCGATCTGTGCACTGTGTTTTCATTCACGAACACGGCTCCGGTACCATGGATATTATGGTTCTTAGCGGGCTCCGGTCTGTTTCTTACATCATTAATTGAATTGTCTCGAATGCCGGTGGATGATCCAACCACTCACCTTGAGTTGACCATGGTGCACGAAGCCATGATTTTGGAAAATTCCGGCACAAACCTGGCACTTATTGAATACACCCATTTCCTCAAGCTCGCTGTATTGCTAGGTTTGTCAACCCAGTGTATTTTACATGCACTGATGACTCGCGGTATCGCAGATGAGCTGGTTCGTGGCGTGGCCAGTCTTGTCGGGATAGGCATTTTGGCATTAACCATAGCGGTAATTGAAAGTACCGCGGTAAAAATGCGCTGGAGCAAAGTTCCTGAGTTTATTGCTTATCCCGTTGCCATTAGTTTGTTATGCATGCTCATCGCTGTGCTCAGGTGGACGAAATGACTTTGGATACCTACGAAGTGATTGCCCTGTTCGCTGCGGTGGCAGCAATTCTCATGCTCGGAACCACTCACCTGCGGCTCAATCTCACATTCTATTGCCTCCACACCCTGGCGATAGCAGCCGAAACAGCCTGGATTTCGTATCTTAGCGGTGAACCTCAACATTTGATTGCGGCGGCCGGCGTACTTGTGAAGGCGCTCGGGATACCAATATTCCTTGGTTGGATCATTCGAAAGTTAGACGTTGATAGCGATGTCGGTACATATCTGCCCGCGCCTTTATGTATGCACCTCGGCATTGTCATGCTGGGCGTCAGCTATCTGCTCAGCAACCAGATACCCGGCGTCAACGGCGATGATGCCACATTTGGTGCTACCTCGGCTATAGGTATACTGTTTTGCGGTATTCTTTTGATGCTCACCCGAAAAGTAGCAATCAGCCAGATCGTAGGGTTTCTTGTCATTGAGAATGGAATCTATCTCTTTGCTTTGACACAAACTCGAGGAATGCCGTTAATCATTGAAATGGGTCTCTTACTGGAAGTGTTGGTTGCAGTGATGATTACCGGATTATTGCTCTTCAATATCAAGAAAAGCTTCGAACACATTGATGTCACTCAGTTAACCGAATTGAGGGATCAATAGGAAATGAAGGTATTGATTGTTCTGGGAATTCTTCCGATCGTGCTGGCGGTACTAAGCCTACTGATACGCAACGCGCCCCGTCTCCGCCTTTTTGTAGCCGTTATGCATTGGGTTCAACTGGCACTAAGTATATGGCTGTTGCTGCCCCTCTTAGACGGAACAGTGCCCGCTGTTGTCTACTCCCCCGGGCTCATGCTGGATCGCCTGGGCGCAATGTTTGTGATTCTTACCGTATTTGTGATTGCATCGGCCAGTACCCATGCAGTCTGCTATTTTGCTGAAGAAGACATTCATCGGCATAGTGAAATTCCCTCTTCCCCTATGCGGAACGGAGTCTTTTACGCATGTCTGAACATTTTCATGCTGGCCATGATGGGTGTTTATTTTTGCGATAACCTGGCCTATTTGTGGATGTGCATAGAGGCCACAACTTTATCTTCGGCAGCACTTGTTTTTCATGATCGAACCAAGAACGCCCTGGAAGCGACTTGGAAATATTTGATCATTTGCAGCGTGGGAATAGCGCTTGCCCTATTCGGTACCGTGCTTGTTTTTACATCTAGCCAGCGTGGTGCGTTTCCTGAGGGGTCGCTTAACGTTAGCGAACTGATTCTCCGTGCAAATAAGCTTGATTTTGTTCTGCTTCGCTTGGGATTCTTCTTTTGCTTGATTGGTTACGGCACCAAAGCTGGCATCTTTCCCATGCACAGCTGGTTGCCTGACGCCCATTCTGAGGCGCCGGCTCCGGCTTCTGCGGTTTTGTCCGGGGCGTTGCTCAACTGTGCATTGTATGGAATATGGCGCGTATACCAGGTGATTCTCGCTGCAAGCCCGCACGGCTTTGTGAATCATGTCGTGCCTATACTCGGCACTGTAACAGTGGTGGCCGCCAGTATTTTCCTGGTCCGCCAGTATAGCTTCAAGAGAATGCTTGCTTATTCCAGTATAGAGAACGTCGGATTAATGCTGGTCGCCATCGGCCTCGGGTCGGGTCCGCTGTTTTTCTTGCAAGCGGTGAATCACAGCTGCGCCAAAGTTGCACTGTTCCTGCTTTCCGGCAACATAACTGCAGCCTGCGGCACGAAGAGATTGAATAAACTGCACGGCATTCTCAAAACAACGCCACTGTGGGGAGGGCTGCTAGCGCTTGCGACATTCGCGGTAACGGGCGCACCACCATTCGGGGCGTTTGTCTCGGAAACAGCAATTCTCATTACCAGCGCAAACCGAAACCATTGGCCTTTAGCGGTCTTACTAATCAGTGCAATTGCAGTTTCATTCATCGCTTTGTGCCTTCACATCGGGCGAATTCTCGTGGGACAGGCAAAACCTGACTGCCACCCCTTTCAACCGATGAGGTCCAGCATAGTTCCCGGTGTGTTGGTAGTTGGAGTGTTAGCACTGGGAGTACTGTTGCGCCTCGATACTCTGGTGAAGCTGCCATGAATTTATCGCCAAGAATTGTGCCTCTTGATTCCTTGCCGCGAGAATTGAAATCGGCGGTACAACCTCATGGAGAATGGCGTCTCGGTCTTCTCACTTCCCTAGACGGTTCACAGTTGATTACACTGCTTCTACAGCCGGTAACCGGCGAGATTCAACTCTGGGAGAGCCCGATCGAGGGCAATCGGTATCATTCTCTGACTGATTTTGGAATACCCCAAGCTCACTGGTTTGAACGTGGATTGGCTGATCTGTTCGGTCTCTTTCCTGAGGGACATCCTCGTTTGAAGCATCTGCTCATGCACGACCAGTACCCGGTGAATTTCCATCCATTACGCAAAACACCGCTTTCTCCTGAGGAAAATCCGTTTTCCACCCGGCGATTTCCATTTCTTGAAGTTAGCGGCGAAGGAGTTTTTGAATTGCCCGTCGGACCTATTCATGCAGGGGTGATTGAACCAGGACATTTTCGATTTAGCTGTTTCGGAGAAACTATTCTAAATCTCGAAATTATGCTCGGATGGGTACATCGTGGCGTCGAAAAACGAATGACTGAAGTTCCATGGCAAAGAGCTCGCTTTGTGGCAGAAGCCGCAGCCGGTGACACAGTAATTGCTAATGCTCTTGCCCATTCTATCGTGGTGGAGTCTTTACTGGAAGTGGAAGTTCCCCGCAGGGCACAACTGGTTCGTACCATCGCTCTGGAACTGGAACGTTTGGCCATGCACATTATCGATGTCGGCGGACTGGCCACCGATATAGGGCTGTTGGGTATTGCTGCTTCAATGAGCCGATTGCGAGGAAAGGCGCTGGGAATGGGCGAGCGTTTGACCGGCACCCGATTTATGAAGGCATTCGTTCAACCAGGCGGAGTACGCAAAGCGGATGAGGCGGCACTCTCATTTATTGGCAAGGGTGTGCAAGAACTTCGGAAAGACGTGCCTCCCGCCATCGACATGTTGTTTGGAGTTCAGGCGGCTAGAGAGCGAATGTCCGTCGGAAAAGTGTCACACTCGCTGGCGGTTGAATTTGGATTTGTCGGTATTCTGGGAAGGGGCTCGGGTGTTGAGTATGACGCCAGGACAGTATTTCCACACGGTGCGTATCCGCAATTGGCACCGAAACCGGTTATAGAGCAAAACGGAGACATTCGCTCGCGTGGAAAAATTCGTGCCGGCGAGATCTCTAGCAGCCTTGATGTAATAGCCGCAGCACTGGACGAGCTTACCGATGGACCTATCTGCGCCGACTTACCGAGGAATTTGCCTGCCGACAAATTTTCCTGCGCAATAGTTGAAGCCTTTCGCGGGGAACTGATTCATCTTGCTTGCACCGACAAAAATGGAGCATTCCATCGGTATGCCATTAAAGATCCGAGCTTTAATAATTGGACTGCCATTTCAATTGCGATTAGAAATAATTTGATTGCCGATTTTCCTTTGTGCAACAAGAGCATGAGCCTTTCATACAGCGGCAACGATCTTTAGCGTGGAGCATCCATGATCAAACTCTTGAGTTATTTAATCGGAAATGGAGTGGTTACTTCCCGAGATATCTGCCCGCCGCTGGAAGGCGGTGTTCGCGGGTTGCCGGCCCTTACAGACAGTTCCTGTGCAGGCAGCGGATGCAGTGCCTGTGCCGACGTTTGTCCCACCAGTGCAATCAAGGTACTCAGTGTCGATGAGGCCGGATCTATCACCCTTGATCTTGGGATGTGCATAGGATGCGGACTCTGCGTGGATATCTGTCCATCCGGTACCATCGTAAACGATCTCTCCACCAAGATTGCGACCACTTCACGCGAAGCACTCATTTTGAGCAACGAAGCTCAACTGGTCAGCACTATATCCGGTGGCGACGCACAGCAACATAAAATTAGACCAGATCGACTTTTCGGCAAATCGGTGGCGGCGCGCGTGGTTTCCACCGGCTGCAGCGGCTGTGACCTGGAACTTGGTGCCGCCGGTAATCCGATTTTTGATATCGAAAGATTCGGCGTTCATATTGTTGCCTCACCGCGTTTTGCCGATGTTTTGCTAGTTACCGGACCGGTGGCGCGCGGTATGCAAGATGCGCTGAAGAGCTGCTATGAAGCAATGTCGGATCCGCGCAAAATCATTGCTATCGGTACCTGCGCGATATCGGGCGGAGTTCATCGCGGCGGCTACGCTGAAGGAAATGGCGTCACCGATCTGATTGTCACAAGCGTCTTCATTCCAGGCTGTCCGCCTCACCCATGGAGCATTGTTCATGGCGTTCTAGTAGCTATGGGACGAGCCGAGCCGCGGATCTACCAGCGTCGAAAAGTTGAAATGCCATCGGCGGTCCGAACTGAGGCAACCCAAAGGAAAGCGCTTCCCGGTGCGTGAGGACAAAGCACTACCGGGCACGATTCCAATCGCGTTCGCGCGGAAGCACCTGGAAAAACCAGAAATAACTCGACTAAGGGCCTCTGGAAGTCTAGAAATATACGCATGTCCTTTCCACGCGGTTCCGAGCATCTTGCGGGTATTCAGTTATCTGTGAAAGGAGACTAGAAGAAACTCCCAACAAGCGCAACAACGATCACTGACAGGAACACATACAGCAGATGAACATGAATGCTGCCCGTCTGCAGTCGAACCAGCAAAGTGCTCAGTCCTTCAAGGGCAGCACCAGTTCGCCTATATATTTCTTGCTCAAGAAACGACGTCATCGAAGCTTGAAAGTTGATCATGTCCGGAAAATGTCGACGGTCCTTGCCTGCGATCTCCGTACTCATTCGATACTGTAGTAAAGGCGCAAATAAGCTGCCGATCGGTTGCGAGAAGCTGGAGCCAGTCTCCTCTGCACGGCTGGGCAAGTCTCCAAAGCCGCAATCCCACGTGATGAACTTACGAGATATGTGATTAGCCGGCGCAAGGAACAGCCGATAGAAGACAAGGCTCAGAGAAATACCAATGAGGAAGAGAGGAAGCATGGGCAAATTGAATGCCCGTGAGAGATCTACTCTCTCATGCAAGGTCAGCCCGACAACGGGCTGAATATACACCAGAACGAAGGGGCCAAACATACCAATTGCTGCGCACAAAGTGGCAAGTATCATTTGAGCGACAATCATCCCTCCTTTCGGCTCTTTAGTGGCAGCGGCCAAGTCGGAACGTGCCCTTCCAAGAAAAGCTATTCCGACAGCCTTCGCAAAGCAGGCCAACGACAGTGCCCCGACACATGAGAGCAAGGCAACAATAACGAGTGCGCCCGCTTTCTCAAGGATAGGCACAGCGGTCCACGATAACTGGAAGAAAGATTGATAGAACAAATACTTGCTGATGAACCCGTTAAACGGAGGCATCGCACATATGGCAATACTGCCGACAAGAAAGCAGATCATCGTCGCCGGCATACCTTTGGCCAACCCGCCAAGCAAGCTAAGATCTCTTGTGTGGGCTTGGGCATCAATAGTACCGGCAGATAAGAACAGGAGCGATTTGAACACACCATGGTTTATGACATGGAATAACACCGCGGTCATTGCAAGGATCGCAATAGGCTCATACGAACGAGTGTGAGCCAAAAGGGCAAGACCAATGCCACCAACTAGCAGCCCCGTGTTCTCTACAGTGCTGAACGCAAGAAGTCTTTTAAGATCGCGTTGCATGAGAGCACAAATCACTCCCCAGATGGACGAGATCAACCCCAGCCCCAGTGCGCAGAATGCGGGAATGTCACTATCACAGCTATTGCAGACCAGAAATCTGACGATACCATAGATAGCAACCTTAACCATAACACCGCTCATAAGTGCTGATACCGGGGCTGGTGCTTCCGGGTGAGCATACGGAAGCCATGTATGAAAAGGCCATACTCCGGCCTTAATACATAGCCCGATCAATATAACCAATGCGGCGCCGCATCTTTCCGGACCAGCGAAAGACCAGTCTGCAAAATTCCATGATTTACAGAAGAAATACATCCAGATGAATCCAGAAGTAATGAAGGCGGTGGAGATTCTAGTGGCAGTCAGGTAGATGAATGCGGAGCGTTGGGCACTTTTCCTGGTGGACTCACTCGCCACTAATGCCACTGAGCTCAGGGACATGAGTTCCCAAAACACCAGAAATGTTATTGCATTAGCACTCAAAAGTACCTGTGCCATGCCAATGCAAAACGTGAACAGACAACTCCAGTAGAAACCGAGGTTGATTCTTTTGCTTAAGTGATCAAGATATTGAGGAGAAAAGAATGAAACGCAAATGCCTACTACAGCCAGCACCAATAAGAATAAACTTGAGAGTGGATCAAGTCTGTTGGCTAGAGGAGCCAGTCCCAGGTAAACGGGCTCAGCAGCTTGCCAACTCAGTTGATCGGGAAAACCGAGAACAGTTCCAGCTCCCATCAGCAATGAACCAACAAACAGGAATGTGCTGAACAATCGATTTGATACGTTGCCGCGGAAACACGTCAAGGCCCCCAATGCGCCTACGCCCCAAACTAGATTGGCAACTATAACCAACAAGGATGACGGATGAAGATTCATGAGGAGTATGAGTTTCTAATAAGAAAACCTACAATTTTCGTGACCAACTTCCACAATCCTACAGGATGGTTTCATGAAAAGGTCAAAAGCGCTGTAGTCTTTCAGTGAATCCTTCATGACGTTCGTCCTGTTCGTAAGCCCGGCTTCGCGGTGCGGTCTCGACGCGGTGCAACTGGTATTAGTCAGCTCGGATCCTGCAATCTGAATCTGTAGATCGAAGTGTCATTGGTCAGGAATTACGTGGCGATGCTGCACCAGGACGGTCATCCTCTATTAGCGCTACCTCAAGACCATATTCCACAAAGTCCCGCTTAATTCGATAGACAGTAGAGGTACCAGCAGACAAGCTTTCCGCGATTTCTTCATCTGTAAACTAGTAACTAATTTCCAAAACTCAGTCTCTCACAGAAAGGAATACTGCCTCATTCCGGCGCCACTATCAATGGTGCGGTTGCTGCAACGATTTCCCGTGGGTGTCATAGACGGCCTGCATGGTCCAGCCCGCCTCCACTTCTTTGCGGATGGTCTCCAGGTGCGCTAGAGAAGCCACCCTTCCCGTACCCAGCCTTGGTTTTTCATTGCAGTCTCCGCCCAACAGCTCAACCCTGACTATGCAAAAAACATGTAAAGGTATGCAAATTCTGCCTTAAGCAGGACCTGCTTGCACGGTTGAGATAGTTCATGCATTATTAATCCTGGTGTTAGATGGCAGGATGTGTAATCCAGGCCCACAAGCTGACGCTTCTATTGCTTCATTACGGACGCCGGCTTACTCGCACTTCGTGCTGGACGCCTTGGAGACCCATGGAAGAAACCTTTGAGACCCGTGACCGGAAGCGACCGTTGAAGGTGTACGTCACTCCAACGGAACGCCAGGCGATTGAACGCCAGGCTTTCGTTCACAGGGGATGGCAGCCCGTCGACGCTTCGGCTACGCTAAAGGGTAAGTTCCCGTGCGGGCCTCGCTTTGCAAGCCTTTCGGGAGTTGTGCGCGTGCCGTTGCCCGTCATCCGTTCTCTATGCGCCTGGGGGCTGGTGCTGAGCCTGAGCGCCAGCGCCCCGCTGGCCGTTTTGTCCGCCGACACACCGACCGAAGGCGGCGAGCCCCCGGTGCTACACAGCACCGTTATCCAGACCGAGTACAAACGTCCGCAAAGCCCGACCGTCAACACGGGGGATGTGCGTGTGGTGGCCCCCGGCACGGAGTTGGAGCTGGTTCTTTCGACCGAGATTGAAGCCGGCGAGACCGTGGAAGGCGATGAGTTCTTCGGCAAAATCAGCAAGGACGTGCTGGTGGATGGCCGGGTGGTAATACCCAGGGGCACGGTGGTGCACGGGGTGCTGAGCACCCTGGAAGGGCCGAAGCGCGCTGGCCGCAATGGCTACATCAACACGCGCTTTGATTATTTAATCACGCCTGATGGGCGTGAAGTCCCGATTGAGGGCGACAGCACCACGCGGGACTCCAAAGGCAAGGCCGCAGCCAAAGTCGTCGGGCGCGCAGCGGGCTATACCGCCATTGGTGGCGTGGTGGGCACATTGATGGTGCTGCAATATGGCGGTCTGGCGGCGGCGGCGGCCAGCCACGGGACTGCCCTGGCGGGTGGAGCGGCCATTGGTGGGGCTGCCGGGCTGACAATCGCCATGCTGATGAAGGGTAAAAGCGTCATGCTCCAGCCCGGCGCTGAAATGCACGTCAAACTCAGCGAGCCGCTGAAACTGCCCACCATGACCATGCCCGATGAGACGGCGGAAGATTTCAGCATCCCTGGTCTGGAGGTGAAGGTGGCGGGCATGCGCATTGACCGCCACCCGTTCGGCGAAATGAACGAAATTACGCTGACGCTGGACATTTTGAATCAAACCGAAAATACGTTCTCCACGTTTGAAATCGGCCTGGAGGACGAGCTGGGCAACGTGTTCTTCCCCTCTCCCCTTGGCGATACGGGCATGTGGTCCAGCAAAATCAAGCCCAGCAGTCACCTCAACAGCAACATCACCTTCAGCGTGGACAACGTCAAAAGCCGCCACAAGCTGGTGTTTTTCAAGCCGTATTCCCGTGAACCGCTGGCAAAATTCGCCCTGACCGAAGCCATGCTGGCAAGCGGCAAAGCCAGCCCCAAAGGCAAGCGCGTGGCCACTGAAGCGCGCCAGCCCGACTGAGCTGCCCATGATCGCGCAGATCATCTCCTCGATGACCGGCATCGATGTCGGCTCCATGACCGAGGAAGATGGGCAGAAGCTGCTGGGTCTCGAAGACGGGATTCACCGGCGTGTCGTTGGGCCGGTTGGGCAGGTAACTGCAGTCAAGGCGCTCGCCAAGGCTGTTCGTCGTCCAATCGGTAGCTTCCTGTTCCTCGGGCCGACCGGCGTGGGGCAAGACCGAAGTCACTCGTGCTCTGGCACAGGAACTCTTCGGTTCTGCGGAGATGATGACGCGCATCGATATGTCGGAGTACGGTGAGCAGCACAGCGTCAATTCGTGTGCGCGAAAAATAAAACAAGTGCCAGCGGCGCTGGGCTCGGGCTGGCAATCTGTCAGGGAATCGTAGAGGCGCACGGCGGCAAGCTCGGCGTCAAAGAGAGAGACCGCGGCGGCGCAACCTTCTGGTTTACGCTGCCAGTTGCTGAAACTGCCTCAATCGAGCAGGAAAAGCACAAAGAACAAAACGCGATTGAAGCGTAAGAGGCAAAATTGGTAATTGGGGACGAAGCTCCGATCCGGCGCTTTCTCAAAATGACCCTGACCAGCCAGGGGTATGACTTTTCAGAAGCGACGCCCGGACAAGAAGGAATGCTGAAAGTTGCCTCCGAAAAACCGACATCGTCATACTAGACCTCGGTCTGCCCGATATGGACGGGCTGGAAGTGACGAAACAGTTGAGAGAGTGGAGGCCAATTCCAATAATCGTTCTCTCAGCGCGCGGACAAGAGAAAGACAAAGTCGAGGCATTGGATGCCGGAGCCGATGATTATCTCACCAAACCCTTTGGTTATCGCACTGCGCCGCACGATGACGAATTCCAACGGGGAATCGCAATCCACAAGTTTGGCGATGTAGAGGTTGACTTTGCAAAAAGGCGTTATGCGAGAAGGTGAAGAAGTGCACCTGACGCCCATCGAATACAAATTACTTTCAATTGATCAAATATTCAGGTCGAGTCGTCACCAACAATCACTTGGATGACAAGTTTCTATCAAAAGTCCACAGTTTTGTAATCGATCGAACAGATTTCTTGCTGGAATGGCCTAACCTACTTTCAATCGATATACAACACTTGGTTCCGTAATCAAATATTTCGGCTGTGCTGGATTTTTTTCCAATTTGCGGCGTAACTGTGCCATGTATACGCGCAAATAGTGCGTTTCACCTGAGTATTCTGCTCCCCACGCTTCGCGCATTGCATTGGACAGTTTGAAGAGACTTCCCAAACAATCACAAATCGATCAACTTTTCCAGCTAATATTTTTTTCTGTGCATGCATGGTAGTTAATAGTATTCAGTTTTTTTCAGGGACCGAGACATGATAGATGAGTCTGAATTGAAGCCTCCTGTCGAAGCCAAGCCTGTTGTCGAAGCCAAGCCTCCTGTTGTCGAAGCCAAGCCTCCTGTTGTTGAAGCCAAACCTCCTGTTGTTGAAGCCAAGCCTCCTGTTGTCGAAGCCAAGCCTCCTGTTGTTGAAGCCAAACCTCCTGTGGTTGAAGCCAAACCTCCTGTGGTTGAAGCCAAACCTCCTGTGGTTGAAGCCAAACCTCCAGTGGTTGAAGCCAAGCCTCCAGTGGTT
>JAKFUT010000044.1 GCA_021732565.1 Candidatus Obscuribacterales bacterium
TGAACGATGGTAACGAGGGTGTCGTCTCCCATCCTGATCCGGTGATCAAGAAAGGTGGTTTGAAGGATGGTGAAGAGGGCTTCGTCTCCCGCCCCGACCAGGTGAACAAAAAAGGTGGTTTGAAAAAGGGCGAAGATGGTTTTATCTCTCGTCCCGATCAACCGAGTGACAAGGCTGAGCAGGCTGATCGCGCACCAACCGCGCCTTCGTCTCAACGCGATGTGCGGGGAATCGGCCGGGAACTGGGTGTCGCACCAACGGAGACTCGCGGTGCTCAGAAAGGCGATGCGATGAAGGATGGTAAACCTGAGCCGAGACCTGGCGCCACCACCGAGACCAAAGACATACTGTCGCAGGCACCGCCGGAGCTAGCCGCATCAAAAAAGGATGCCTTGCCGGCTGACGATAAAGGTGACAAGCCAAGTCAGGCTGGGACTGCACCAACTATGCGATCTGGCTATGACGGTGGCGTGCTGGGAATTGGACAAGCTCCCGAACAAAAGCCGCAGGTCAAAAAGCCTGGTGCTCCAAAACCATAGACATGAGTTCGCTGGATCTCAACGTCGCAACTACTGGTTTGCACGTTATCGGCAATAGCAACGATTGAGAACAAAGAACGATCCGTCAATAATCTTCAGAACCTTATTGGTGAGGTGCAAACCGGCGTTATCCGCTGATGATAACAGCTTCAAGCATTGAGGATTCAATGGTGCCTTTGATCGAGTACGACTGGTGGGCGAATATGGAAGGAGGAGTTATGGAAAGAGACAATTTTGACGAAACTAATGATTGGAAAGATGACAGCTTCGATTCGGTTTGGGAAAATGCAGCAGCGGATCTCTATGGTGAAAATGAGGAGTCGGTCCGAAGCTCTTCTGAACGAGAGCCTCAAAGTAAGCTCCATGAGGTGTTTGACGGACTTCGTACAGAAGTTGCAAGAATACTGCCAACGCCTTTTAAAGGAAAGCTCGGAGATGAGCAGAAGAAAGAACTGACCAATTTTATGGGTTCAATGGTAACTCATGGATACGACGATGTCGGAGTAATAATGATTAACCAGCAGCTGGAAGGTTCGGGCTATAAGGCCTCCATATGGAAGGCCGGGCGCCAGCTGTTCTTGACTAACGAGGGCGATCCTGATCGATGGATCCTGACTATAACGGATAAGGATTCCGGGAAACCAACGGACACAATAGTTTCAAAAAAGGAACAGGAGTTTAGGGATTCTCAATTCAAACCAATGACAGCAAGTGACGGGAAGCCCATAAGCGTGACAATCGGATATGTGTTGACACCGAAAATACCATTACAAATTAATGGACGAACTGAAACTGTGCCTTTCAACATGCCTCGCGGATCGGTGGCTCTCGAAACCAACGCACGTGGCGAAATTCAAGCGAACCATTCAAATGGGCATAGGTACCATCTAAATCGGAAAGGTGGTAGTTGGAGCTGGTCACGCAAATAGCCGCGGTCGTCACCACCGGCTCAAGTTTTCAACGAAATATGCCAATATACACTGATAATCTCAATGGATTGTTTCATCCGAAGCAGCAGGTGGTGGTGCTCTATGACCCGGACGACCCGGGCAAATCGCAACCCGGTGAATATGGAGACAACACCGTCTGCATCAACATTGCCAGGAAAGGGAAGAGCACTGACAAGGATGTGTGACTTGTCAGTGCGTTCCCGTCCAAGTTGATTCGGTGAGCACAATAAATGGCCACTCATGCTCTCAGTTCGCTCCCGGGTTTCAGAGAAATCTTAATTCGATTGAGAGATAGGTAGACATTACCGCAAGATTGAGGTTCCCTCAAGCGTCCAGCTGGTTGCATGGTAATGGTTGATTGCTACACGCATTAGGACTCGTGTAACTTGTTCTTGAGGAGGATAGTGATGAATATCGCAGGAGTAATCTTGCTGTTACTGATATTGTCGATTCCAGTGCTTCCCGTGTTCGCGGCGGAATCCTGCAATGAGGAAACCGGAGCGGAGTGGAATGTCGCTCACGACATATTGGCCGGTATGATGAACGAACGGGCAGATGTTAGATGTGATCCGATGGCGCATGAGTTGCTCGGTGACGTATACAGAGCCGCTGGCATGATGGAAGATGCAAGAGTGGAGTATCAGATTTCTGATCTACTTGCAGAGCAGCACCAGCCTGTGGTGAGGTGGGAGGTGTTGACATTTACGGGCGAAAGAGGCCGGCAGGGTACAGTGCGAGCCGGAACTGATCGACAGAGAGCAGCGGTTGAATCGTCACGAGCGAAAAACAATCGCGAGTAAGGCAGAATGATTTATAGACGACTCCACCCGAAAGTTTGTTCTTTTCCAAAAGTCGGGCTGGCGATTGTTGCCATTGATCGGAAAAATAGTTCCCGAATCGGTACCGCAATTGGTACGCCAGAGGCACCGTCTGCGGTACCGATTCGGAGCTGCCTCCTCGGGCTTGAAATCCTCGTGAAGTAAAAGTTTTGGGGTGTTTCTGATGTCCGGAAATTGACTCGAAGCAATCACTTGTTGGCGTGAACGAGTAGAACCACCAGGAGCAAAAGATGATAGAAGATGGAATGGAGTTATCGGAACCAAACGACGTTGATTCGGATTTTTCTGATGAGCAATGGTTGAGGGGGTACCTTCTCAACTCAAACTGCCGACAATGAGTTTAGCAGAAGTGACAGCATTATCGACAACGGTACTGGAGCGAACTTGGCCACAGCACATCGCAGAAATGAAGCCCGAACAAATTGCCGCATTGTCGAACGATCAAATCAAAGCGCTGTCGCTGTGGCTGTCATGTCCCCTGCCGACGTGCTGATCAAATCAGAGCACTTTCCCGCGGAAAAATCACTGGATTCTCCAGAGAGCAAATTGGCGCCATGAGTCCAACGCAGTTCCAAGCAAATATTGACGAGAACGCAGCAAGGCAAACACCGCCAAAACCGGACGCTCACAGCAGGGCACTACAACCAGAACATCTTTTCAAAAGGCGGCGACCACGACATATTCTGAAAAGTGCCCAAAGGTGGCGACCAGCCTACTGGCAAAGATTGAAGGTCTTGGCAAAGTTGAGGAAGCGAAAAACAACACACTTTACGGAATGAACTCTCGCGGAATTGGGGTTCGTTGAGTGGTGCAATCTATCATGTTTCGCATTGGTTAGTACAACAATGAACAGCGTTGGCAGGCGCTGAAGGGGGTGCGTGGAATGGCTGCCCTGAGAACGATAAGGAGGTAACTGTAGCGTTCAATTGCCGACAGTATGAGGGGGCTGTAGCAATGCAGCGCCTCTGCTTGCCTCGCGTTGCGGCAACCTTCTTGTTCAGCTTTTGTCGCTGAATGCTCGTCTTTTTGATGGTTCCCACGCGACGCTCAAAGAAGGCACGTGAATAAATGTCTGAAAAGGTGAGCCACGAGAGAAGGGGCGAGCAGTTCTCGTCTTCGTCTTCTTCTTAGTTTCTTCGCTGGCCGTCTGCAAGACTTTGACAGTACTGTCTTGCTTCACCATGGTCGATGCGTTTGACAATTAACGGGAAATCAAGTTCTCGTTTTGCGTCGAATTTAATTTTACCAACAAGCCCTTCTTGCGAAGACAGCCCGGCCAGTGATTCTCGCAGACTCGTCTTCGTTGTGCTGCTTTCTTTTGCGGCCGCTTGCACTAGCTTGAGGGTATCGTAAGCAAACGCACCTACGAAGCAAGGTTTTGAGTGATATTTGGTCTCGTAGCTCTTCACGAAAGAACTCTTGACCGGGTCAGTTGAGTTAGCCTGAAATGCCGTGTCCGGAAAATAGACTCCTTCATTCGCCGATTTGGTTTGCTCCATAAAATAAGGAATGGAGAGAGTTGAGACGGTCAGCACCGTGCCTTTATAACTTTGCTCTTTGAGCTGGCGAATTGCCGCAGCATATGCCGGACCAAAACCTGACACAAATACCGCATCCGGAGATTGAGCGGTCAATTTACTCAGTTGGCTGCGAACATCTTTGTCCATAATACCAAAGGTCTCTGTTGCAGACACTTTCCCGCCGAGGCTCTCAAAGGTCTTTTTGAACTCATTGTTTGTTGCAACGCCAAATTCGTTGTTTATATAGAGAATGGCTGCAGAC
Organism: Candidatus Obscuribacterales bacterium; assembly: GCA_021732565.1. Classification (GTDB taxonomy): domain Bacteria; phylum Cyanobacteriota; class Vampirovibrionia; order Obscuribacterales; family Obscuribacteraceae; genus JAKFUT01. Next base: position 4,111 of record JAKFUT010000044.1, read on the forward strand.
TTGCGTTTTAATTCTTTCGCGGCCAAGCGTGCCATGCTCTCAGCCTGTTTCTCGGCATCAATGAAGACACGAAATACCCATTCGTTATCTTTCGTTATTCCAGGACCGGCAACAACTGTGCTAACAATGGGTACCATCTTTTGCTTCGCCATCGGTGCCAGATTGCACGTCACTACATCACCGGTGGAGAGAACAACAGGTACATTACTCATGGACAGTTTGTTAAAAGCCAGTATCGCATCCTTCGGACTGTCTTTACTGTCTTCATACAAAATCTCCACTCGCTTGCCGCCTATGCCCCCGGAATTATTTATGTCTTCGGCTGCAATGTCTAATGCATTTTTTACTTCTACTCCTAATGATGCTTGCGGCCCGGTCAAAAATACAATTGCGCCTACCTTATAGCTCTCCTGATCTGCGGCTATTCCCTTGGTTCCTTCGGCTACTTGCGAGCAGCCGAACAGAAAAAACGATATAGTTAACATCATTGCAGTGTACGGCGCGTAGCTATTTTTGCTCAATTGCTTAACCTCTATTTTTGTCACTGCTGAGCCTGGTCCAAGTGTCAGTCCGGTGAAACCAGTCTATATCCGTGGTGAAAGAAACGCTAACTGCCAGTCACAGTCGAAGGTATGGCAATGAGTATTCCCGCAAGATCTAACTTAGCCATGATCGTTTCTGTCAATTCTTCCACGCGTTTGGGATCAAGGGCAGAAAATGGTTCGTCTAGTAAACCTATTGTGAGGTGCCGATTGCCCAACACAGAATTGGTTAGAACCCGTTGACGTTCGCCGCCGCTCAAGTCGGACACTCGTTTCTTATGAAAACAGGAGAGCGATTCTGTGTCGCTGTTGTTGGCGATTTCCAGGCTTTCTTTAACTGTCAACGTTGCAAAGAAATTATCACGTGCCCGCAACAACGATAGTCCTGCCGATGATCTTTGCCATGGACGCATTTTATCCACTGGTCTATTGTTCACCAAAATTTTCCCGGATGATACAGGTAGCAAACCGGCAATCGCTTCCAGCAAAGTTGTCTTACCCCAGCCGTTTGGCGCGTGAAGAATAGCTATCTGTCCCCGCGCGATCTTAAATGACAAGCCTCTGATGCCGTCGTCGGCTATCTCTCCTATTACCAGGCGCCTACCACGATGCACTACTAAATCTTGGACCTCGAAAATTATATCCAAGTCTTGGACATGTGCCGGTGCTACTTGTGTTAACGTTGCACCGTTGACCAGTGGTAGATTAACCACCGCGCCAGCATCGCCGGCGAGTCGATCAATAATGTGTTGAAAGTCGGTATCGCACGATCGCTCTCTTCTAACATCTTCAGGACGCTCCGTGAATATTTTCCCCTCACGCAGTGTCCAGACTTTGGTCGCTATCTTCATGATGTGGGAGATATTGAAGATATGCTCAATAATGACAATGGTGATTTTGCCTGACGAAGACAAGCTTTCTAGCAGGCTCAATACTTCATGCATACCGCGAGCATCCAACCCGGATAGCGGTTCATCTAGAAAAAGTATTCGCGCACCCGACTGCACTGCTCTAGCTATTGCTACACGTTTAGATTGACCTAACGAGAGCTCGTCCGGAGACTTATTGCTTAGTTCCGCAATGCCTAGATCGGCGAGCACAAGCTGTGTCGCTTGCGAAATTGAACGTTCTTGTCGTCGCCATGCGTTTGGTTTGAGAAAGGCCCATAGGGGGTTCTCCCCGATTTGCTCCGGGCTGGCGACAGCAACATTATCGCTGAGATCTAATGACGGTAGCAGTCGCACATCTTGCCACATTCGGGCCACGCCTGCTTTCGCCAGGCGTTCAGGTGTAAAATGCTGAAACGGATTCAAGCTAGACCACCATTTCCGCGGAAAGCGAAAACTTTCGGTGCTCTGGTCAACTGCAATGTCTATTTCGCCGGCATCAGGCTCTAGATTACCTGTAAGAATGTTGATCAAGGTTGTCTTGCCAGCACCATTGTCGCCGCGAAGCAAAACAATCTCGCCTTGTTGGAGGCCTACCGACAAGTCATCTAGAACCACCTGACCGCCGTATGATTTAGTTAAGTTAGAAATGCTGAGTGCGGGGCGCGACTCGGCGGGAGCAACTTGGGCTACAGAAGTTTGATCTCCAGAGGCTCGCAATAGGTTTCTCTGGAGTCTTTGTGGGGTGTTGGTCGTCGTTGGTGCAATCATTGAATCTGTCCCGTTAAGAAATGCGATATGACCCGGCAAGGCCCTGAGGTCTAAAATGCATCATCAATATGAGGATGAGTCCGTAGATCAGAAGCCTCAAATTTGAAGCAATCGTGTCAGGCATCGCACAAAACCTTAATAACTCAGGTATAGCAAGTAAGACAATTGCGCCGACAATCGGTCCGCGAAAGTTTCCGGTACCGCCGACTAGCACCATGCACAGTACCGCCATCGATTCGTCAAGCGAAGCAATAGTCGGATCGACATAGTTAACGTATGAAGCGTACAGTGCGCCACCAAATGCCGCCATTGCACACGAAATTGCGATCGCTTGGATCTTCGCCAATCGCACATTCTTTCCCATACCTCTGGTAACCAATTCGTCATCGCGCATGGATTGCAGCACACGTGACCAGGGAGAACGCAGAAGGACACGTGAGAGAAGCATGCAGACGATCAGTGCACCGAATGCTAACGCTGCGGTGCTCTCTATATCGGTTAACTGCATGCCGAAGAATGAGGGTTTCGGTATGTTCGTCAGACCAAAAGTGCCGTTGGTCAGATTCGACCAGGTGCCTGGTTCGCTGTTCGGGCTGGTCCAATTTTGAAAAAGGCTGAATAGCATTTGCTGTACGGCAAGTGAAATCAGTACGAAGGAATCACCGCGCAATCGCCATGCCGGCACCGATATCGCCAAACTCATCAGCCCTGCAATCACCATTCCAAGCAGAGATGCGGGGATAAAGTCCATGCCCGATTTAGTTGTTGCCAGTGCATATGTGTAGCAGCCCACAGCGAAATAACTGGCCTGGGCCATGGTTAAAAGTCCGCAATAGCCGCTGACTATATTGAGGCTGGCAGCGACAATTCCATAGATACTCATGAAAATCATGAGGTGCAAGGCGTAATTCATGAGGCTGCCTCCAATCGCATTCTGAAAGAGAGCATTCCCTCGGGACGAATCAACAATACCGCCGCCAATACTGCAAATGTGAAAGCTTCTGCCCATTGCGCAGAGAACACCCATATCACCATTGCTCTTATTAAGCTTAGGCAGATGGCGCCAATGATTGGTCCATTGAATGACTTGCGCCCACCGATAATCACTCCGACAATGGCAAGCAAAACGGCAGTCAAGCCGCCGTGAGCATCGAAACCAATGTCGTAGGCTACCAGCAGTGAGCTAACGGAACAAAGTGCGCCCGAAGCGGCGAAGCTTGCAATGCGCATAACTGAGAGATTGTGTCCGCGCAGAACAAATTCAGTTGCATTGTCCGCCATTGCCCGAAATCGGGTGCCGGCCTTGCTGCCATGCAAGACGACGAAGTACAACGTGAGGACCATAACCGATACTACTACGGAAATTTGTTGAGACTGCGTAAGAATGATGCCTGAAAAAGTGGAGACGGTATCGACACCGGTGCGCAGTACTTTTGTTTCATTTCCCCAGAAAATTGCCGCGCACTGTGATAACAGAATATAAACACCCAATGAAGAGACCATGTGCGCTCCGGAGGATGCGCCTTTTGTGTCCAATGGACCATGATTGAACATCTCACAACCGATCGACAAAAGGGTGCCGCACAATACAGCGACAAAAACTGCCGCTGGCACGGGTATCAGGTTTTGCAGGCATGCCCAAGCAACGAAAGGCACCAGCGTATAGATTCCCGCCAATGCAATGTAGAAGACACGCGTGGGTACGTATACCACTGAAAATGCCGCAGCAAGTAGTGCCAGAGATAGTCCTGAAATAAGGCCATTAACGATGATCTGCATTCAGCGTGGTAGCATCTGTCTAGACAAAAGGAGAGAAGCTCCTGGATTGTAAGGTAGACGGCACTTTTAGCCAACACGGTAATTCCCATAGTAAACCGGCTGAAGCAATACTGCATTCAAATCCATGGACAAAATACGCTTACATTCAGGATTGTTCAGCTCTTTCCTCAAAAAGAGCAGGGCAAGAGCCTGCTCCAAATTCTTCTCACAGTTGCCAATCTACTCGGTCAATGTTTCAATTAACGCAGAATAGTACAACCGAGGCTTAACAACATGACCAGGGGATTAATTGGTTCACTCTGTGTATTGGTCGCATCGCTCTGCTTCAGTTTAATCTGCTTTGCAGTACCGGTTGTAAAAGTTGCAGGCAATTTGCCATTGACCGGGCCCATCGCAGCGTGGAGCGGCCAATATCCGATTGGTTTCAAAATGGGAATTGAAGATTCTGCCAAGAAACTGGTATTTGCCCCCGGTAATTTTCAAATTGATTTTCAAGATAATGCAGGCAAGCCTGCTACTGCAATTACCGTTTTTCAGCGACAGAAGATGAATGATTTTGATGTTTATCTTTCAGGTACATCTGAAGCTGCCATTGCACTGGCGCCACAGGTACAGTCCACTAAGGCGCCTCATTTTCTCATTGCATTCGATCCGTTTTTGACCAGGCAAGGAAAAAACAGATTGCGAATAATGCCGAACAGTAAGATCGAAGGTCCACTTTTCGTCAAATATGCAAAGATGAAAAATGCGAAGCGCGTTTTTATCATAAACCTGAATAGCGCCTACGCGAATTCTGAGTTTAACGATATCGTAGAACCTGAGCTGAAAAAAGCGGGCGTAGAGTTAGCACATGAACGATTCGATTTCTCAGCGCATGAGTTCAGAACAATCGCGTTGAAAGCGAAAGAATTTCACCCGGATCTCGTATATATTTGCGGCTATTCTACCCACCTCCGACCGCTTCTGCGCGACTTGCGGGCGACTGGAGTGACCAAGGAAGGAACCATCATGGCGGCGATGGACTTTGTCGATTTTCTGTACGATAACACTTCGAAGGATGAGTTGAAAGGCGTGGTCTTTGCGTGTCCGTTGTTCGAGGTAAATGGTGCTGTTAAGGGTGCCGATGAGTGGCGCGCTGATTATAATAGGAGATTTGGTAAATTACCGTCATATGTGGCGGCATATGCCTATGATACTGCAGGAATTTTAGGCAAATCGTATAGCAAATTCGGAAAGGTCGATATTGATTCACTGAGGAAATCAATGCCTTACGACGGTGTAACCGGCAACATAAATGTAGACAAAGATGGTGACATTGTTGCCACTATAACCTTAGCCAAGGTAGCAACGGACGGCAAGGTGGCTGAAGTCAAATAGTCAATGTTCATTGCTCGTCGGGCAAAGCATATGAAGGGCACCATCGCTGGTGCCATCCAGGAAGTGCACAGACAGAACTTACCGCACCGGTTGTTTGGTCTTTGAGTGGAGTTCCTTCGCTTTGGCTTCGTCAACGGCGGCAAGGTCCTTCTTTCCAAGTTTGGTATATGCAAGAGCTCGCAACTCATACCCCCACGCTAGAGTGGGATTGGCTTTGATTCCTTTGTTGTACTCCTCGATCGCTTCCTGATATTTTCCAGTTCGCCGATAAACGATACCAATATCGAAATGAAGATCCGTATTGGTAGGAGCAAGATCGAGCGCCTTCTTGTAATCTTTGAGTGCGGCGTCGAATTTATCAAGCGCAGAGCTTAACTCCCCTCGTGCCAGGTAGGGTGCCGCTAATGTGGGAGAAATTTGGATGGCCAAATCGTAATCTGCAAAGGCCTTTGCTGTTTGCTTTAGAACTTCGTAAACCAAACCTCGGTTTACAAGGAAGTCTGCATCCTTAGGATTCGTTTGGATGGCCTTATCGTAATCTGCTAAAGCCTTTTCGGGTTTCCCACTCTTTTTGTAAAGAACCCCGCGAAGGTTATAGCCCAGGGCGGTGATTTCATTGGGGGGAAGCCGCAAAAACTCGTCAACATCTAAAAATGCCTTGGGCAAATCACCCATGCGTCTGTAGGTTTCTGCTCGTTCTAAACGCGCCTCCCCTAACTTAGGATCGAGTTTGAGTGCCTGCCCGAAATCCTTGAGCGCTTTGTCATATTGCCCTAGAAATTGATATGAGATTCCCCTGTTATGAAATATGATGGCAAGGGTCGGGTCAATGGCGATCGCGGCAGAATAGTTCACCACGGCTTTCTCAGGTTGTCCAAGCCGTCGATAACAGATGCCTAAGTCGTCGTAACACTTGGCGGTGGGTTTCAGCGATAATGACTTTGAAAAATCCTCTACGGCTTTTTCGACGTCCCCTAACTCGAGATGAGCCTCTCCGCGAACTTGATAGGCGGCGAAGTCATGCGCGCCACCACCGATCTCCTTCTCAATCTTTGCAAGCGCCTCTGCATAGTGCTTCTGCTTTAAGAGGGCGGCAGCTTCTTTGTGTTTGCTATCAGCGGCCAGGGCGTGCCCGCATGCGAAGACCGATATCAATGTAACCACTATGGTTATGGAGTTTCTCATGATGCCCGCTCCTTGAGGGAGCCCAATGATAACAGGTCGAAGAACCACGAAAAGGAGGACAAGGCCCCGGGCACTCCGCGGCAGGCAAACCGTAGCAAGATTTCAATAGCGCCTCAGAAATACACCACTGAAATGCCGTCAACTTTGTTCAAATAAATGAGGTCACGTCTAGTAGACTTTGAGCGAATGACTTTACGATTTATCGAACACGTTCTATAATATGAACGTGTTCGGCAAACCAGAACCAGAGTAACCAGGAACATCATGTTCACCGATGCAAATAATAGCTGTCTGGCAGGCAACCAGGACTTGCTCAGCAAGATTGGCGAACTCAGTAAGGTGCCATATGAATCTGTGGGGCGGATTGCCAGAGACCTGGTATTTTGGGGGGCTGCTGCATGTTTGTCCTACCACCTGAGCCATCCGTTGGCTACAGTTGTTGCAGTTATATTTATTGGCGCTGTACCAATGCACGATCTCATGGTGCACGGGCACGAAGGGGTACACAGCCTCATTTCACGCCGGCGACCGGTCAATGAGTTTTTCAATTGGTTTGTTCACATGGTTGTCGGTCTTTCCGGCTCAGCCTACAGAGCGTTTCACCTTGAGCACCACAAGAAAGCCCACTCATCACAAGACCCGGAAGTCGAGGCGCTTCAATTTATTCACAAAGACATTCCCGGGTGGACATATCTGTTTCTTCCTTTGTCTGCTTTTTTTGCGATAAACACCTATCCGCTGCGCCACCCTAATACATTTGCCAACGGCTGGTCCGTTGCCCGAGATCTGTTATTTGCAGCGATGGCGCATTTCGCAATTCTCTTCGTGATTGGAATGGAGAACTATCTGACGTACGTGACACTGCCCATTGTCACAAGTCTGGCGCTAACCAATGCCTTAAGAACCATCTGTGAGCATCACAACGCAGTGGCAGGTGATCGATGGTTGGACACCAGAACGATGAAAACAAGTAGCTTGCTTGAGTGGCTCTGGTCTAACGTCAACTATCACTTGGAACATCATCTCTTCTCCACTGTTCCCTATCACAAACTGCCGGAACTGCACAAACTCTTAGCTGCGGAATATACTCAAAGAGGGGCCATCATCGACGAAGGCTATTTCTCGACCAGTGCGCGGCTGTTGGCTGAACCTGATCATTATCGAGGCCAAAGTCTCAAGGATAAGCACACCGGCGACGAATACATGGTTAACACCACTAGCCTCGCTTTCAAAATGAAGGTTCTGTGGTTCAAGGACATTCTTGTTTGTAGACCTGCAAGGCAATATCTCTGGAATTTGTACTATGCGGGCGAGGCCTATGTAGAGTTGCATCCAGACGGCGTTTTCATTCCGTTGTTGAAAGAACCGTTGTCCCGGTTGCTTCACAGACATCTTTCCGATGAGACGCGTCATGCCACTATCTTCAGAGCTTTGTTGGCGCAGGATCAACTTGCACCAACGGTGCTGAAACAGGAAGAAGACCTTGGCTGGTACTTGCTCAATCATTTGGTGCCGGACATTGTGCAAAAAGCCCGAAATAGCACCACTATGTTTTCAGACGAAGACACTATGCGCTACATGGCATTCCTTCACACTCTTGAGTTGCGCAGTGTTTCCGATCTCTACGCGCTGCTGACGGCTGCTCGCCAATTGCACGAAGTCGAATTAGTAAACGGGCTTGAGACCATTCTCCCTGACGAACTATTTCATGCGGCATATACGCATAAAGCCGTATTGGATCTTGCTCCAAGTGCAGAACAGGCACGCAAACTGTTGAATGAGATGCGCAATAACGAATTAGTACACTACACAGTGGTTATAAAAGGAATGCTCGCTCGACTTGTTGAACTGAATGCGACTCCAGAGCCGCTTCCGGGGATGCTGCGCTGGCGAGCAATGAGCATGCTTTGTCATGTGATGTCTCCGTTCCCTAAGTTGCCGCTTTACCGAAAAGTACCACATAAGATTGCACCTGACGAAAATCTTCGCAGATACGTGCCGCCAGAGCTGGTAAAGAACCGAAAGACACCGACCCTGGCAAATGCTGCCAGTTTGAACGAGGAACAACCAAATGCATAACACCGCTACAGCTGAAAAAATTGTTGAAGCTGCCTCTGCATTATGGAGTGATAAAGGCTTCGAACAAGCGACCATGAGAGAGCTGGCCAGACGGCTTGGTATGGGTGTCAGCTCGCTGTACTTTTACTTCAAATCAAAGGAAGAAATCGTACTGTTTCTGTATAAAAAATTGAACAAGCAAGCTATAGATGAATTCAGAAGCTCAGACGAAGGTGAGAAGAATCTTGCGCTGAACCTTTCCCGATACATGAAAATTAAGTTGGCGATTCTTGGACCACATCGTAGTTGCCTTGTAGCATTAGTGCGGGAGACTGTTGATCCAAGCTCCAGATTGAGTCCGCTGAGTGCAGATTCCGATCTGACCCGCGAAATGAATTTGGAACTGCTGGCAGACATCGTCGCACGGTCCGCCGCCGTCAATAAGAACCAGGTCGCAGACACAGCGAAGGCACTGTGGCTGGCCAACCTGGGTGTGCTCCTTTACTGGCTACATGACCGAAGCCCGGAGTACCGGAATACTTACACTCTGATTGAAAAGACCGCTAATATGGTGGGCTTTCTGCCTATGCTGAGCAAAATGCCTGGAGCCGAATCAACCTTTCGATTGTTCTCGGACCTTTTACAGCAATCGGGTGACGAAACATCGGTGACCTGCGCCACCACTGGTGGTGAATCTGCAATCCCTTCCAGGGAATTCGATGTCGTTGTAATCGGCGGCGGGCCCATTGGCATCGTGTATGCCTGCTTTCTGAAAGCCAACAGACCACGCACGCGTGTACTTGTTCTTGAAAGACTGCCTGAGCCTGGTCACAAGATTGGCGAAAGCACTCTATCTGGATTCTGCCGCGCGATGCGCAGCCTCGGCATCCGAAAAGAAGCAATGCAATCCCTCTTTTATCCAAAGAATGGATTGGGCTTTTTCTGGGTGGATGAAGCTACCAAGCGCCTCACAGACGCTCCCGAGTACATACTCGAAACCTTCGACGAAACTTATCAGGTTGAGCGTCGCGTATTGGATAGTTTGCTGATAGCTAATGCCCGACGTCTGGGTGTCGAAGTTGTTCAAGGTGCAGGCGTCGACCTCAAGCGTTCTTCCATCACCGCATCTGGTAGCATCATCAGCTACTCAATCGGGAAGAAGGAGTTTCGCGTACGGTGTTTTCTGACGGTGGATGCTACGGGCCCGGCAGGCATCTTGTCCCGTGAGTTTGGACTGTGGACGTCTGAAGGGCTCCCGTTTCAAACCAGCGCAGTATGGGGGTACTTTCAGGGAATTCGTCCCCTGGCGAGCTATACCGGATGGCGCCGACAGTCTCAATTCCCTCGCGATCAATACACCCAACATGTTTGTCTTCGTGAAGGATGGATGTGGTACATACCGGTGGTTTCATGGCAAGGTTCGCCCACGACCAATCTGTCGCGAGGATTAGACGCGTGTTTACGCTCCGCACGAGCAATGCCGACCAGGGACAAATTAGCGGAGGAATTCGGTTGCCCGTCTACCGACATAGTAAGCGTCGGGTTGGTTGTTCGCAGTGATCGCGATGAGTGGATGAAGAATGATCCGCGCGAAGCCTTTGAACACTACATGCGCAAATATCCGGCCATGCGCCAGGTCCTCGACGGTGCCCATCAGATAGAAGATCCGTATGGCACGGGTCAAACCTTCATGCAACGGCTCAGCTTCCGTGGCTATGCCAGGCGCGTTGCGGGCGATGGTTGGCTGCTTGTGGGCGATGCTGCGTTCTTCGTCGATCCGCTCATTTCACCAGGACTGACAGGTGGAACCGCCTGTGCATATCAAGCCGCGATGGAATCGATTAAAGCGTTGGAGCAAAACCGGTTCGGGCGTGAAATGTTCACCGATTATGAGGCGTTCGTACACAAGCTCCATGAAGCGTTAGAGCGGGACAACCAGCTTGTATACATGTCTTTCAATCATCCCGAAACGCTCGCGCTTATTCAGCGCTTTCAGGAGATCGATGCGCGTCGCCAATTTATCGAGACGAAGTCCTCCGAATACTCAGTCGCTGATACTAATGTTTGGGGAATCTTGAACCCGGCCTATCTAGACTATCAAAAGAAAGCCTGGGAGATTATGAGGCAAAGTGAGATCGGCAACGCCGAGGTTTCCATAGATGAGCAGTCATCGAAGGACTACGACTCGGCTCTTAAAGAACTGCAATCGTTGCTTTATGAATACGTGGATAGCCATGTTGATCTGACACCATATGTTCGTGCCAACACCGCTGTGAGCAGATGAGCAGGTTGAACAATTCTTCTGTCAAACCATCTGTCGATCAGAGATTTCTGCTGATATTGGTTCCGATTCCGTCTTTCAGTGCCGCTCTTGTCAGACAACGGGTGTTAGGTTCGTCGACATGCGCACCAATTCGATTCGGCGGAATGCTGGAAGTCGAACGGCAATCTATTCTTGAATTGACATCTTGAAGTGGCTAGGATATTGCGAAACTGTGGGTTATATAAGATGCCCGGGGATCTAAGAAATACAATCAAGCGCATCGCCGCCACGCTAACGGATGGCATGTTGCTCTCCGGACACCCGGATGTCTTGCCGATGGAACTTGATAGAGACTTCGACGAGATAGAAAAACTGCTGATTCTTGAACAGTGGCCGTTCTTACGCTCCGACCTGGACGTGTCGCACGCTCAGCCTGGTGGAGTGTCGCACGTGGCTCGCAAGGATGGAAAATTCGGAGGCTTTTTCATTACCCACGCGTTCGGCACCATTGGCTACCTGGACATGATGATCGTTTCGCCCGATTTCCGAGGATCAAGCATAGCTCGTCCACTCTATTTCAGGACCCTGCATGAGCTGGCAAAGAATGGCATGCAGTCTTATGTTGCGCACACCACAAATGACTCTGCAAGAGTTATTGGTTTGCTTGGATTTAGAAAGACGAAGACTACATTTACATTGATGGGTCTTGATCCACAAGCGGTTGACTCGTCATTAGCTGCGGCTGGTTCAGAATCGCAAGTCTGCCCGCTGGCAGCTCTCGATGAAGAACAGGTCATCTGCCTTGATGCGCGGATATTCGGTCAGCGCAGGGATTCGTGGATCAAAGCACTCATGTCTCAAGACTCGACGCTGGTATGGGGACTAAAGCGAGATGGAGTTCTCACCGCTGTGGCATGGTTACGCAGCAGACGTGATAATAGCTACTGCATTGATGGATGTTCTTCAACTAATCCAGAAGATCTGACTTTGCTTATCTGCTCACTTGTTTCCGCTCACAGGCATGTTCGACTGGAATGCTTTGTTCGTACAGGCTCTTTCCTCCATGGGGTCTTGAGCGTTTTGGGTTTCGCAGTGCCAGAGTTCTTTCGGAAGATTGGTCCACTTATGGAATGGCGCAAGGGAAAGGTTGGCGTCGCTGGTACGGGAACAGAGGTTCAGTGCTTAATGTGGTTTTGATCATCGGGATGGCAAAGCACATGATCCGCAAAGCAATACCAGTGTTTCTGACTGCCTGTGCACTGGTGTTAACTCAAAGTGCGGCGCTAGCCACAAACCAGGGCAATTCACTGAGCCATGATCAAATTCTCTTGATGATGGTTCAGATTGGTGTCCTTCTCCTTGCATCTTTTGTGACGGGCGAGATTATGCTCCGCATTGGACAGCCGCCGGTTATAGGACAGCTTCTGTCCGGAATTGTCTTAGGGCACTCGGTGTTCGGGAAGCTTTGTCCTGAGTTGAGTTCGATGATCTTTAGAGCAGATCCGATCCAATTTGATTCGCTGGGCGTTGTTTCGTGGCTCGGGGCGATTTTCCTGCTTATGCTCGCCGGAATGGAGATGGACTTAGATGTAATTCGCAAGCAGGGCCGACCGGTGGTGATGATAGCGTTAGCAGCCAGTATCATTCCGTTTGCGGTGGCCTTTGGCTGCGCCCTCTGCTTGCCTCAATCTCTTGTCGGGCCAACTAACAATGGCGTACTCACTGCGCTCTTCATCGCCACGTTATTTTCGATGTCTTCTGTTCCTGTTATTGCGAAAATTCTGGGCGAACTAAATCTTCTTCGCCGTGATGTCGGCCAAATAATTGTGGCGTCTGCGCTGGTTCACGATGGCGTGGGTTACATTTTGCTTGGGTTTGTGGCAGCGCTGATTCCGGGAGGATCTTCCGGTGCGGGCTCTTTGGCACCTTTAATGGCACCACTTGGTGTCATCTCATTCCTGGCTATTTTGTATTTCGCAAAAGAGCGTATCTATGACGGGTTTCGTCGGGTGGCCTACCGTGCTCGTACCGATGATGCTTTGCTTACCATGGTGGCAGTTCTGGTAATGTTTGGTGCATCCGCTACTCAATATATTGGCATTCACGTGGTGGTAGGCGCGTTTGCCATTGGTGTACTTCTGGGCCGGCTGCCGCTTATTCGGCGGCGGGTTACCGACCCGCTTAAGAACATCACCAATGCAGTGTTTGCGCCAATCTTTTTCGCGAGCGCGGGTCTGACTCTCGATTTCACAAGACTGGCAGATGCGCCGAATCTCGCCGTTCTTTGTGCCTTCGTCTTGGTGGCCTCAGCATCTAAAATAAGCGCATGTCTGATCGGCGGAAAACTGTCCGGGTTAGACAGATGGGAATCTTTGTTCATTGGCGTGGGGACGAATGCCTTTGGCGCTGTCGGTATAGTGGTGGCGATGGTGGGGCGTTCTCTCAACCTGATCGGCGACGATCTGGCTACCATCATTGTGGCCATGTCCATAATCAGTACCATTATTACACCATCGCTACTTAAACTGATTGTATTGAAGCTGCCGGCCAAACCCACTGAACAAGAACGGTTACGCCAAGAGCATGAAAACCAACGGAGCATCATTGGCCAAATCGGGCGTATCCTGATACCCGTAGATTCTGAAGAAACGATCTCAAGGCTGAGTCTAGTTCTAAGAGCTCTGGGGCGATCAATTCACGCAGATGCTACCGCGTTGCAAGTGATGCCGGGACAGCCGGGAAACAACCGGCCGGGAAGAACATTCTCTCCTGAGGTAATGAAGGGCTTTGGTCACATTAATCTGATCAGCCGCGTGTCCGACGCAGCTTCTCCCGAAGACGGTATTCTGGCGGAATTAGATCGGGGATACGATCTTGTTCTGCTCGATTCGCCCATGAATCAAGTGTCTCCCGTGCAAAATAACTGCACCCGCAATTGCGTTTACAGCGAATTTGCGTTGAGTCCGTATTCGGTGCTGGTATACAGCTCGTTCTCCTCAACCGAGGTGGCTCCGCTGCGGGCGATGAGAAAAATATTCGTGCCGATTTCCGGAACTCTGAGCTCAATCACGGCGGCAGAGATTGCTGTTTTGATCGCGTTGTCGGAACAGGCAATGCTCACTATCGCCCATGTGTGTGAATCGGGCGAGGTTAGGGAAATATCTGCATTGGCACCACCTGAACTGCTCGACATCAAGGCGGTGATCGAAAAATTAGTCGATGGATGCGCAAGCCCGGGCGGTGAGGTGATGGAACATTCAATGCAATTGCACCAGACAATTATCAGGTTAGCCCAACAGGTCGACCCTGATCTGATCGTGGTCACTTCGCGGCCTCGGCTCGGTCAAAGGGCCTACCGCTCATCTTTGGTGCGGCGCATTGTCGATGCTGTGCCCGGTGCGGATCTGCTGATTTTAATGTGACACTTTGCCAGGGGTTAAACAACTTCAGCATTCAATTAGCCAATCATTCAGTACAATGGCTGCGCCAGCCGGTGGCATACGTGATTCTTGCTCGGTTCAGGATGTCTGCTCTGTTAAACTGATGTGAACCAGGTGATTCTGACTGCTAACTTGCTGCACGCGTGCGCATATCGCTTTCGTACATGGACTGAAGATGTTGCTTAGCGTCTTCGTAACCAAGTTTGATAAGCTGTTTTGATCTGTCAGGCTCAATATCCAGCAAATTGATATCTACAGGACGTCTGGGTTGAATAACTTCGATGCGCACAGAACGCATTCCATAAGGAACTACAGTTGAACCCTCATCAATGAGGCGATTGTATAACCGGGCGAGCTCCAGCTCTTTTTGCGCTGAAGAATCAAGTACGATGTCGAGTAATCGTGCAATCAGTTGCCACATGCTAGTAGGGCAGGCATTCACGGTTTCTGGATGCAGCAGCACCATATAGATTTCTTCCGCACCCTGGTCTATTGCTGCTCGAAGCGGAGTATTTCGCACCAGTCCGCCATCTACCCACAAGCCCTTTCCGTTGAGATGTCTTGGCGGGAATGCCACTGGAACCGCGGAGGTCGCCATTAAAACATCAATGAGTTCGCTGGTGGTTTGTAGATCTTCCAGTTTTATCAATCGCGTTTCCAGACTGCAAAGGTCTGTGGTGAAGAGACGAACCTTCATAGGGCTGGTTTTAATTCTGCGCAAATCGGCTTCACGACGCAAGAGTTCTTCCAGTGGTTTTGTATCGAGCATCCCGAGCTTGTGCCCGAGAAACATGCGACCGATCTGCTGCGCCGATGGAAGTTTGAAAATATCGCTCTGGCGGAGGTTGCACCAGATTTCTTCGAGTCGTTTGAATTCCCCCTGAGCCATAAAGGTGGCATTGATAGCCCCAATGGAGGTACCGAAAGCCATGTCGAACCGTAAGCCCGATTCCATTAGCGCTTTGGCCACACCAACCTGGTAGGCTCCTCTGCCGCCGCCACCGGGCATAACCAGGGCCCGTTTCCTGGCCGGTGGTTTTTCAATGAACGCATCATCTTTGCCGCTGCCGCTCATGGTACTTATCTCGGAATGTTTGATAGGAGAGGTCTTGCGAATGCCAGACTGGTAAGGTCAAATGTCTAAGCCTAGTCTATTACATAATGCCACGCTGTGAACACTCTTTCTCGTTCCAATAGGCACAATCGGGGCGCACGCAACCCATTGCTAGACAAATCCTGTCGACTGCGGGCTTCGATTCTTGTGGGCAGCTACGCACTACACTCAGCCTTTCATGCCATGGAGACAACATTCAACGGCTGCTAAGGCAGGTTAGGAGTCGCTCGGTGAAGAATTTCTGGCACGCCTGCTGACCGAGAAAGTGTGCCGAATACGGATCTGTGGTTTTCCGCCAGTCTCGATTGGCAGAATTCTTGCCAGACAAAATCCGGCGAATGCTGGATCAGGAGAGAAGCCTGCAGGCACAACGCCATCTGTTCCACTACTCGTCGCATGCCAAACTCTGCGTCAGATAAAGGCTGCTGCAGATTCTCGATAAGTTCGCACAAATAGCGATCATATACAGGATGTTGACCACACGAGATTTCCAATTCGCAGAGGAAAGCCTCCAGGCATTCCGGTTCGCGCTCAATTGTGCGGAGCACGTCCAGGCATATGACATTGCCGCAGCCTTCCCAGATTGAGTTTAGAGGACTCTCGCGAAATAGCCGGGCAAGCGGAAAATCTTCCGTATAGCCATTGCCACCAAGGCATTCGAGGGCTTCCGCCACAAAGGACGGGGTTCGTTTCGATAGCCAGTATTTGCCAACAGCGGTTGCCAATCTTCGGAAGGCGGCTTCTTCGGGCCGATCATATGAGCGAGCAATTCGTATTGCCAGAGTTGTTGCAGCTTCAGACTCAAGGGAAAGGTCTGCCAGCACATTCTGCATGAGCGGGTGGCTGAACAGAAGTTTGCCGAAAGCCTGCCTGTGAGAAGTATGGTGAATTGCCTGAATAAGGGACTGTCTTTGGAGAGCTGCCGACCCCAGCGCGCAATCTAATCGAGTGTAATTGACCATCTCTATAATGGTGGCAATTCCCCTTCCCTCTTCACCAATCAGTAGACCGAAGCATTTGTTGAGTTCGATTTCCGCGCTGGCATTTGAACGATTGCCGAGTTTGTCTTTCAGTCTTTGTATGAAAAAATTGTTGCGGACACCGTCCGGGGTCCACCGAGGAACGAGAAAACACGAAAGACCCCTCGGCGCTTGTGCCAGGACCAGGAAAACATCGCTCATCGGTGCAGAACAAAACCATTTATGACCGGTGAGCATGTACTGAGGGGCACCAAATATAGTATCGCCGACCGGGACAGCTTGCGTGGTATTTGCCCTTACATCCGACCCTCCTTGTTTCTCTGTCATGGCCATACCGGCCAGGGCTCCGGTTTTTTGATCAACCGGCAGTGCTCGTTGATCGTAAGATGAGCTTGTCAGCCGCGGTTCCCACCAGGAAGATAGCTCAGGCTGCTTGCGAAGGGCTGGAATGATTGAATAAGTCATAGAGATCGGGCAGCCATGTCCAGATTCAATTTGTCCCGCTATCATCATTTTGATGGCGCGGGCGACGTGGGCCCCTGGTTCTGGATTTTTCCAGGGGCTGCTATGTAGTTTGTGTTCAGCTGCCAATTTCATTAGATGGTGCCACGCCGGATGATACTCCACTTCATCAATGCGATTTCCATAGCGATCGTGAGTCTTCAGCGTTGGTTCATGCTTATTTGCTTGCGCTCCCCATTCGATTACCTCGGCACTACCGGCGATGCGCCCAAAATCGACCAGGTCTTGCTCGAGTGCTCCGACGCCTTCTCTACGCGCACAATCCATTAAGACTTTGTCCCAAGTGTACACGTTGTAATCAACTAGAGGCGGAGTCTGATTCAATACATCATGCGTTGTTGTTTGTTCCAGTGTTGTGGTGGAATTCATTTCTATTCACTTACCTGCGGGCGTTGACGGGATTGTTTCTTGCTAGACGTTTCTTTCTTCTCATCTATTCGTCTTTCTTTCGATGCTCTACTTGGTCGAGTAGGGCGACGGGGGGTGGGTGGTACCGCGACGGATTGCACCATGGCTCTCAATTTCTCCAGGCAATCTTCCACGTTTCGGTACTGATCACGATACTTCTGGCTCGTCAAAATTAAGTCGCCTTCGATGGTGATCCGAGTTGCATAGCGTTGCAAAAATCGTTCTTTCACATCTGCAGGCAAATTTGATGTGGCAACGATTGCCCAGCGAAGAATTGCTTTGCTGTTGACTTTATTCACGTTCTGACCGCCTGCGCCACTGCTGCGAGCGAAGGTAAATTCAAATTCTTGTACGGGTAGTTCGATATCTGCCATCTAATTTCAACTCTGATCCGCCCCATTGTACCGCTAATGGAGGCGATCGGCGTTGCTTTTCGTTCGTGGCGGTGCAATTGTGCCGTCTGCTTTAACAAAAAACACATCATTCTTCGGAACACTGGCTACTGAGCGGTTCGCAATGTGTGCAACGCTGCGTTAATTCTCAGCTTCGCGTCGGTATTGTGGAAAACATCTGAACTGCGAATGGCAATTATCTCGTCGCCTTTAACGGCGACGTAGTCCAACCCGAAAATGGTTCGTCCCTTGTATTCTCCCTCCCATCTGTAGGCTTCAAATTTTAATCTCGCCTGATGCGCTAGCCCTATGTGTTCTTTGGCGGTAATCTTAATTCCTTCGGGATTGGTCCAATGGCAACAAACTTGGTCGGGAAGATTTTGCCCTTGTCCGGAAGGCAAAGCATCAACAGGAATTACGCTACTTTGAACAGGTCGCACGTGGTGTGCCACCATAAATGCAAATGTTGAATCCGGCAAAAACGGTACCATGTTGCTGGCGCGAAAAATCTTCATCTGCCCCCTTTCGTCGGCGACGGACTCTGTTTGAGTCATCGCTGATGGCGCCCGAAGCTCATAACCACCAAGCCTGGTGACTTGACCAAGGCTTATGAAGGGAGAATAGTCCGCATGGTGTTGCAATGCAGTTATGCAACGAGAAATCGATGATTGTTCCGGGAGCACCGAATTTGGTATCGTCAAGATCGCCGCAAGAGGAATCATCCACAAAAGAACGCAGATTGTCAGACGGCGCACCGCCCGTGAGGTGCGGAAGTCTATAAGGGCTGCTAAAATAGCTAAAATTGCCGCCGGCATATTCCATGACAATGGCGCGGCTACGAAAGCACCTGCTGCCAATAAAGCGAAAATGGCTGCCGGTACCGGGATACAGCTTCTTTCTCTGCCCCGTGATGGCTCTTCCTGCGAAATTTACAATCATCTGGCTGCAGATATCATAATCTGGCACATAACAAGCGATGCAAAAGTTACCCCGCTTGGTTCTTACATAGCAATAAGTTTCTTTTGCTGAAACTGACAGAATGTCGTCTACACCGCATTCAATTCTTCCAGTGCCGAGGGTTGAAAAAACAATTCTTTCATGCTCTATTGCAACGCGGTTGCACATCACCATAGGTGCCAATAGCCCGTAGCAGACGGCAGTGGGCAGCCCGAGGAAGAATCCGAGTTCGTATGGTGTTGATGGCGATAATGTAGTTAACAGGCCAAAAAAGAGGACACCAAACAGTGCCGCGCCAATGATCGAACCTGCTAGTCGTCCAAAATAATCCAGGGAGGGAACCACAAACACTTTTTTCTCTGTGTCAGCGTTCTTCTTGTTGGCGTGGTTGCGCAGGTCCATCAACAGGTCCTTATGCTCCCCGGTTCTTGCCCATATGTAGAAGGTCTTTCCAGCCGCCTTTAGAACATAAACAGGAACTCTGTCTGGTTTCGTCCATGTTATTTGCACGTTTTTCCAGGCAACAGCAAAATCGCCGCTGAGCGTGGTGAACCTCAGCGCATCATCGCTAACCTGCACTTTTAGCGCAGTCGCACGTAACTGTTTCAGCATGGCGACACTGGCCGCGATCACTAATAAGATCAGCCCGACCGCTAGAATGATTAGAACGAGCACCTGGTCATTGGGGAAAGAAATTCGAAGTGTGCAAAAGGGAAGGAGTGCTACGCCCATAAGCACCGGCATGCTACCTGCTATCGCACAGCCGGTTTTTAAATGTGATTTATTGCCAGTTTCGTAGATCATCCCACCCGCCTCAACGACCAGATAATAAGCATAACCGCCTGCTTGACAACTCCGGCGCTTTTATATAGTTCCTTCAGCATTGGCCTCCGCATTGCTTGGAACGAGCCCCCATCAGCAACCGGCTGACCAGCCTCTCTCCCGGCACAATCGCTCAGTCACCGTCTGGAATGTTTAAGCTCCCTTCCCGGCAAATGGCATTGTCAATAATCGCCAATTTTTCATGAATACCAGGTCGTAGAGTTACATGAATGCGAAAGCACCGCAGATAGTCCATACCTCTTCTCAGGTCGTCGATACGAATAGAATCTTCTGCGGAGATTTGCGAATTACTCGTTTGCCACCACAATGGCTCTTGCAAAAATACGCAGACACGAACTCGCCTTGATGCAAGTGCCTGCCATTCCTTTTCAAGATACTTTGCGCGTCTAACGGTCAAGTACGGACTTTGAATAATGACTCGAGCGCGCCTGTTGCAGGTCATTCTGAAAGGCGGACCAGAACGTATCTTGGTTGAAAGTTTTGCTGGGTATCATTAATGGTGTCCTGAAAGAGCACAGTCAATTTAAGATAACCCGGACGGTAAGACAAGCCGGAAAGCCGTACGCTTCTTGCTTAGCTAAACTAGCGTCAGGAACAGATCTGTTGAACTTTGGGGTTCGTGGCTGAATTCCATGGAGAAACTTCTCGCCTCTCCCACTGTATCCGTACCGGATATTCCAATCTGGAATATTATTTGGTCGAAACATATTCCAATCCGGAATACTATTCCAATCTGGAATATTTTGACGCTCGAGAATATTCCAATCTGGAATATTCCCCGACTATGCAAAGCTGTGGGAACGAATCTTCTCAGTTCGACTCTCGCTCCACCCTAAAATGGACCGATTCGCTCGTAGTCAAGGGGTGTTCTTCAGGGAAACAAAATCATGAACCGCAAAGTGTCGTTGCTCTTGTCGCTAGTGTCCTTAATAGTCTTGGCTACTGATAGTGTCGAGGCACAACAGCTGACACCAATATATGGCAGCGAGTCCTCGACCACACAGGTGCCATCGTCAGATGCGCCGCTTCCCGTAACCTTGGCCGCGACTATAACCGCAGGAGCTGCCGCGCCTTCCTCAAGCGACGCGAAATTAGCGTCCGGTGGCTGGGGCGTAAATTCTGGAAGCTGGAACGTTCCTACTGGCAGTTGGGGTGTTAAGTCCGGAAGCTGGGGAGTGAACTCAGGCAGTTGGGGCGTGAATTCAGGCAGCTGGGGTGTGAAGTCGGGCAGTTGGGGCGTGAAGTCCGGAAGCTGGGGCGTGAATTCAGGCAGCTGGGGTGTGAAGTCCGGCAGTTGGGGCGTGAACTCCGGCAGCTGGGGCGTGAAGTCTGGAAGCTGGGGCGTGAACTCCGGCAGCTGGGGTGTTAAGTCCGGTAGCTGGGGTGTTCAATAGTTGGTCATCCCAACCGAACTTAGCCAACATGTGAGTTGATCGATTGTGCAATCGCGTCTACATGCCACGCTTCACGCTGTCGTATCTCAAATGGAATGGTATTGACTTCAGACGTGTTCTGAAAGGGTATATTTCGGTTGAGTCCAACCCTGAAAGTGTGCGCATGCGGAACCTGCAGCTTGATGAGTCATTAGTAGGAACTGTCATAGATGGCGGGTTCCTCATCACTCAATTTTTGGGTGCCGGTGGCATGGGCGCGGCGTTTCGAGCAAAGCAAGCCGAATTGAATAGGGATGTCTGCGTTAAGTTCCTCAGGGAAGACGGGCTCACCGACCCGGAAAATCTGGCGCGGTTCAAGCGTGAAGCGAGAGTTCTTTCGCGATTGAGGCACAACAACATCGTCGGGTGCTATTCCTTCGGGCTGCTGGGAAGTGTTTTTCCATTTTTGGTTATGGAGTATCTGGAAGGTCGGTCCCTGAAACACTTGTTGAACGAAGAGCGTTTGGGCTGGGCCCCGGCCGTCTCTATAGTCGAGCAAATTTGCAATGGGCTGGAGTATGCTCATCAAAGTGGCTTCGTTCATCGAGACATAAAGCCGGACAACATCATGCTGCCTCAATCAGGCACTCAAGATATCTCGGATGCGAAAATAATTGACTTTGGATTGGTGGGAAAGCATCATGGACCAGTCGATGTAGACACGCTGACCTCACCGGGAACTCTGATAGGTAGCGTCAACTACATGGCACCGGAGGCGTTCAGGGGAGAGCCGGCGAACCGGTCGCTAGATATTTATTCAGTCGGCTGTGTTTTGTTTGAGCTACTGAGCGGGCGACAGCCGTTTGAAGCCGATAATCCCATGGCGGTAATGTACAAGCACGTTAATGAGCAGCTACCACCGTTACCGAAAGACGCTGCACCTGATACTGTACGCGGTACGCTTGAGGAATTGATATGGACGGCGACGGCAACAGATCCGGCGATGCGATTCGACTCCTGCGGAGAAATTGCAGTCGTTCTCAGAGATGTTCTTCTTCACCATGCTGATCCTGATACCAAAAGGCGCCTCCAGCGGCGCCTCCCTCTTTCCCCCCGCACCCCGCCTTCAGTGCGACGGGCAGCCATTTGCTTGGCGGGTATTGCGGCGTTCGCAGCTTGTATCCTGGCCAGCCAAACTTTGAGTCGCAAACAAGAAGCTGTTAATTCACCCGGGCTCACACTTGCCAGCCAGAGATTTCCAGTGGAGGCGTTGGCGCCTGAATTGACGAGCGAACAGCAACAATCGTATGAGGTAAACGTTCGAAAAAGGTTGCAGGCTTTTGATCTATCCCTCCAAGGGTTGATTGCTTCATGGTCAAGGAGAGAGAGACACACAGCCTCTTTCGCCACCGCAAGTACCGCTGGCTTCGATAGAAATCCTCGGGCTGTGGAGGACAGAACTACCGGCGCCTTAGTTGCAAACACGAAGAATCTTCTGTCGGCGCTGCAAGAGTTCTTACGGCGAGACGGATACTATCTTGATGCCGTGGGTGAGAGTACTGCTGACGGCGTTCGAGCTCTGACTCGCAGGCTAAGTGAATTATGTATTGATTTGTCCCGTGCCAAACAAGCTTCGTTAGCCAATGAGTTTATCGATTTTCAGTGCGATCTTTGCAGCAGCTCCGCATTTTATCAAGAAGCTCGCAGCATTCTAGACACCAGGAAACCGCTTCCTGAAGGCGCAACGTTGGACCAGCCTAGAGCTGGACTGAGCAATTTCCTGGAGCACTGCGTTGCACTCAAGAGGGAAGCCAGTGGAACCGACGAGGACATTTGGATCTGGCACAGACTTCGTCCACTGGTGCGTCATTTTTCGCAGTTAACTAACGGGGCGAATTACTTTGTTGCTTATGTGGCACAGTATTCTACCGAGGACGAGACGTGGGTGCCTAGCCTCTTTCAGGTATATCAATCTTTGAGATTCAGAAATGTTTCGAGTCGGCTCCAGGCACTTTCTGGTCTATCGGCTCTCTACCTGAACCAGCATCAGACTGATAAAGCTGCGCAAGTGTTGCAAGAAACTCTTCGCTATTATCAACTCTCTTCCAATTTTCAGATCAATGAGCTGGCAGATGCACTTTTCGACATTCACCAGTCAGATACGGCCGTGTCTATTTTGAACGCTGAGAGTGCTAAGGCAAAACTGCGGAATGACCCGTTTCGTTATTGTTGCGCCCAATCGCAGCTGGCAAAATTTGCGATCGAATTGAAGCGGTCAAAAGGGTTGAATTATTGGAATGAATTTCTTCAGAACGACGAATGGTCTCGTGTCTATTCGGAGTGGCGACAACCACCTAGTCCGTCGGCTGGTTGTGAAAACACCGTTTATCACGTGCTTGCCTGTCTAGAACAATCGGCCAATTTGCTGAGCTATCACGATCGAGCGGGCTCTGCAGAGTTATTCCGGCACCTTCGGGAGCTGGTCTTAGCAGGAAAACGAAGCGGTCTGTCATATGCGATGACTCTCTATCACGCAGTGCGTTATCATTCTTACGCGAAATTCTTTGTCGAAAGCTTGGATTTGGCTCGCGCCCTGAATGAAGCGTGTTACCAGCCAAATCTTGAATTCACCGATAAATTCTTTTACTATGCCGCAGATGTAGAACTTGGGCAAAGGCTGTTGCTTGTGGGAAAGAAAAACGAGGCGAGAACCTATCTTACAAGAGCTGCGTCTATTGCTGACGAGTTGATCTCGAATCCAGCAACCGGCGGAACGCTGCCTTATGTCGAAGAGAGTATCGAGTTCTTTCGGGCTGCAGGACTCAACGCAGAAGCAGAAAAGATCAGACAACTCCTGGTGGAGCACTCCTTGCATCCCTTTGGCGGAGCCGCCACGGGAGCTGTTGGTTCGCCGGCCCGAGGACACAAATGAAGGGCCAAACCTATTTGTTGCTAGACTACATCTCCGGCACCGACCTGCGACAGATTATTTTTCAAAAGGGCAAGCAAGATGGGCAAAGCTCGTTGAGCGAGTCTGGAGCGGAGCGGCAAGAGCGGTACAATTAAAGTCTCTCAAATTGTCGCAGAGGCAAGTTGAGATTGGCTCTTGGGTGAAAGAGTTGGAAACGGCGGGCGAGTTGAAGGCAAGGCAAGCAGGCTGGCGCAGCGCAGTCTATCGTGAGATAGGGCGAACACATCCATAAACGGTTTATCAGATCTCGTTTGCACCGGTTTATGAAAGAACTCCAGACTAATGGCTATAATTTGATTGACGAAAAGGCTAAAATGTTCTCTGTTTATGTTGACAACGAGATTCTATGGCAAAAATTCTTATTGCAGAAGACAACGAAGCTCTCCGCCAATCCCTCGTGAACTTGCTGAAGGATGAAAAACATCAGATTGATGCTGCCGCCACGGGCGACTATGCTCTAGAACTGCTGCTCAATTACTCATATGATGCTGTCATTCTAGATTGGGACCTACCGGCGGTACCGGGCATCGAAATTTGTCAGCGGTATAGAAAGCATGGCGGAGATGCTCCCGTTTTGTTTCTGACGGGCAAAACAGATTACAAATCTCGGGTAGCGGGGTTGGATTCCGGCGCTGATGATTACTTATGCAAGCCGTTTAACTCAGATGAGTTGATGGCGAGGTTGCGAGCCATGTTGCGACGCAGTCCCCACAAGGTGCGAACTGTTTTGAGGGTCGGAGCCATTGCCTACAACCCGGAAAGCAAAATAGTGTATTTCAACGAGGAACCAATCGACGTAACAAAGAAAGAAATTTCCATCGTTGAGTTCTTTCTTCGCCACCCTAATCAGGTCTTCAGCATTGAGGCAATTGTCGAGCGAGTTTGGTCCTCGGAGTCTGAAGTTTCTCCGGAAACCGTGCGCCCTTATATAAAACGCTTGCGCGATAAGCTGACAGATGACGGTGGCAAATGCCAACTAATTACGGTTCATGGTAGCGGGTATAAGTTGGTTGAGAGCTAGTGTTCCGTGGTATGTCCCACCGTTTAGCCTTCGACAAACTGCGATTGTTTGCTTTGGCTGCAACATTATTGCAGCTGCTGCTGATTGCATGTGTTCTGATTTATAGCTTGCAGCAGTCTAACGAGATCAGCCTCTTGAAGTCTGTTGTCGCACTCGATCGAGTACTGATCGAAAGCGGCGTAACTGCCGAGAGTATTCCCCTGCATATCGACGACAAGCTCTTTGCTATTCGGGCAAGAAACATACTCAAACGGAATTTTTCGGGCACATCCGACGAGGCTAGCAAGGCAGAAAGCCTGACTACTTCCCTGGTTTCAGCGTGCCAGGAAATGCAAAACATGATCGCACCTGCTTCATTTAAGTCGGAGAATCTTATATCTCTACGTAATGCCTTCAACCACTACATTGATAAATCTCGCCAGTTATTGCTGGCGAAAGAGAACACCATGAATTTTTTGATTCCTATGGTTTCTATATTGTCCTTGCTCATTGTTGGTTTGACTGTGGTGTCGACGGAGCAATCGATCAGACAGCAAGGCTCACAACCGAGTGGCAATGGTGATGGCGCAGATAGTGATAAAACGGCGGAAGAGAGCGCCGTTAGCCCTAGTGCCCTGGCCAAGTTGTCTAATCTGGACCAACTGGCGATGAATCTGACTGGCACGCTAACCATAGGGACAAAATCAGCCAAGAGTTATCTTGATAATATGCCAGTGGGCCTGTTGTCGGCAAATTCCGACGGCATTGTTCAGGCTGCCAATTTTACAGCGTTGAAGATGCTCCGTTGCACAATTGATAAGGTCGTTGGAAGCAACATTGCCAGCTTCTTTCGGCTGCATGACGGGAAGCGTGTCGATGTCGATACCCTCAGGGAACACGGGTTGGACAAGGTCGTTGAAGCCCTGCTGGCATGCCGTGATGCTGCGTCAACTCGCACTCCTGTAGATATTTCGTTTGCCCAGTTTTCCGGACCAACCGGCACTGGCTTGATAGTGAATATTGTTGATGTTTCCGACCGATATGAAGTAGAGAAGTTGAAGCAGGATTTTCTCTCTATGGTTAGCCATGATCTGCGAACTCCGCTTACTTCGATCGGTTTAGCGCTCTC
This sequence comes from Candidatus Obscuribacterales bacterium, assembly GCA_021732565.1. Taxonomy (GTDB): domain Bacteria; phylum Cyanobacteriota; class Vampirovibrionia; order Obscuribacterales; family Obscuribacteraceae; genus JAKFUT01. The sequence continues at coordinate 30,102 of JAKFUT010000044.1, forward strand.
CTCGATTGCGTCGGCAGGAAGCAATCCGCTCTCAAACGAGCAGGTTGAGTTGGCAAATGGTGCGGAACGAGAGGTTGCTCGATTGGTACGCCTGGTTTCGACGTTGCTCGACTTCGCAAGAATTCGTTCGGGAAAACTCGAACTGCATAAGCGTGCATTCGACGTGCAGCCATTGTTAGAACGCCTGAGTTCCAATATGTCGAGACTAGCTACCTCACGATCTATTGTCATCGTCACTAAATCCAATTCAGATTATGTTGTCGCTGACGAAGATCGAATCTATCAGGTTCTGGAAAATTTTTTGGCCAATGCTATCAAGTTCAGTCCTGATGGAGGCAAAATTGTTATCGAAGCACTATCTGCGGGTGGTGGCGTGAGGTTTGAAGTAAGAGACTCTGGAGTCGGTATTTCCGAGGACAAGCGTGAAGTGATATTTGAGCGCTTCGAACAGGTTTCCGAAGAAGATCACACCGTGCGTGGAGGAACAGGGCTGGGGCTAGCGATATGCAAGCTGATGGTCGAGCAACACGGTGGTACCATCGGCGTAACTTCCGAGGTCGGCAAGGGTAGCTGCTTCTGGTTTACGTTACCCGACTAGCTTCAAAATCATCCAAAGAAATTACCCGTGTTCGAGATTTGAAATTTCTTTGGGCAACCACATGTTCAAGATGTGAGCCAGGTCGCCCAAGAGTCCGGGTTTCTGCAAATGGTCGTCCATCCCGGCTGCAAGGCACTGTTGCCTGTTGGAATGTGCCGTCATCGCAATTATTGGAACTCGCTTGAGACCCTCCTTATGTTCTTTCTCGCGGATAAGTTTGGTGGTCTTAATTCCATCAATGCCGGGTAGTCCCACGTCCATCAGGATCAATGAAAAGTCACCGTGGTACCTCTCCACCGCGTCTTCACCATTGGAAACAGTGTCAATGGCAAATCCTAATTGAGCAAGCTGTAGTTGAGTAACGTACGTCACAACTGGGTCGTCTTCGACAAGTAAGATTCGTATGTCCGTCATGACTTGTACTGGTCCTTGAAAAATGGAATCTCGCAACAGAACCTTGAGCCATTGCCCGGTTGGCTCGTCACACTTATCTGCCCTCCCATCAACTCCACCAGATCTTTGCTTATGCTCAACCCCAAACCGGTACCACCAGCCACGCTGGTGGTTGTGTCTTGAACCTGTGTGAATGGCTGAAACAGATCAGCTTGTTGCTGTTGCGATATACCGATACCAGTATCTATCACCGAAAAGCCAACAGTGGTCTTACTGCCATCTTCTTCCACCAGGTCGGCATTTATGTATATCTCACCCTGCTCCGTGAATTTAACGGCATTACAGCCGAGGTTGAACAGTACCTGGCGCACTCGCAACTCATCACCACAAACATACTCTGGTAATCTTTTGTCGCATGATACGGATAATCGGAGCTGTTTGTTTTCCGCGTCACGTGAAATCAACTGTGCAACATCACTAACGACTGGACGAATGGGAAAAGGTCTGTATTCCAGTTGAATCTTTCCAGCTTCCAACTTGGCTGCGTCAACTATGCAATTGAGAGTTTGCAAAAGCCTTTTTGAAGAATCGAAGGCTGTACGTACCATTGGATTCACATCCGGACCGAGGTCTTTCAAGCAAAGCAGCTCAACCAGGCCGATTATGCCAACCATGGGAGTGCGAACCTCATGCCCGACCGTAGCCAAAAACTTGGTTTTTGCTTCAAGTGCGGACTCTGCTTGCTGTTTAGCCGTTTCGAGTTCCCGGATCTGGAGGGCCGCAAGCGTTGACTCTGCCTGTGTCTTAGCTAGCTGGAGGTCGCTGATTATCTGTGTGCGCCAACCAACAAATACGGCGATTCCCAAAACAACGACAAACGTGAAAAATGTTTCGAAATCCGTAATAAAGAAATCATACAAGGGTGGTTCGATAAAGAAGTCGAATGCAATCAAGCTAAGCACAGAAGCGATACTCGACATTATTGCATCACTCCTGGCTGCAATCAGACAGACTGCAATCAAATACAATAGCCATGAAACCCGGTGAGAGACAACTCTCCCCAGCAGCATGCTCAACAATGTCGTGACCGTCACCACGAAGATCGCTGCTGCAAGCGAATTTAGACGATTTCTACGCGGTGATTTCGTAGCCATAAATTTACAACTCTACTTTGCAGCATTGTAGTTTCATTATAGATTGGAAGACGATCAACGCCGTTGTTCGTTTCCCTCCCGGCTCCTACCCCAACGAGATCAGTCAGTTGAGCTAGTTAATGGTCTTTCGGTGAACCAAGAAGCGTGCAGAACAGTGCCTTCATCTTTTATGTAGTGCAAGTGATAACGCATGCACCCGCGCATCGTGAACACTTGCGTTCACGATGGTCAAACGCAGACTAATCGACCTTCGGTTAATACTACGAGCTTGAGCGAACAATGCCTTTATCTGCTACATAGCGCAAGGGTGATACGCATGCGACACCCGGGCGGTATGAACGACTTGCGTTCACTGTGCTGCAACGCAGTACGCTTATAGCAGAAAAGATAAGGAATTGGCTTCTTCAGAATCATTATGTAGACACCACTGTTCCTTGGGAAGAAGCGGCCGGTTGCTCCCAACAAAAAGCCCAGCGGCGCAGACATGGCCGGGAGCTACCTTCGCGCAGGTTGGATCTTCGTATCATGCTCCCAAAAGGAGCACCCATCGACGACCGAGGGTGTGCGGGGACTTGCCGACTGTCACTTCAAACATCAGCAACTAAGCAACGGGCGCTAACCATTCGCTATTAAGTTGAAGACATGTTTCGTGGTGGTAACTCCAAAGTCCGTCGATTTTAGGGCTCAATCTTCGCTGAGTTCATTGGACAACGCCCGTTCGAAATCTCTAACTTCAAGACAACATATATCACCCCGCTAGAATCACGAGGAGACACTAGAAAACAACCGTCAGCTCCGATCAGAATTAAGTCGAATTTTAAGCGCGTGCTTGCTTTGGAGCACCCGTTCTCCTCACAAGCACCTGAATTAGGAAACAAAACCAGGAATTCAAATTGTTCGAGGAGCCAGATCTTGCTAATTGAGCTCTCCGTTCACGCGATACTTTATTCGCGAGCGGTTGGTCGGTGTGATGGGCTCCTTCCGCTACGGGCACTTCTAACTGTGCCATGGATACAGCGGGATGAAGCCCAAACTTGCAGACTCTAACAAACAGGAGACCCTCATGTTACTGAGTGAAGCGAGCAGTCGGTTCGCCGTAATTCCTCTCTGCCTCTGGATGCTCACGCCAATCTTCGCAGCCTTTCTGATTCGCTGGAAGATCAAGGCGATCCTCAACTGGTATGGACGCACGTCTGGCAAGCGGACATGGATTGTGCTCGATGCCATCGCCGCTGGTGCATTTTCGCTGGGCATCGTTGCTGGAGTGGTGGCGCTTGCCATCGGACCGTTCACACCCCAGCATGATGATCTTCTGATGTGGCTATGGAAGACCGCCGGGGCCGCCATCACGTTCTCCGTGATGGCGGTTAGCGTTCACGTCTGGCTTATAGAGTTTCAACAAACGCTTCTCCACGAGAAATATCTCGAGAGGGTCTATCGAATTCCTCCAGGCGGTGGAAGTCAATCATTGCGGCCTCACGGGACCAATCAATGCCGGTCCAAGCTGTTGATTCCAAATCACATTGACTGATTTTCCATACCACGATGGCCCACTGAAGTAATCACCCCTGTGCGACGACCTCTGTTTCGGGTAGCGACGCTGAGTCGCGTGCTCCGTAAATCCTTCTCTGTACGGATTACGGAGGACGCGCCATTTGACTGCTTTGATCGGTGCTAACCACCAATCGTGTGCCCATGAGTCACCGCCTGTGGGTAAACTGCCGTACATCCTTGTGGCTTTGTCGGCCCGTCCAAGACACTGAGCGGTGCTCTGCTAAACCATTCAAATCGGGAAGTCGCCGCTTGTGAAGCGGTGACTTCCGCGGGAGGATTTATGACTTCGTTCAAGGTTGGTCGGTTTCCCTTTGTTGTGCGCCAGGGTATGTCGGTGGCTCAGTCCATCGCATCCGGCCGTGGCAAGTATGTCTCCATGCTTGGTCTCCGGAGCCGGGCGACGCAAGATGGGTGCACTCTGGTGGAAGTGCGTTACGAGGGTGGCATGAAAGTCGCCGTCGAACTGTTCAACAATTCCACCGACTCCCGATTGGAGGACTGGGCGGTGGTCTCTGCTGAACTGACAGTCAAAGGAACTGTGGACAGGATCTCTACTCAACGCCTAAGGGAGCTGCACGAGAGCGGCGGGTGGTATCACCCTCGTGTCATGGCTGTCGACGAGATCACCGGTACCGTTGGTGTCTTTGTTGACCGCTCGCGGATCGACGGGTTCGTGGTCGTCGATCCGGATAACAATCAGATTGGTCACTACACCCTGTCCTCATCCCTGCCCTATCGCATTCTGGTCGCAGGTGATCTGAAAGCGGTGAAGGAGCTGGCCCGCCTTAAGCTGGTTGAGGACCTTGAGGCGCTGCTGTAACAGGTCGACTGTTTTGTGGGAGATGATAAGACATTCGCTACCGTTCCACGGCCTGAGGCGCAGGGCGAACTCGATGGCGTTCCTGATAAAGGGATAAGTAATTCCACGTTCGGATTACTTGTCCCTTTTCTGCGATTCAACTTCTATCTTAAGATCAAGGTTCGAGACTCCAAAAGCAAGTTTTGCTTGAGTTCGCTTCTGAATTGCAAGTGGTGTTGAAGAGGCAAGTCAAATACAAAAGGATGACTCAATGGAAGTTCTTGTGGTTGTGTTGTTGATCGTGGCGCCGCTTTTCCTGGGTCCCATTTATTACGCTTGGGAAATGCGCCAATTTGAGCGATGGTTTCGCAAGATGACAACCGCTCCTTTCTCAACGGTGGTCTGGGACAGGCAATCCCGTAGCCTTATTGAGACTTCGTTGTGCTATGACGAGATCAGGCAGCGAAGCAAACAGTTCACTGACGTAGAACGACTTGAGCAGCTGCATATGACAGGTGGTGAACCGGCTGTCTTCGAGCAGGCTTGTATCCGACGAATCAAAAACTATCGAAATCGGTTACTCAAGCAGGGCTGCGTTGATGTTCCGGCTGAAATGGACCAGCGGGAGGCCGTAATGGAACTGCTCGTTGGTGTCTTGCACGCAGCTCAGTTTTGTGGTCGCTTGCGGCGTTATCGCACTGCAATCGCCATGTGCAACAATTTCGATCGGTGGGGATGGTTTCCCGCTCTGCGCACCAGATCGGTTGCTTGCCCCTGATCGGAGCATGGTGAATTCATTGCATGCGCACAATGAGTCGACAAATGCAGCCCGCCGGGCTCCCGCTATGACGAAGTTTCGTTGATGTCGACCGGCAATCGGGGGGCGAGATGCGGGTGCCTAACGTATCCCGCATAACTCCATTCCAACGATGGTAGTGGGCGCAACAGGAAAGAGCATCGAGAGTATTGCGTCTTGCGATAGCTGTCACCGGATCGAGATCATGTTGTCTGGTGCGACTCGAAGCTCTGAGCATCTTGCCGTCGCAACGATGTGAACACTTGTGTTCACATCGTTGCCGATTTGCGTGGTATTAAATGCGATATCATGGGTCCCATTCGTTTCGCGAACTCTGCAAACGGATCAGTATTAAACGAAATGGTCAGTTCATAGGGATTCCCGAACAGTTAGATTCCCCAACCCGTGATCGATTTTGAACGAACCAGTAATCGTGTTTAGACAAGTTTCCTTACAAGTTTTCTGTAGAAATGCTTCAATAACGGCACACTGTTTTTTTTCTATCCTGAATTAATACTACTGGTATAGCGCGATCATGCATCATTCTGTCAACCACGCAGGAGAGTGGAAAATCATTGATAGCTCTTCGTTTTGAAAATAACGCGCATGCGACAGGTCCTTCTCGTCGCCCAGATCCCTCAGGCTGCTGGCACCATATGCCAGCCACGTTCGCAGAGTTTGAAGAAGAAAATGGACAGCAACACTTTACTGTATCTTTTCGGCGGGATCTAACAGCGGGTATCCGACACCACCTTCTGCCTCACCGATTTCTGGAGTTAGCAGGGCAAGCTCGATCCGTGTTTCCTGCTCGTCGAGCTTGCTCACCAGAAATTTTTCTGTTCTGTAATATTTTTGATCTTCCACACAAAATGTGCCGGCGTATTCTCCGTCGTAGTGCAAATCGAGCCATGTGGTGGTCTGCAGCGAGCAGGCGAAACACGCAGTTTGCTTGTTTTGTTTGAGCCACTCACGCATTTGTAGCAGGTACTCCGGCGGGCTAAGCGAATCGTTGCGAGTGAGAGGACAACCGAGAAACAAAGCTGCGGATGCGAGCACAACATGGTGCGGCAATTCGTAAATCCGAATGTCCGCACCAGGCACAGCCGCATCCTCCATCATCAGACTGAGTGATTCTTGCAGCGAGGGCGGTTCGTTCATGGACTTCTTGCCATAGACACATCCCACGACGCGGCCGGCATGCAGTATGGCACCCGCGCGGGACACCCGATGTTGATTGAATGATTTTATGCAGCCTGTAAATTCTTGTTCCGCCAGTTCTGCGCACAACTTTTCGAAGTTACAGGTATCACTTTGATAGTGGCGAATTTCGACATCATCTACGGGCGGAACGAGTAGATCCGTGGCGCGCTTGAATTTGAGACTCGTCGTTAGGGCTTGCTCTTCTTTTAATGCATCGCGAAGGCGTGAGTATGTGGAATGTTTATTTGAAAGTTCCTGCAGCATGGCGTGTTCTTCTCTTGCGGAGACAAATTGCGCAAGAACAAGCGCTCCCGGGTAGTGCTGCCGTTCGGACGACAGCAATCCTGGAATCTCGCTCTTTCCGATGGTGACTGAATAGCCGTCTTCGGACTGCCGAAGAATCTTGCATTCAACAATCTGTCCACACCAGTAATTCGCTAGCTCATTTTGTGCCAAGGATCTTCTCCCGCTCAGGTATCCATCATTTTAGCCGGTCTGGAGCTGTTGAGATCTCTCTGCGGACAATCGGCAGGTACCCAAGCGCAAGCGTCATGTCTTCCGTCGTCTATGCCACCGTTGAATAACTCCACTTTCGCGCAAGCAAGTGCTTCTCACGCTTAACGTGACCGGATGCTTGACTGGTTCGAGAATTAAACTTGGGCGGCTGCACTCACATGGCACCTTCCCTGTACTCAGCATCGTGCGGACCTTATGGATGTAGACCGCGGCTTGATAATTGACCGCCTATTGTTGAAATGTGGAGCTGGGACAATTCGCGGGATGAGGAGAAGGTATTTCGCCGCACTTGTTTCTCCCGCCAGGTGGATTTGGGCGCCAACAACCAAAATATTCCAAAATGGAATATTATTTGGTCCAAAAGTATTCCATTTTGGAATAGTATTCCACTTTGGAATACTTTGAGGCTCCAAAATATTCCAAAATGGAATATTCCTGCCGGGCGGGCTGTGGAGCATAGAGCCAACACGATTTGCGCGATGTTGGCACAGAAAGTACGCCTGGGCTAGTCGCGACGTCAACTTCGTGAAGTTGGGCTGGCGGTGGATTTTGTAATCGCTTGCAGTACCTTTTGCGGATCTGGCTTTCCGCGTTCGTAAAAGAGAATTGTTCCGCGCGGGCAGATCGCCACCACTGTTCGTCTGTTAAAAGGAAACAGTGGCAGGAAAGCCTTATATTTCTTTGCTACTGTTCCGCCCGGGTCGCTCAAGATTGGGAATTGCAGGCGCCGCCGCAAACAAAACTCTTTCTGTTTCTCAATGCGAGCTGTATTTACACCGAATACTCTTGCATTCACTTGAAGAAAGTCATCCCAGTTTTCGTTTACTTCATCAAGCTGCCGATTACATGTGGGCGTGTCATTGGCAGGGTAAAAAATGAGGACTACAAACGAACCGAGGAGATCTTTTAAGCCAATCGGCTGGCCTGTTGTGGATTCAAGTGAGAAATCTGGTGCTTGCTGGCCGAGCATCGGTCACCTCGCCGGCGGGTTCATAAGGATTGTTCGGGGCTGCTTTTTGATGTTAACGGATCTAAGTGCTGCGGTGCCACTGACGGGGAGTATAACAGTTTTGCTGCAGGGATTTGGGAGCCCCACAGCGAAAGCAGAATCTTTATCCGGACGCCTATCGTTTTTTTGAACTCATCGAGGCCGTACAGTCTGAGCCCGATGATGACGAATGTATTGAAATCATCTTCCAGGTAACCAAACAACAGTCGCTCATCTGCTTCTTGATGTTCAATCAGCTTGTTGAGAAGGGAGAAGAGGTGTACTCGCGGTCGATAGAAATGCTTCACCCAGGCACGAAACTGCTCTGACTCAGTGCACATATTGCACGAGTCGAAGTTCTCTCGATATTGTTCGAGCGATGCTGCGTCGGATCGCACTTCATCCAGATAAGTCTTAATAAACTCCCAGGAGCGCCGGAAGCGCTCCTGGACTTCGTTCTGGAGTATCTGGGTGTTGACCTGCTTGATCTGAAAGTAGATCATGAACAGAACAACGGTGCTGCTGACCGACTGAGCCCATACGGCTAAGAGGTTCCAATCGATCGTCATCACGGCGCCATGTTACATTAGCGACTGCATAATTTCATCAAGTGCTTCTTTGGGCGGGCGCAGTCGGTCCTGTTGCAAATGCGCTAACGGAGTATCATCTAGATTCATGATATCGGTGAAGTTTTCTTTTTCTTCATTGATATAAAGAAGACCAGTGAGGAACTGCGCCTCTTTATTTGCTTTGTGAATCGTGGAGATGGCCTGTTCGCGGTTTGTGGGATCGTAATCGTGGTGTAGTTTCTTCAATGTTACTTTTGAGCCGTCGTGCAGTGGAACTTCTTGCGTGCTGCCAGGCTCATAGTCGACGGTGATCTGTTCGAAGAAGGGTACGTACCCGAGTTCATGAATCGGCACTTCGTGCTCTTTCGCGTACTTGTAGCTCTTAGTTGAACCTTCGTGGTTGTTGAAGGTTACGCAAGGGCTGATTACGTCGAGCACTGCTGTGCCCCTGTGAGACATTGCTGCCTTCAGTAATGCAATAAGCTGTTTGGGGTCGCCTGCAAATGAGCGGCCCACGAAACTGCATCCGAGCTCGATGGCCAGTGAGCACAAGTCGATGGACTGCAACTCGTTTTGAACGCCAGTTTTTGCTTTGGCGCCCTTTTCGGCTGTTGCTGAGAATTGACCTTTGGTCAGACCATAAACACCATTGTTTTCTATGATGTAGACGATCGGAATGTTGCGCCTGACGATGTGGCAGAATTGCCCCATGCCGATGCTCGCCGTGTCGCCATCGCCGCTGACGGCGAGGAGCAATAGATCTTTGTTTGCCATTCCCACGCCTGTCGATACAGACGGCATTCTGCCGTGTACGGCATTGAACCCGTGGGATTTGCTCAAGAAATACGCGGGTGTTTTACTTGAACAGCCTATGCCGCTCATTTTTGCGACATTTTGCGGATCTATTCCCACGTCGTAGCACGCCTTAATGATCTGCGATGTAATGGCGTCGTGTCCGCAACCATCACACAGAGTTGAAGGGGAGCCTTTGTAATCCGCCAGAGTTAAACCGAGTCTGTTGGTCTTCGGTGCTGGCGCATCTTGTGACTTAACTGCTGCATCAACCATGACTCTAGTTACCTCTCTTGTTCCATAATGGCATCCGTGACAGATCGGGCATCAATTGGTAGCCCGTTGTAATGGCGAACAGAGCGGAGCTTCACTGCCAGATCGGGGAGCTCAAGCCTTAGTAGATCACGCATTTGTGCATCTCTATCTTGTTCTACAACATAGACGCGATCATGCTTTTCTACGAATTCGCGCAACTCGGGTGTAAACGGCAACGCTCTCACGCGGAAATAACTGCTGGCAATATTCGCGACTTTGAGCTGGTCTTGCGATTCAAGAATCGCATGGTGAGAGGAACCAAACGCAATAATGCCGACCTTGGCACCCTCTGTATGAGTAACTTCCGGTTTTGGCATATATTTGCGAGCGGTCTGATACTTCTTGTCCAACCTGTCCATGAGGTTGACGTAGTCTTCAGGACGTTCCGTATAGCCGGCCTTCTCGTTGTGTCCGCTACCACGAGTAAAATATGCTGCCAGCGGATGATTTGTGCCAGGAAGGGTTCTGTACGGAATTCCATCTCCGTCTACGTCACGATACCGCTCGAACTTGCCGAGTCGTTCCAGGTCTTCTGCAGTCAACACCTTGCCTCTATCCATCGGCTTTTCAGGATACTTGAAGGGATCAGACATCCAGTTGTTCATTCCCAGGTCAAGGTCGCTCAGCACGAAGATTGGTGTCTGGAATCTCTCTGCCAGATCAAAAGCCTCCAGTGCGAATGTGTAGCACTCTTCCACCGAGGCCGGCAACAAGACGATATGTTTGGTGTCGCCATGTGAAAGCTGATAGCAGCTGAATAAATCTGCTTGCGAAGTTCTAGTGGGCATTCCCGTGGAGGGTCCCACTCTGGATATGTCAAAGATGACGGTCGGAATTTCGGCGAAATAACCGAGTCCTACGAATTCGCTCATGAGCGAGATTCCTGGACCAGAGGTGGAAGTCATGGATCTGGCACCAGCCCATCCTGCTCCCAGCGCCATTCCTATTGCCGCCAGCTCGTCCTCTGCCTGAATAATTGCGTAGGTGGCTTTTCCAGTTGTCTTATCGACGCGATAAGTCTCCATGTAGTCGGAGAGTGTCTCGCACAGGCT
>JAKFUT010000077.1 GCA_021732565.1 Candidatus Obscuribacterales bacterium
ACTGTTCTTCTTCGCAAGGTCGTAGCGGCAGGCGAGTCTGATCTGGCAAAAACGCCGGACTATGTCGCCAAACGCATAGTTCTGCAGGTTAACTTGGCCCATCTCGCCATGGTACTCAAGCATCAATCACTGCACGAAGAAGCGCGCAACGTCTTTGCAAAATGCCAAGAGATGTTCGATTTCGAATCCGACCTTTCTTACGATGATCTTTGATGCATCGATTCGGTTGTCTCAAACCACGCACGCCACAGTAACAGCGCTTCTAATTCTAGTTCACCTGAGGGAGAACCATTGGACTTGTTCTTAATGATCGAGCGAATCGGCCGCATCCATAGGTAACGCAAGTGTAGACATCTTCAGGAATAAAGCTCTACAGTGAAAGAAGCCACTGCCTCAAATCGGCAACGGTATTGAATTCCAATAAAGCCTCACTCAAACAGTCCAACTGCCTTACGTCTAGTGACCCTACTTGCTCTAACAAGTCCGGCGATAGTTGGCCCAATCGTCGGACGAGCTGCTTTTCTACAACTGCGGCCATCCCTTGCTTCTTACCCTGCTCTAATCCCTGCACCAATCCCTGTTGAAGTCCTTCTTGCCTTCCCTGTTCCAAAGCCTCTTTGGTCCAATTCGTCGTAAATTCCATCAGAGCCTCCTTCTGCGGTCGGTCTAGTTTGCTGAGCGCTTCATTGTACTCTTCCATTTCTTTCCTGGTGAGGTTCAGGTAGGTATCGATGAAGCCAGTTATCATCCGTTGTCTAGCCGGATCCAATTTCAAAGTCGTTAGCAAGAGCATACTCTCTAATTTAACACGCGGACGGTCTCTCGGTTCAATGTTCATCCTTGTCATGAGGGCTGACGCCACCGGATTTCTGTACCTTGCATAGACTCGCCAATTCAGGCGATTCAGCTGAATTACCCTGTACCGGAATCGATGAACTTGAAGATCGGGAAATGTCACCTCATACACACAAGGTTGTTTCCTTCGAGGACTCTGGAACGAGAAAATAACTATTGGATAAACGGGCAGAGCATGGGTTTCATGAAGTCTGGCAAAGTACCGGAACAATCGTGCGGCAAAATCACTGTGCTTGAGGTTCAACATTTACAAGAAAAAATGACTCCTTCGTTTTGAATTTTGCCTTAACAACCAAGTCGGCTTCGTGTACTTCACCAGCAGTGACATCCGTGAACAGCTCCTTGTCCAGGAAGAGTTCGTTATGAGCACGTCCGCGACCATACCGAGATTGCGAAAAAGTGGTCCGACTACATTAGCAAAGAGTGGAAATCTTGGGCAGCTTCGGATCGAATAAATGTGCGGGCCGGCATGTTGTGCGTCGACCAATTACAAATTCCTATCTATCAAAACTGCGATATTCAACCGAAAACGTTCCGCGAGTCGTTTTGTCTGTTCCAAGCTAAGGCGTCTCTCACCCTTCAAGAATTCTGAAACGCGACTGGGAGATCCAAATTCCGGAACTAGATCCTTTTGGGCAAGCCCATTCTGATCCATCAGGTATTGGATAAGTTTCCGCGGTGACATTTCGGCCACCTCGGTATCCCACCGAGATTCATACTTAGCGATGAGGTCAGTCAGTACTTCTAGATAATCGCGCTCAGCTTGGTTGAGTGAATCAATTCGATCAACAAGCATGTCGCAAATTTCAGCTGCTCGATCATTTTGCTTATCGTCGCGAATCGGGCGAAGCGGAAAACGCTTAATCAGCCTTTCATATGCCTTATTGTCGTCGTTGACAATCGTTGCCATTGTTGATTCTCCTACTTCTTCCAATCTCCTTTGTCATACTCTGCATGCAGTAATACCTGGCGAATATACAGCTTCTCATTCTCGAACTCCGCAATAGCTATCAATCGAAAATCGTTCCCTTTAATGTCAAAGACAATTTTCCCATCCACCCAATCTGCCGTAGTGAAGGTCCTTCGGACATCTGGAAAGTTTTTCCAATCCGCTGCCTGAACGGCCGCCCTCCACTGTTTTAGAGGTTCTTCTGCCTCCTTGTACTGTTGAAAGAATCGCCGAGCTCTTCCCCAGTGTACGACCTGCATCGTAGTCTCCTTGTTTCAGTATCTTCCCAAATCGGGAATCAATTCGCAACAATTCTTCCCGGTTTGGGAAGAATTAATCTTCGCAAGATGCAAGTCGCTTCGCAAAGATGAACTGATTGTCACGAGGCTTTTATATGCTACCGCTGCCACTATGAGCCTAAGCCGCGACTTCTGACCAAACTCACAGCTGGTTCCATTGTCCTTCTCATCAGAAGGCGGACCAGATCTGGAGACGTCGGAATGCGACTCTCACTCAAATCGATACAAGAAGCGATTAGCTCCTTCCTCCCACGAAAGGTACGCGCCTTTCTTTCTAACAACGATCTCTCTAAGGCGCTTGAGGAGCTCATCGCACTGACGTTTTGACTGAAATGACGTAGGCACAACATCCAGTCCTTTCCACTGGTAACCATTCCAAGTCCGAATTAATAAGTAGCCCGATTGTCCCAGCGAAGTGCGTTTCTTCAGGACTTCAAGTACATGAACGTCTCCAACTCCAGGTCTTATAGGCAGCCAATCGCGAGACGAAACGTCAACCACTCCTGAGAGCCGCATATTCTGCACAACAGGAAACTTTAGTCTATATTGATCTTCATGCCAGCAAAGAGGCTCGTCTCTCATTTTCCAGAACGACTCTTGAATCAAACGAAACTTCCCGTCCCTCTGCAGCATTGAATCGAAAAAAGTGAATCCGTTGTACTTGGCGGCTCTCAAAACATCAAGCACGTTGAGATATAAATTCGCACTCCCATTGGAAACATGGGCTGAGAGATAGTTTCTCACCGTTGGATACACGAAAACATTCCCTCTGGCTTCTGCGGCAAGTCGCTCCGGATGAGAGGAAACCAACTTGGTAATGCCGGACAGATGCACATCCGAAAGATCTATCGACTTCGACGTGTTATACATCACAAGGTCCGCAGTGGGTAACTTGGACACATCTCCACGCGAGATTGACGGAAAACAAGTAGCCTCAGGAGACAAACCAGAAGGGGAGGCAAGACAGGGGCGCAGTGATTCTACTTTCGTGAAGGCTTTGAAGGCTGGAAGAGTCCTCTCGCTGTAGCGAGATCCTAACCCTCCACTCGCGCCAATCAAGGCATACTCGAAAAGAGCCGCGCCAAAGTTGTCACCAAGTTTTTGCTTGCTTTCGCTAAGAGAGGCAGTTCGGCTCCAGGTCTGAATAACAGGATCTCCCATTCGCTGAATGAGATCTGCACCGCAAAACAGGGCACCAGCCCCGGTGGTATATCTAATTCCGAAACGCACCATTGGTTCCGGCCGAATGAATCGATTCAATCAGCCTTATCTTTTTCTCCGCTTCCGTTCGTCCTTTCGCGAATCCTTTCTCTGGTAGGAGCGGGAGTACAAGGGCGATAATCACATCGGGTATTTCCTTGTCACTCGATCCGCCGATTCACTCCCTGAATGATAAAGCCCCCACTGCCGTGATCGAAGTACCGAATCACGATGAGTCCTGCTTAGGATTTCTGAGTCACAAGGTTCCAATGTTGACTTAGACAGTTGTTGCGATACCTAGCCCGGACATGCTCCAGGGTGTACCGTCTCATCAGCAGGCGGTGCGATGGCACGACCAAAGGAAGCTTCCGGCGGTATTCCTCGGTGGATGACAGGTCACTATTGCTTCCAATCAATTGGACCCGCCCGCCCAACCTGTTACTTCACCGGAATTGCTTAAGAACAGTTTGTCTCCCGCCTTGTACTGCTCTCCGCGGACTTTCTGATCAGTTGCAAGATGTATTTCGTGCGGATTCCCGTGGTCGAATAATCGAAATTGACCTGTGCAGTCTATACCTTTGATCGTTTGTCTATCTGCAAGCGTTCCTCCCTGGAGTTTACCGTTCGCGAAGAAGTACACGGGATATCCTGCTTCAAGAATTAGACCGTCTATCGTTTCTCGTTTGGGCAGATAGCCGAATTTTAGTTCGCCGTTTGCGTAGAATTCTACGCTCTTATCATATTCCTTCCCGGGGGATGGACCGATGGTGACTCGGTTCACGATGGCTTCTTTTGCTAGACTTCCGGACTGTACGGTGCCGTCATGATAAAAACTGACCGATTGTCCCTGTCTAAAGTACAAATCATTGACTCTCAGGGATCCATCCGATGCCTCCGCGTAGTCGACTACGCTGGTATAGCCGACAAAGCTCATGTGGATGTTCTTTCCCGATAGATTTGCTTTGCCGAATGAGACTTTATTATGCGTAGAGACGGAGCCTAATTGGCCAGGATTAAGTTCATAGAACTCGATCCATGTATTCGCCGGAAAAGCTATGTTGTGTATGACAGCCGGAGAGTTCAACTGTGCCTGTTTCAGCGTTCCAAGACTACCGCAACTCACCTCCGAACCAGCAGGGAATGTAATACCGCTCATGGTGCGTTCCTGAGCCAGCGTTATCTCACTCTTCTGCAGGAGGAATTGTAGGATTGGGAATGGAATAGGAAGTTGTTCAACAGGCAACAGAGTCGACCATAGGTAGCAGAGCCCAACAACACAAACACCTGGTAATATCAACCATTTCTTGATATCGTTGCCTATGCTAGCTGCCGTGAGCGGAGCGTCGACTCTACGCCGTTTCCAAAGGAGGAACAGAGCTCCAACGGCGACACCTGCGACACCAATGCGTCCCGCATTTGAGGCCGTGGCGTACAAGGCTTCAAAATTCGTACCTCCGTTTATCCGAACTGTACCGGCCGTATTGACGCCCTGGATAACTGTAGCGTCGCCACCTTGAGGACCGATTGTTCCGTTAGTGCAATTTTGCAGTTGAAAGCCAGGATTACCAGCGGCAGTCTTTTCCTGTGGAAATACATTCTGCAGTGCGGCATCTTGAGCTAGCACACTCAGGGAATTACCGCTCACCAAAGCTGCAAGGATTACTGCTACCCATCGTGCAAGTCGACTGGCGTATTTTCTTAAGGCGAATTTCTCCCTGGCTCTCACACAATCAGAAGTCACTAACTTACCGTCAGTCGTTTTGACCATCTGTACGCAGACATCTTTCGAGTTTCCGCTCGAGATTTCAGCGGCAAGCAAGTGCGAAATCTCAGCTCGAGTCATCGAGACCAAGTTAAAGACCCGCTTTTCGCAATATCCACAAAGGCGAATCTTGTCGTCACCTTGCATGTTGTCCCAGTCGACTGAACATGGCGCGATGACTTCAAGAGCGTTCAAATCAATTCGTTTGACCTTGTTCATGCCGTCTCTCCTTACACTTCGCAGACACTAGCAGGCAAATGTAGCGGGAGTATTGCGTAATTCCAGTGAATGATTAGAGTGCCGGAAAGTAACCGGTTCAAAAAACGATTTCACCAGCACAATCGCCACATTTTTCAGTATCCGAGGTCACTGTTTTCTGAGCAAGTGACCCAAGTCACCACGAGGTCATTTTCGACGTCGGTTTCAGAACCACCAAAGTTTATCTGATGGTTGACGCCAGCAGCGATGCAGAGTCTGAGTTCCCGAGAAGTGATGAATGCTTGGGCGATTGGCGCATATGTTTTATGATGGTCTGAGGTTCCACATACCTGACGTTGTCGGTTAAGTCTGCCTTAATGCTGCTGGATCGTCGCCCGTTCCCGCCTATAAAAAAATAGTGAAATATTGACTGTGCCAGTTCGCACGGAATCTTGCGATAAGTGCCCAAAAGTCGCATCGGAAGCGAGGCTTAGGAAAAGCGGTAAGGGGAATCCAAGTGCTTCGGTTGCCCTCATCTATATCTGCACAACTCTGGATCCATGCTTCAATTGATGCCCAATCAATCTATACGCGGGATCGCAATCGCGTCTCGTTTTTAACACTGGAGAATGCAATGACCGTAGCGTTTATATACGATGCAGTTCGCACGCCTCGTGGCCGAGGAAAGGCCGGTGGCGGTCTGCGAACAGTGAGCCCTACAGAGCTGGCCGCGGTGTCCCTTCGAGCCTTACGCGACCGCAACCATCTTGACACCTCTCTCGTAGATGACGTCGTGTTGGGTTGCGTCGAGCCTGTTAAGGACCAGTCCGCAGATATTGCCCGCAATGCTATCTTGGCGGCAAATTACGCTCAAACAGTTACCGGCGTTCAAATCAATAGATTCTGCGGCTCCGGTTTGGAAGCGGTGAACATGGCCGCTGCCAAGGTGATGTCCGGCCAATCGCCCATGTGCATTGGCGGCGGTATTGAGTCAATGTCCCGTGTCTCCATGTTCGCTTCCGGTATGACGCCGGCAGTCGACCCTGCATTGGCAATCCCTGTTCATTTTGTTCCCCAAGGCATCGCCGCGGATTTGATCGCCACCAGAGAAGGCTATACTCGCAAAGAGCTGGACGAGTTTGCCACGGCTTCTCATAAGAGAGCTGCAAATGCATGGGAAAAAGGCTACTTCAACAAATCAGTAGTTGGCGTGTATGACGAAAACGGAATTCCCATTCTCCAAAGAGACCAGCATATTCGACCTGAGACATCCATAGAAGGATTGTCGGAGCTGGCACTGTCCTTTGAGAAGATGGCGCAAATGACGGGTTTGAATGCAGTGGCAATTCAGCGATATCCAGAAGTGGAAAACATCGAACATTTCCACCATGCGGGTAACTCCAGCGGAATTGTAGACGGCAGCGCCGCAGTTTTAATCGGAACAGAAGAAGCAGGCAAGAAGGCGAATCTTAAGCCGCGCGCAAGAATCCGTTCTTTTGCCACCATTGGCAGTGAACCAACAATCATGCTAACCGGTCCTGTCGCAGCAAGCCGCAAGGCATTGCAGATTGCCGGCATGAATGCAGAAGACATAGACTTGTGGGAAATCAACGAAGCATTTGCTGCAGTTGTACGTTATTGCATGGACCATCTTGAAATTCCGCACGAAAAGATAAACGTAAATGGCGGTGCTATCGCCATGGGACATCCACTGGGAGCCACCGGAGCCATGCTGCTCGGAACGGTCCTCGACGAGCTTGAGCGGCGCAATCAGCATACGGCGCTGATTAGCCTCTGCATTGGCGGCGGCATGGGCGTGGCAACTATCATTGAACGCGTAAATTAGGATGGTGTGCAAATGACTTCAGCTATATCAACTGTTATCGACAAAGATGGAATCGCGGTCCTAACCTGGAATACACCCGACTCCGCAGTCAACCTTCTCACTGATAAATCATTGTCTGACCTCGACGCTGCAGTTAAGTCTGCGGCACAAAATGACCAGGTAAAGGGAATAGTTCTTACATCGGCAAAGTCCGACTGGGTAGCCGGCGCCGATCTCTCGATGCTAGAGGTTCTAGCTTCGCTGACACCGGAAGAAGTGTACCAGCGAATGATGAAGGTGCACGCCAGCTTGCGTTTCATGGAAACATGCAAGATGCCCGTGGTGGCCGCCATAAATGGCACCGCTCTTGGTGGCGGGCTCGAAGTTGCGCTAGCTTGCCACTATCGTGTCGCCGCAAACAATCCGAAACTGAAGCTGGGATTTCCCGAAGTCACCTTCGGCTTGTTCCCTGGTGCTGGCGGAACCCAACGCCTCCCGCGTTTGGTCAAGCTTCCGGATGCCTTGCGATTGCTCACGGAAGGCAAACAAATCGGCGCAGAGGAAGCGCAGAAACTGAACATTGTGCACAAAGTGGTGGCACCCGATCAACTGCTGGAAGAAGCGAAAGCATACATCAGAAACGGCGGCTCAGCAGAGCAGCCATGGGATGTTAAAGGCTTCCGCCTGCCTAGCGGTGACATTCATAGCATCCAGGGATTCGAGACCTTTGTCGGCGCGAATGGCTTGATCAGCAAGATGACAAATTGCAATTATCCAGCGCCAATTGCCATTCTCGAGTGTGTCTATCACGGGCTGCAACTGACCATTGATGAAGGTTCTCAACTCGAAGCACGCAAGTTCACAAAGGTGATTCGGTCCAGCGTGGCAAAGAACATGATTCGCACAATGTTCTTCAGCATGAACAATGCCGCTAAGCTCAAGGATCGCCCGAAAGATGTGCCACAGCAGAAAGTTAATAAGCTGGGCATGGTTGGTGCCGGTCTTATGGGCACGGGAATAGCTTACGTTTCCGCTCTCTCTGAGATCGAAGTTGTGCTCATCGACTCGACCAGAGAACTGGCCGAGAAAGGTAAAGCAGCATGCGCGAAGCTTATCGAGAAACGGGTTGCCAGAGGCAAGACCACAAAAGAGAAGGCGGAGGCACTGCTCAATCGAATAACCCCGACCACTGACTATGCGATGTTGTCGGATTGTTCATTGATCATCGAAGCAGTCTACGAAGACCCGAAGGTCAAAGAGGAAGTGCTGAAGAAGATTAATGCAGTAGCCAAACAAGATGCGGTCATTGCCAGCAACACGTCTTCATTGCCAATTTCTGCGTTAGGACAAAATGTCTCGAATCAGAAGAACTTCATTGGCATTCATTTCTTTTCGCCTGTAGATAAGATGCAACTGGTCGAAGTAATTCGAGGGAAAAAGACTGGCGACGAAGCAGTAGCAAGATCACTGGATTTCGTCCAGCAGATCAGAAAGACGCCCATTGTCGTGAATGACAGCCACGGCTTCTACACCACTCGAGTGTTCAGCACCTACACCAACGAAGGCGTGTACTTGCTATCGGAAGGAATAGCGCCTGCTCTGATAGAGAATGCTGGTCGCATGGCTGGACTGCCGATGGGACCGCTGGAAGTGGCGGATATGGTCGGGCTTGATACAGTTCAGAGAATCCTCACTGCTGCAAAAACGCTGCTAGGCGATAAATTCCAGGACCAGATCACCTGGGACATTGTTACTCGCATCGTCCAAAACGAGCAGCGGCTCGGTCAAAAGAATGGCAAAGGATTCTACGATTACAACGGCAAGGAAAAACGCCTTTGGAAGGGAATTGCTCAGCTCATCGGCAAAGAATCCGTTACGCCCGAATTGGAAGCGGTCCAAAAGCGCTTGCTGGTCATCCAGGCGATTGAGGCAATTCGTTGTTTGGAAGAAGGCGTTGTGCTTGAGCCCGCTGATGCCGATGTCGGCTCAATCCTCGGCTGGGGCTTCTGCCCCTTCCACGGTGGCATAGCCTCTTACGTCGACACCGTCGGCACCAAATGGTTGCTCGAAGAAGCTACCAGACTAGAACAAACAGCCGGACCGCGCTTTGCACCACCGGAACTGCTCAAGCAGCTCGGTAAAGAGAACAAGCGATTGTTCGATTACAAGCGCGAAGCAAAGGAACTGGCCGGCGTTAAGTAGCCGGGTAACAAACCGTTTTTTCGGCGGAAGCTCACGCAGCTTCCGCCGTTTCTTCTTTCTAAATCGGGGTTCTGGTGCTGCATGCGCATGATTTCTGCCGGTAACGCTTCACGCGAATTTCCGACCAAATTCGTTTCGGATTTCCGCCCAAGGCCCAAGCTACTTGGTCCACCAAGCGACTACTTCTTCGGTTTCGCTTTGGAGTCGTAGCCTAATGCCTTTAGTCGCTCATCGTGGGTGCGCATTGCATAGAACAGATCGTCGATCTTAATAGGTTCTTTGCCTGTGGTCTTGCCCAGGTGATCTACCGATCGTCCCCACTGGTTGTCTACCTTAACTTCTCCTGTCTTGGGATCGAAGCCATGGATTGTGACCACGTGCCACCCCCCGGGAATCTTGTTTGATTTTTGGGCTTCTTCAATTGTGCTTCCGGCTCCTGG
Organism: Candidatus Obscuribacterales bacterium; assembly: GCA_021732565.1. GTDB lineage: Bacteria > Cyanobacteriota > Vampirovibrionia > Obscuribacterales > Obscuribacteraceae > JAKFUT01. The sequence goes on from JAKFUT010000077.1 coordinate 9,731, forward strand.
CTCCACTCCAGCTCCTGAGTCTTCCCAGAAGGGTTTGTTGCTTGTATGGATTTTTAGAATTATGGGAAATCCGCCCGGCTTTTTGCTTAGCTCGGTCAGTTTTGCATGGAACGCTTCTTTTGAGGCTATGGTGTCCACGCCCTCGGGACCTTTGTTTCCGAACCGGATTGCCAGTGTCTCAGGTCGTTCGCCGGCAATTCTCCGATAAATCTCAGGGTAGTTGTCGGTGTTAAGGTTGGGGCTATGATCTCCTACTGTAACTCGATTTCCTTTGTCGTTGGTAGCTGTAATTCGTTGGCCGGTATCACCCTTCACTCGTTTTGCGCCGGCATGATCGTATATGACATCACTGCGACCATGTTCTTTCCGGTCCGGTCCGTGGGTCTTATCTTGCCAATGAGTGTTGACTGCTAGCGTTTGGAATATCTGGCTGGCGAGGGTGCGGCGCCGGGTATTCGGGTCGAGTATCGACTCGGGCGGGGTGATCACGTCCCCGTCTGCCGTTTTGAATTTCCCGGTCAAAGCTACGTCGGTTATTGCTTTCATAACCTTGGATGGATTTTTCGAGTACATGCAAACTTCAATTGCTGTGACGTTGCAAGTCTTGTATCTACCCTGGTCTATTCCAGTAGGTTCAATTGCTTGCGCAAGCGCTTCTCGCGCTACCCTGCATCGTTCCTTAATGCCAAGCTTAGCGCTCTCCGGCTCGAGTAACCTGGCCGACTCTCGAAAAAAGTCGGCAACTTCTTTAGCCGGCAGGCCTTTCGCTTTAGCTTCCTTCTGAAACTTTTCCAGTTCTGCCTTGTATTCTGTTAACTCTTTCTGGTCTGTAAAGCGTTTCTCCGCGGCACGTTCGAGTTTGTCCCGTGCTGTGGTCACTTCATCTTTTGGTGCTTCAGGTTTTACAAGTTTTTCGAGCTTCTCTAGCTCTTTTGTTACGGAGTCTAATCGGATGGAATGACCACCGCTCTTTCCGACAGTGATGTCTCCAGCGAGGTGTTCCCGTTTTCCTTTTGAGTCGACCGCAATCCAGTCTCGCTTGCCGATTGCTTCTTCCTTCGATGAGTGAACGGCAAGGAAAGTTTTCGCGGACTTGGTCTTAGTATCTTCCATGACCATTCCGATAACGTTGTCAGACTTGCCGTCGTATTTGAAGTGGAACCGAATATTTTTGTCGGGCTTTTCCAAACTTACTACGCGTCCTTCGGGATCGCGCTTGACGATAAATCCATGGCTGCTTTTTTCCGTCTTAGCAATTGATGCTGAACGGTCCAGCAACTCGGTCTTCAGGTCGCTGATTTTTTGGACCAGTTCTTTTTGTTGATCGCCAGTGACTCTATCCCACGCATCCGCTGCTGCGCCGAATTTCATCTCGGGTGGAACCGAGTAGTCCTTTGTTGCCCGTGCGCCACGGTCGGCAGCCAGGAAGAGCGTGCGCTCCCCTGTTTTCAAAGCATCTTCAGCAGGTTGGCGGAAGGCTCCTTCGCGAGAAGGATCTTTCGGAAACCTGATCATCTTAGCGATAGCAGCAGGATCGGCAGGTTTGCCATCAGCAACTCCTGATGCCGTGCCCCTTAGAAGATCCAGGACGGGAAGTCCAAGAATTGTAGTTTCTTCCGCTGTGGCGGGTGTGCTCCCTGTTTTCTTATCCAGAGGCTTTCCAATGACTTCGCTCAACAAATGTACTAATGACAGGTCCGGTTTGTCGGCTGGTGAATCGTCACTTCTCGGCTTCTCTGCGCCTGAAGCGATGGTCTCGTGCAGATGATCCATTTTGCTCCTCTTCACCCTGCAAGGGGAGTACTTTCGCGAATGGTTGCATGACGGCCTGGCGTTTACTCTGCAACATGTATGCATCTTAGGGAGACTTTGTTGCAATTTCATTGAGATTTGGGCAATGTTTAGACTGCGGGTCCGAACATTTTCCACAGGGTCCACAATGCCCTCAAAAACCAATACTTCAAAATCTACGAATATGCGACTACTTGACTATCGGCATCAGGATGGGCTTATCACCATCTAATTCGCAGGAACAAGTTGGTCAGTCAGTTACTCAGTGTTCCTGGAAGCCCAAATTACCTATCACTATCAAGCATTAGCCGGCCATGTCGTCGACCGAACCCTGCGCGAACCATAGAACCGGTGCCTTGGAGAGGATTGACATTGGCATTTATCGAGGTTGCCGCCTGAGCTGCACGTGCGGTACTCTTGTCGGGCAGAAACCTCAAGCGGAAGGTCAGACCAAACATGGGCGCAATTGTGCGGTGCAAAGCAATAGCGCTTCGTGCGCTTATCATTGTTGTTGTATTGGCGGCATCGATCTCGAACGTGCGAAGCGAGATTGATTGGAAGAGTGTTTCCACCAACCCCAATGATCGGTTCACCTACATTGAGGACGGCGCGTACCTCAAAGACATTGGTGTGCCAACATACGAATGGTGTCCAAAGGACTTTAAGGAGGCGCCTTCGGGAATGGTGCTCCTGGTCCACGGTTTGACGCTACACGGAAAACGCTATGAGGTAGCTGGTCGTGCGTTTGCCTCCAGCAACTACTATGCCGTTGCCTTTGACTTAAGGGGATTCGGAAGATGCCGCACTGATTCGCAATTTCGAGAACTGAGCAGAATTGACTACAGGAAATCCTATAAAGAGCTTGTAGAAATTGCGGAGCGAATGAGAAAGAAATATCCAAAAGCTTCTCTCGTGGTGATTGGCGAAAGCCTGGGTGCCACACCATGTCTTCAGCTTGCTGCAGAACACCCGGAACTGGTTAACGGCGTAATCATATCTGGTCCGGCCGTACGCGTTAACCCTAAAATGGTTCTTTCACCTTCAAGTATCCTGGCGGGGCTCAGGGGCTTATTGATCGATTCTAAATTTAACATCAACCTTGAGTTCTTCATGCGAAAACTGGTTTCCGACGATCCAAGAATTGTCGACGAAATGGTAAATGATCCGCTCATTCGCAAGCGGCTTTCGATTCGAGACCTGCTGTCGACGCACTTCTACGTCGACAAGAATTTGAGGTATGGACGATTGATAAAACCACAGATGCCTGTGTTGGTTTTGCAGGGCAGCAAGGATAACTGCGTCATACCGAAGGACATAGTTAAGTTGTCGAATTGCGTTCGTTCCGATGATCAAACACTACGCTGGTTTCAGCATTTCAGCCATTTGCTTCTTGAGACCAGATTTGTTCAACCACAGGCAGTCGACGCTATCACGAATTGGATGGAAGCACATGATGAGGCACACCTGTCGGAGATGCAGGGTGTAATGAAGGAACTCAAATTGCTCGGTGCAGAAGGATTGTGATTCGCAGCGTTGGAGATCGTGCGGGTGGTGATCAGGGTAAGCGCGATCTCAACAAAATACCCGTCGACTAGCTGCCACCAAGATTGCGTACTAGTGACTCTTACATGCCAACAAGTGAAATTAGCTATTGATGTGAATCCCTTGCTCGCAATATTGTTTGGCGAGTTGTTTTGAATTCGAAAGGGATCTGCTGATTGAACGAACACAGTCAGGAATTATTCGGGCGACGGCAGCGGGAAACGCTTTGGCAGACCACCAGTCCTCGGCGCCGAGGAGCGAGTAGCAGTCTCGGACCGACTGGTTGCTGGTGTCAGCGTTGCCGAGATCGCGCGCGAATTCGGCCACGGCTGCGATAACTTGCATCGTCATCTTTCCTGCCGAACTGGTTAGATCGAAAAATCGCCGACATGACTATCAGGCAACCGTCGAGAAGCGCGTTTTAGGAACAGGATGCCCTTGTTGTGCCAGGCACTGTTTTCAATACCGCCGTGTCACTTTGCCGCCTCACTTTTGCGAAAGGGGGGAAACCATGATTGAGGCAACGATTCTTACCTGCTGAAAAGTGATACACAATATCGTATAATCTCCACCTCAGCGTTGACTCAAGAAGGCGTCCCGTGCAGGATCTTGGACAACTCCTCTCAAGCAGCATTGGTATACACAAGACGAAGCTGTAATCTTCCTCTTGCGTCTCCAGCTTACTAAGTACTTTCGCACGCGCCACGCGCCACAAAACCACTTTGCAGCCCGCCGAAGTCCTCTGTTCTGCAATTGACAAGGCCGGCGCACTGTATGCAAACGATGGAACGTGATACACAATATCGTATAATCTCCCACCTCAGTATTGAAGAAAAGAGGAGTCCAATGCAGGATCTCGGACAACACCTCAAAGTTCTCAAGCGCAACGGGTATGAAAGAGATGAGGCTGTGATCCTCCTCATGCGTCTCCAGCTTATCAAGACAATCAAGTCCGAGATTTTGCGAAGGGGATGGAGCCAGAGAGAGGCGGCCAAGATACTTGGTGTATCGCAACCGCGCATCGCTGAGATATCAGCGCTCGCCACAGACAAATTTTCGGTAGAGAAGCTCACTAAATATCTTCTCCGACTCGATTTGGAAACAACGCTTTGCGTCAAGCCCGGCAGGGATTATGAAAAACCGGGACGCCAGCGAAAGAAGGGGTTACCGACGAAAAGCTAAGTAAGAATTCCTCTAAAATCCACATTATCACTATTGTTGCTAATAACAATGGCTATTGATATGTCTGATGGGGGAAACCGGTCTCAGCTTATCTGCAATGATTGATCATTGATCTGAACAATTGGAACTTCTCATCCGGCTTGACTAGCAGTCCGCTGACCTGCATCTTTTCAGCATGAGCATGCGCGTTGAGCATGCCACGCTATACAGTACCTTTGTGTCGATATCTGCCTATAACTTTCGCTCAGGATTATCCGGCAAGATGCCCGTGCAATGGGAGTTCATCGCGACGCGGCTTCTCCGTCCGCCAGTCGTTTTGCGACAAGCATTTGTGGCATTTATCCTGAGCGAAAGTTATAGGCAGAGTGTCGATAAAGTGATTGGTTCACCTTATCGACACAAAGGTAGTGACACAGCCATTCCCAGTGATCGCTTACGGTTTGTCAACCCGACCTAAACAGGGAACGCAACCTGCCGCTGATCCATTGCCACCTATAACAAGGTTGAATTCTTTGACATTGAGTTCGCGATTGAGAGTTTTTCGGACGCGTGTCTTCAACTCTTGTTGAGTCTGTTTTGCGATATTGTTCTTCTTTGCAGTCTTCATGGCACTTCTCCTTCTTATCGTTTTCTTCTATTTAATTGTAATGATCACTAGACTAGACACACTCACTGTTCACTACGAGGTAAGGTCGCGGATTGAGTCGTTGTCTTCACTATTAGAGTACCCTTCGAATGTGAGGAATGTGTGGGACCCCCTGCGAGTTACTCTACTGTGCTTATCACATTTACCTGGCACAATTGCTTGAGTATATCTCGCAGGTTTTCCTCCAGCATGGTGATTGGGAATTTGTTGAATCGTTCACGAACGACGGCGAAAAGGCTCCTAATCGTCATAGGTTTCTGTTGAGCGAGAGTTATTAGTTCAGCAACCAGGCCGCCTACTTGTTGTGCTCTTACCATACGCGTTACGGGATCAAGGTAGAATATCGTGTTCAAGGGCTCCTTAAGCCTTCGAACAGTCAATTTCGCTCCTCGCTTGAGCTGACGTGACAGACGCGGAATGTTGTAATTGAAAGTTCTCATTCTAAGCGTCGGATTGATGGAGAGTATCTTTGTCGACCGCGAGATCCTTTTAGGAATTAAACGGTCATTGATATTTATGCCCGCAGGATTGTTTCCAACCTCCAACATGCACATTTCGTATTCAGCAAGTTCTGCCCATATGTCGGCGTCATCATAGAGTGTGACTAGTCGCCGAAGATATGAAGGCAGACCACTCAAGGCCTTGGAAGGTAGTTGAGAATCTACTGCGTAATTTTGCCAATACTCATCAACTATTCTTTGCCACACTTGGTCGTCAATTGCCTTGCTGGTTAATTTGAAGACGTCGCGCGCAAAGAAATGCCTTTTCGAATACGTGCCTTCTGAATAGAAGAGTAATTGATCCATGGGAATAGATTCCAAAAGACTGCGTTCCACAAGCGAAGCATTCCCGGATTTCACAAATTCTTCTAAATTAGACTTTGAACACATGTGCGTTAGGGCGAATTGGATTTCGCTGAGACTTACTTGAGGAGTGTTCATTCTGCTTTTCCTTCTATGCGGCAAGGTGCTTAATAGCATGGTTCCCCAGCATCAGTTCCGGGGCGGCTAACCCGGCGACCGCTCTTATGTGTCTGATTTCATTCAGGATGAATTCAAATCGCGGAAAGTGTTGATCACGTTCAAGCAAAATCGCTCTTACATCTGTCTTCTTAAGCACATGATTGAGTAGTTTGTAAACGGGCTCACAAACCTTTGCACCATGATTGTCGATGATCATGTTCTGCTCTCTACTGTGACCCGCGATATGAATTTGCACTACGCGTTCCAGTGGCAACTGATCAACGAATTCGAAAGGGTCGAAGTTGTGATTCAAAGCATTGACATATACGTTGTTCACATCGAGCAATACGCCACAGTCCGCTGTTTCCACAATCTCAGAGATAAACTGTGCCTCGCTCATTTCTGCACCGGGCAATCTCATGTAGGCGGTGATGTTTTCGAGTAACAATGGTCTCTCGATGTATTCCTGCACAGCTTTTACTCTGTGGACTACATGATCAACTGCTTCTCTGGTGAATGGGAGAGGTAACAGGTTGTTCAGGTGACCGTGATCAGCTCCCGTGAAGCTTAGATGATCGCTCCACCACGGTGCATCAATTCGATTGAGAAACCTCTTCAAGTTCGCTAGATACTCAAGATCAAGTGTATCCACGCTTCCGATTGAAAGTTCAACGCCATGAGGGATGATCGGAAACTCGTGCGCTTTCTCGAGTTCGTCCATCTTGAGTGCATTAAGTAGGATGTAGTGTTCGGAGATAACCTCAATGAAGTCGATTTCGGCGCGAGACTCGATAGTCTTTTGAGCGAGTGACTGTCGGTAGCCTAGTCCTATACCGAGGGTCGGCAGCGATTTCTTTGTATCCATGAAATTGCTCATGACGGACCTCCCTGCCATCTCTATACTCATAGACTATATTTAAAGTGTGAGGAATGTGTGGATCACTAGTTGTCGGTGTTAAGGTTCGGGCTATGATCTCCGACTGCAACTCGATTCCTTTATCGTTGGTAGCCGTAATTCGTTGGCCATCACCCTTCTCGCGTTTTGCGCCGGCATGATCGTATATGACGTCACTACGACCATCTTCTTTCCCGTCCGGGTACTTGGAGGCAGACAAAGTCCAAAGTGATTTGGGAAGAAAGTCGGGCTGGAATTGGCCGAGTTCCCGAGATCATAATGTCAAGTGAAAGATTTCGACATTGCCATGGTTTGAGAGGTACATTATAGAAACACTGTCAATGTCATCTCGATGCGTCCATCGCCCCCTGTGCCACGAGGTTTCCTATGTCCTGGTTGGTCTCATGGTTATTGTTCCGACCGTTGTTCTACTCGGTCTTGTATGGCGTTCCGCTGCTTGGTTTTTGGGTTGCTTCATCGCTTGCCGCATACCTTGGCGGTCCTCATTGGATTCCATGGGCAGCAGGGCTTCTTATGTTTCCGGTCTTACCCGGACTCTGGGAATTGCACGCGTGGGGACATCAAAAACCTAATACGAAACCTTGGTTCACTCTAGTCGACCGGATAGGCATGCGAACATTCACGGTCGGTCTACTTTTCCTCAGTGTAATGCTTTATCTGTATCCGCAATCAGCTTTTGTATCGCTTTCCACGCGCGGAGACTGGATGCTGGATGACGTAAAAGACCCGAGAATTGCAAGCGCTCGTCCTTATTTGTTTCAAGCGGCTGGTGCAGTGGAGTGGCTTTACCAGGCGACAAAAACTAATCCGTATAAAGCGCATATTGATCCGGAAGCGCGCCAGCGTGCTGAAGAAGCAACAAAGCAATTGCAGCTGGAAATAGCACAGCGCGCCGTTGCTGAGAAAAGAAAACCAGAGCAAAATCAAGCTGACCAGATTGATGGCGTTGAGCAAAGGAAGGAGGGAACTCAAACTGCGAAAACCAACGGAACAGATGAACGAAACGAGCATGCAAATAAGCTGCAGCAAAACAAGCACGTTGGCGAGCGGAAGGAAAACGGTAGGACCGCCGGGCAAAGCCATTCTCTTCAAGGACATCAGACCCAAATTGCCAAAGGCGATCAGATTGCTCAAGGCAATGGAGATTCGACCACCACTGCACAGAAAGATCACACCGACAGCAGCAATCAACAAGAGAGTAACCAAAAACAGCACAAGACAGACCCTTCCGGTCAAAATGACTTAATTGAGAAAGGAAGCAATCAGACCGCGAAGCAATCGCACAGCGAAGTTAATTCCCAAAAAGGGCAAACGTCCGTTTCTCATCAGAATAAGAAAGCATCGCTAATTGGTAATCCCTCAGTGAAATGGCCCTGGCCAGGAGGGGCATTGCACCCGCTCGTCTCACAAATGCCAGCCTCTGCCGAAGCTAGCATAGATGGCGTGGCACACTACATCGCTGACAGAGAGCCGGATCCTGTATTGCGCATCAAGGCGTTGCACGATTACGTTGCCGATCGAATTGCTTATGACAGTGAGTCCTACTACGCACATAATATTCCGCCACAAGACGCCGAGATTATTTTCAAAAAGCGAAAGGGCGTGTGTGCAGGCTATGCTAACTTGATGTCCGCCTTGGCCGCAGCAATAGGCGAGCAAGTCATTGTGGTGTCTGGTGACAGTCGAAGTAGGGCTGACGACAAACTGACTGGCAGCGGGCATGCTTGGAATGCAGCACGAATCGGCAATCGCTGGTGCCTTCTGGATGCTTGTTGGGATGCTGGATTCGTTACCCCCGAAAAGGGCTTCACCAAGTGCTACAAGAGTGATTATCTCCTTCCTCCGGCAGAAGTGATGATTCAGGATCACTTTCCGGAACAACAAGACTGGCAGCTCTTATCAAAACCATTATCCCAAGGGGACTTCTTGCGTCAGCCAATGTTACGCCCTGGCTTCCAGGCTGCCGATCTCCAATTGATAGTACCGCGAAGGGCATGCACGGAAAGTGGACCTGAAGCCATGGTAATCGTGAAGAATCCCGATAATTACTGGCTCATGGCTGATTTGCAACAAGACGGAAAGAATATTTCTGTTTCCTGTGATCCTACCAACAGCGAAACGGCACAGCTTATTTGCGCGATTCCCGGTAAGGGGACATACCGTTTTAACGTCTTCTTGAACAAAAGTCCCGACAGATCAAGCTCGTACGAGTTCATTGGCTGCGTCGAATTTGTAAATCGATAAAGTTAGAGCGGGAAATATGCGAACCGCAAAGGATGAAGCCACAGGAGCCTTCTCTTTGAACTTAACCCATGTTTATCAGCAACTCTAAGCGAACTTGCTTTTGCCACGCGAGTTTGCCAAACTGAGCCATAATGCCAGCTCTAGCATCGAGATAAACATTGAATGATCGACAACAAATTGCCATCGGAATCCTTCTCTATTCGCACTCCGGCCGACGCGTACTTCCTTTTTCACAAAGGTGCCACCACGATCGCATACTTGTTGATCATAGCGCTGACGATCCGATTCTCGCGAGGCAAGCTTGATCTGCCTTTTGCAGCTGCATGTACCCTTGTCAGCGGCGCTTGGTGTCTATTAACGCGCGTCAAGATGGCACATTTCTTGCAGTCGTATTTCGACCTGTTTTCTCGACTGGAAGTAACGATCCCAACTACTCTAGGCATATTGCTCTCGGTCGCGGCTTTGTTCGCCCGTCACGGTTTCTGGCCGGTTCATGCAATAGCCGTAGTCGAGTTGTTGCTATGGGTTGGGATTTTGGTGCACTACTTCAAAAACAGGCAGAAGTATGAAAAGCAAGGCTACGGTCCAGTACCAGTCGGATGCTGGGTAAGTCCTCCGGTTGATCAAATGGATGCAGGCGATTTAATTTTGACGAACGGAGCGGTAGCGCGCCGTCTTCATGAAAGCGTTGGACACGCCGCCACAGTTATCTCCAATGGAGACGGTCTCTATGCACTCAGCTCGCATATGGACAGAGGTTGCACTCTGGAACCGATCGCCGCCGTTCTTGGCGAAGTGGTGGGGCATTACATTCTATTGAAACTTGTCCAACCGCTAGACAAGGACCAGATGAAGACTCTGGCCATTAATGCATCCGAAATGGTTCGCGAAAACCAAGCTTGGACGGAAGCACGCAATCAGGCATGGCAGCATTGGGTAGAATCTCTGAATCTAGGGGAACCTCGGAAAGAACAGTTGACCAAAGCGTACCGTTGCACCGGCTATGACTGGTTCGGAGTGTTCATGGGTCGCCTGGCGTTACACCGTTGGACTTGCATTGGCGCCTCACTTGAACTTTACAGACGTACAGGTATTCACACGAATCCGTATGGAACCGGGTTACTAGGAGTCGGTACGACGTTATTCGATCCGATAATGCCAGTACGATTTCTAAATGATCCTGCCTTCCGTCTGGTCATGAAAAACAGCAGCCTCCCTGAACGAATTCAATTGTTCCAGGTTGAAGGCTGATAAACGTTGCGTCCTGCTCCCCCGGCCGATGTGCTTTTGTCGTGCTTCCGGTAATCTCAAGCGATATATTTGAAGTCGAGACAGCGGGCCTCGCTCATTTAGAGCCAGGATTGCTACGGATTTCCCTCTGTGCCAAGCGACGCATTGCTGTGCCAGCTATCCAAACCACCGAGCAGTGTTTGCTGGCGACCGCCGAAATTGTGCCACATCTTCTTTTGAACAGTTGGTTAAAAGGAGATCCCGTAAACAACTTGTATACAGCAAGGAGATATCGTGTTCTTCAACAACGGCAGAGGACACGGCAATGATGAACCAAAAAGAAATTGAACGCGAAGCACATAAGCTGGAAGGGGTTACTGGCGGCAAGTCGGTTGATGGTCTGGCTGATGAGTTGCACAAAATGGATCCCAAAGACAGAATTGCAGTGGCCAAGCAAGTTTTAATGGATCAGCAAAGTAAGAGTTCTGTTGATCTTCCAACACTGAGTTTTTACGACTCGGGAGACGTTCGTGCTGTAGACACGAAGAGCGGAAAAATGCAAAGCCACTATGAATTTGACAAGAGCTCGGGTAAGCGCACAAAAGACGACGTACAATTGGAAGACAGCCATGAAGTACGAAGGTATGATGCAGTCACCCATAAAATGACAAACGATTCAATAACCTGGAAAAACGGAGACAACTACACAGGCGTTTACGACTCTGCTACGGGCAATGTCGTGTCAGAGGATCGAGCGCGTTTCCACGGAAAACAGGTGCAACATACTGAATATGATTCCAAAACTGGAAATCGCCTGGTTGTCGATGAACAATCACTCGACCACACCAAACGGCATATTGAATACAACCAACAAGGCAGAAAAAATGAAGAGAAAGACACAGATAAAGACGGCAATACAGTAGAAGTGATTTGGGATCCTGGCACTCACAATATCATTATGAGGGATCAATCCAATATAGATGGTTCTGGCGACTACAGAACAATGGATCGCAACACTGGTTGGGTGAACTCGATTCGCCATAAGGACAAGAACGGGCAAATAACAAAGTGGGATGCTCCCAAATCCTAAGTATCGACAAGCAGCCCGGAGCGCGCCTGGTTCAAAAATTGCCCAACTCATTCAAGTTCCGCAGCAGACCAAGCCACAGCCATAACCAAACACGATTAAAGACTTTCGGACGCTCCGTGTCGAGAAAATCGTCCATCGATTTTTTGTCTCGCATGTCGACTTTGATAAATGAATTTTTCTCGTGATCTTCACGCATATTAATGGATGAGTTGGCGGTGGTCGAGTGTTGCCATAACGTCGTTTCTGGCAGTCTCAGTTTGTCTATCACTACTCCTTCCGAAATGAATGTCTCAAGCGATTGCTCCGCAAGCAGAGGGTAATCATCGTGCCACATCTGCATAAGCAGATTCTTACTCTCCTGAAACAGATGATTGTTGCTATCCTGCTTCGACAGCAAATCTGCCACTTCATGCATCAGACCATACCGAACCATATCTTCATTGGCGATCAGGCGCGAATCAAAGTTTCTAAATTGCTTACGCAAGAGCGGGTACGCTGAAGGTGTGTATGCAACCTTGCCGATAGCGGCGTGAATCACCAACGAAAACAAGCAGGGGATGATCGCAATATTATTAGTACTCGTCTCCGACGGGGCACGTGAAGCCTCCTAAACCATACAAAAAAATCCGAGCTGCCCGCGTGTCGACGCTGAAGATCAAAATGCGCTCGCTGTCTATTATACTTTGCTCGAAGGTAATAACGGTTTCTTTTATTGCCGAGAAGCGAGCTGGTATATCAACAAGACGCACCAACTCACTTGTGTCGGAACAATGTTGAATGACGGGTCCGACGGGATTAGCAAGTGCTCCTCTCACATGGAGAAGAGGTGATGCGCAAATTTTGCGTTTCGCCTTGTTGGTTAATCAGTCAACGGCGAAGCACTATGCTTGTAAGCTTCAACAAAGTGTTAACGATTCCTGTGGCACCACTTTATTTTCGGACATCGGTGCGACAGCCTTTCACATTAGTGAACTACACTGCAGAATTTAAACTATCGAATGATCCTTTCACCCTGGAATATGACAGCATATCTGTCACGCTATAAATAAGTCTCACGTTGACAAGTTCGCGCACTTGTACGTTTTTGCATAGAAATCAATTCCATATCAATATTCAACCTTCGGAGGGCCGGAAATTGGATCAAAGTGATAGTCTAACGACTGAAGCGAATTTCGCTGCGCTATCAATTACAGATTTGATCGAAGCACGCGATCAATATCATGTATTTTTGACAAACAAACCAAATGTCGTAGCCACGGCAATCGGTTTGTACCGTATCCGAATAGATGAGAAGTGGCCAACTAAAGAGGAGCCTTCGCTCAAGAGAGCCGAAAAGCCTTCCGTGGATAAAGCCGCAAGAACTTTTAGCAACTCAGAAGTGAGACCCTATTCCTGGCCTGCTGTGCTCGTCTTTGTGGACAATTGGACCGAGGAATCAAAATTATCTGCCTCCGAGGTAGTTCCAAAGACACTATTTATGCAAGATGGACGCCGAATCCCGGTTTGCGTAATTGAAGCGCCCAAGGACGCCACATCGAATTCGCCTGCGCAGGTTCAACCCTTCGATCGGAATCTGATGAGGGGAGGCAGACCGGTAGGCACCACCGTTCAGGGACAGGAGCGCATCGCTAGCATCGGCTGTCTTGTGTCGGACGGACACTACACCTATGCACTGACCAACAAGCACGTCACGGGTGAAGCAGGAACACAACTTTATAGCGTTGCAAATGGCGAAACATTCCCAATCGGAACAAGCTCCGGTCTACAGCTCGGCAAGGTACCCTTCAGTGACGTCTATCCAAGATGGAATGCTCGGGGCGTCCTCTGCAACTTGGACATTGGATTAATCAAAATAGAGGACGTGAGGCGTTGGACCGCACGCATTGAAGATATTGGTGAGTTTGGCAAAGTATTCGATCTCAATTCGTTCAACCTGACTTTGCGCTTGATCGGAGCCAAAGTCACCGCCTTCGGTGCCGTATCAGGCCGGATGCACGCTGAAATCCAAGGGCTTCTTTATCGATACAAATCGACGGGTGGCAATGAGTACGTATGTGATTTCTTAATCGGCGCATCCGGTAACGAGACTTTTGAAACGCATCACGGTGACTCCGGAACGTTGTGGCTGCTCAAGACCGAGAATAAGCCAAGACCCATAGCTGTGCAGTGGGGCGGTCATGTACTAGGCAGTCACACAAAACTGAGCTACGCACTTGCCACATGCCTGAGTACTGCCTGCAGAATGCTGGAAGTCGAGCCTATTGCCGACCTGAACCTCGTCGGCGATGAATACTGGGGGGCTCGCGGACATTATACAATCGCCGACAAAGCGTGTGATGTGGTTCAGAATCCAAAGCTGAAAGAACTCATGCAAAACAATCGGCGAAATATTGCAATACCAGCGGAAGTTGCTATTCCAGCTCTGACAAAGGAACCGTTTGTTCCATTGGCAGACGTTCCCGATATGGTTTGGAAAGTGCGATCAAGCGACGCTATTGCAAATCGAACTCCGAGGGAGAATCCGAATCATTTCGCCGACATGGATCGAGTGTGCCCTTCCGGCCGGTTCAAAGGTCAAACTCTGCTAGACATTTGCAAGGATCCAAGCAATGTCAGCGTAGATGTTTGGATCGAATACTATCGCGCCGTTGGTGACAAAGGAATGGGACTGCTTCCATTCAGAATATGGCAGGGCTTCGAAGAAATGGTTGCCTATGTCAGAGCGGGGGACGTCGAGCGTTTCGTTTGTGCCGCAGGCGTGCTGTCTCACTACCTCGGTGATTCTTGCCAGCCGCTGCACATTTCATACCTTCATGACGGGGACCCTGAAGATCTGGGGGACAAACTCGACAGGCACGGAAATCCAATGCCCCGAGCAGCTGGAGTGCATGAAGAATACGAGACCAAAATGATCAATCGCAACATCGCAGAGATCGTTCAAGGACTCAAGAACAAGCTTCACAGCTTGCACAAATTACCGACAATCGAGACTGGCAAAGAAGCCGCATTGGAAGTCATAAAACTAATGTCGAACACCTTTGAGAAGCTCCCGCCGACAACTATTCTAGATGTGTACAACGAAGACAAAGACTCAATGTGGGAAAAACTAGGCGACGATACCATAAGTGTTATGGCTTCGGGAATTTTGCTCACCGCAGCAATATGGGAAAGTGCGTGGAACGTCGGAAAAGGCGACACCACTATCAACTCCACTCGACAGATCAACCAAGACAAGTTGGTTGAAATTTATACCGACGAAGACTTCCTGCCTTCACGTACCTTGTTGCATGTAGCAGAAGTACTTACGCCACAAAAAGTGCTGACACCAGTGAGCTAATTTCACAATACAGCGAGTGATGCGAGCGCCGACAGAAGGAGGTTCTTCGCATCACTCGCCCTATGTTTGTTCACTTCGACAATGGAGCAAGATACGCTATGGAAGCAGCAAATATTGACCGTATCGGGAAACGGCTCATTGCCAGCTGGTATTCTGAAGTCATCAAATACAAAGGCATATGCGACGGATCCGCCGGCATTGCCCTTGGAAAGAAGCATTTTCTAACTGCTAGCGATGAAGACAGTAATTTCTATCTCTATCACTGCGAAAAACCCGAACGAACCATACAAACTAAGTGTTACTCCTCATTGCTTGCTCGGGAAGATAGAACAAAAGAGGCGGACATAGAAGCATCGGCAAAGATAGGCGACATAACGTACTGGATTGGCTCTCATAGTCGAGATAGCAAAGGTAAATGGTCGCCGGAGCGCCACCAGCTTTTTGCTGCTCGCATCAGTCGTTTCCAAGACAACATCATGTGCGAGCGGATCGGTCACTCTTATACGAATTTGTTGTATGACATGCTTCAAGATTCATCTCTGGCGGCGCTGGGGCTTGAACATCCGAAAGACTTGCTTAACCCGAAGCTGGCCTGCAAAACAAAAAGAGGCCTCAACATTGAGGGCCTCGCGCAGTGGCACTCGGATCAGCTTCTGATCGGATTCCGCAATCCAAGAGTAAATGGAAATGCATTACTGGTACCGCTAAAGAATCCCCTAAAAGTCGTTAGAGGTGAAGAACACCCTGTGTTCGGCAGCCCCGTTTATCTGGCACTCGGCAATCGCGGCATCAGAGACATTCAGTATTGGCCGCAACAAGATATTTACCTGATCATCGCCGGGAGTTACGACACCACAGATGATTTCAGTATTTTTTGCTGGTCCGGTAAACGCCGTGATCAACCGATTGAACTTACCGATTTGGGAATGCAGAATTTTCACGCCGAATGTATCGTGACCTTTGAAGACTACTCAGATCGATTCCTGATTCTTACTGATGAAGGCGGAACGCTAGTCAATGGCATTCAGAGAAAGTTCAGTGACGATAAATATTTTTACGGACGGTGGGCGAGACTGGAAATTTGGCCGCCACGGTAATGTTTGAGGTCAACAATCCGTTCGACTTAACTCCTATCCATCGGTGGAACGGAAAAATTCACCGAAGATGGAAGGAGTTTAAGAAACAATTCTTCCAAGTGTAATTGGATCCACAGAACCACTCTGAGCGGGCTGGCGGCAGCTTCGTCATTAGAAGTTTGCGACCACGCGAATGCTACATGAGGTCACTCATGGGAATAACCGCAAACAGAGTTGTCCGCACACATTAGTTGACCCAAGCCTCAAGAGCCTGTCTGAAACAGCGAAACGAGAAATACACGACGCTTTCGCTACGTCAATTTTGATAAACCGCTCAGCAATTTCTTAAGGTTTTCAGCCTATGGTAGCGAGAAATCCCCTAACTTAAGCCCCACAACGATTCAGTCGATTGTTGGCACATAAGCGTCAATTAGTCCGCAGGGAATTGGATTCACCCAATTCCCGAAAAACTCGCACCTACACTTTGATCTGAAGGGCAACAATAATGATGGAACTAGATCTGGAGATTCCAAACCGCAATAGCGGTGTCACAGTCGCAGAAAAATTCTTGAACGAACTTCATCCATTCGATCAAAAGATTCTAAATCGAAATACTGAGCCTCCTAAAGAATTGAATTCACCACCAGCTCTCCCACCATTGCCGAGTACCGAACCGGTGGAGAACAAACTTCGTTCAAAATTGAACGATGATCGATTGACCTGCAGCTCGCTATTGTCAGCGAACGCCCGTCCGGCAGAGAATCCGACCGCAGAGTTCGGTCGCGCACTTGTCTACAGCGCGCTGCAATCACCAATAGCTGGAGTTGCTCAACTAGTGGACAAAGCATGCGGCACATCGCTGGAAAGTCGGCTAACCTTCATCAATCGTCCTGCGCACGCTGAGTCATTTAGCAAGCGCTGGCACGCACAACAGCTGGGCTCATTGATTGGAATGACTGTTCCATTCCTGCTCACTCATAAGCTCGTGGGAGGAGGCGGTAATTTATTTCTCGGGAAGCTGGAAAAGGACGCATCTACGCGATTGCTAACTACACGATTAGTGGGTGAATCGATGATTACCGGTGCATTGTTCGACGGTGTTTTGCGACCGGTCGAACCAGAGCGCGAGGGCAGCTTTCTCAAGACTAGAATAAGCAATGCCCTTGTAGGAGCAACCACATTGGGAGTTCTCACTGGCTCAAGTATTGGAATTCAATCTCTGGTAAGGGGACGAACAGGGGCGCTGGCTTCAGTGCTTCGCAGCGACGTTGGCAGCTCTGTCCTGGCCGGTGCACCGGCAGGATTCGTCAATGCGGAACTTAATGCCATATCGCATAAAGGAAGAATAGCCACAGGTTCTGAAGTGGTGGAGGGAATTTATACCTTTTCAGTCTTGGGCGGTTCGTTGGCAACAGGAAAACATGTATTAGGAAAGACATTCACCGAAAAATCCTTCTCCACAAGACTTACAGAAGGCACCCAAACCGGCGGCGAGCGTGGCACAGGCAACCCCTCAGAACGAACAACGGCGAGTGTTCAGCTGTCCGAATCAGTCGCTCAGAGGCAACTGCCCTCAGTGACAGAGCCTTTAACAGAAACAGCTCGAATCACTGGCACATCAGCGGAATCCACTGTATTGAAACCAGCTCTAGTTGTAGAAAAATCCCCTGCCTCCCGGCCAGTTTCCGAGTCGGCTCGATTAGAACCTGGAAGGTCGCCGGAATCAACTTCTAAAGGTACGCCGAAGGATACAGCTTCAGAACGACTTGAAGGTCCATCCCTCCGTCGCGAAAAGCTGTCTCCTGGTAAATGGTCACGGGAAAAAGCCGAAGCCAGGTGGGAAAAAGACATAGAAAAGGCCGATGAAGCTATTGCTAAAACACCTGCTGAAAAAGAGTGGGACAGGACATCGGCAGACTCGCATGGGGGAAAAGTGATCGAAAAAGATGGCATCACGTTCCGCCGTAATCCCGAAGGAGAAGTGGAAGTTGAACTGAGCGATTCTACGGTCACGTACGACAACACTCACGTAACCATTAAGAGGACGGACGACACGTGGATCAACATCAACGAACGAGGAGACATTTATGCGGAGCGTACCAAGGATGCGACCATAGATTACGACAGCACCGGCGCCGGCGCGAGCATTGAGTCAACAACCCACGGAAGAGTTGAGATTTTCGATTACCGAGACGGAGCCGACTCGGCAGTCTCACGCGAAGCAGCCTACCGGCTCAAATCTCAAGGGAAACAAACAGTAATCGAGTATGACACCGATGGAACTCGAACAACTACCAAACCGGACACAACCACAATTGAGCTGCGTCCTGATGGAACAAGTATCACAACTAAACCGGATCAAACCACGATCGAGTGCCGTCCGGATGGAACCCGAATAAAGGTGACGCCGGACGAAACCGTCATTACGCGAAGCCCCGACGGAACCACTACTATAGAGAAACCAGATGGAAGGGTTGCAACACGACATCCAGATGGAACGATCGAACGTTCAAGAAAACCTCGCCCTGACTATTTCGACGATTATCCCGACTATGACGACGGCGGAATATCAGAAGATCGGGATCCTGCCCGGTTGACTGATAGAAGTGAAGAAACAGGGGCTAGTGATGCGAAGGACCTCGTTTTGGATCCGTTCGCATGGAGGCACCTATTTCCAATATCACCCAAAAAGGGCGAGTGAAGGAGCACAGACACGCTCTGGAAGCAACAATTATCGACCGTCCTCGGGGAGGTCGCTTTTAGGATGGTCTCCGTCGCCCGGATATCTACACTAATTGCCTACAGATTGGCGGGGCGCTTCAATGATAGGGGACAGGTAGCTGATGCCATGAAACTGCTTCGCTTCGTGGAGAGGTTAAAACAATTGTCATTTGATATGACAAATTCTTGATCGATCGTAAGAATATTGAATATTGATGACACAAGAAGCGGCATCCTTTACCTGGAGGGTGCTCTGGAACAAACTACGAAACCTTGATCAGTTTCCGGTGCATCACATTGCGCAGTTGCCCAAACGGCTGGAGGCGAATCGCTGAAGGAGCCGCCGAAAACGAACAGAGCCAGCGCGAGCTTCTTACAACAGGCAAACCCAAATCGGCACAGGCTGGTGGTCTGTCGTTCTGGATAACAACCTGTTGTCCTGATTCGGTTTATGCGTGACCCGAATGAGCGAACGAATTTTTCTGTGAAGCAGACGAAGCAAGTCTTTGCCTGTTTTCCGTTTACTGGAAGGTTCGCCCCTGACCAACGTGCTGTTGGCACTTTACCCGGACCTTACTTCGCATGACTATTACGACTGGCAAGGACGATCCGTCGCGGCAGAACGGTCCGCCACATCCTGCCGCCAAAATGTCCGCGATGGGATATCCAATTTGCCCACAACTATTTCCGCAAGCAAGTGGGACCAGCGTGTCCGCCGGTCTGCAACATTAGCCATCAACGGAACAATTAGTCGATTTTCTAGTGAATTGAGGTAAGTGATCAAAGAAATTCTCTTCTCGTCTATAGCTTGCTTTTGTAAATCCTCCAACAAGTCTGGGTGTAATGTAATTTGCTTCACTACGCTCGTTTCACCTAAGACCCGTTGTTTTGGTGCAGATTACAACCGGCGAGGTAGCCTTAAAGTATCGCACTAAAAGGCGAACCTGTGGTCGTTACAGGTACCTATGACCAGACTCTCCGTAGCAGGAATATTTGAGAATTTGTCGTGAACTGGACCTTCGGCGCATGACGCCAAGACACCGTTTGGACACAATTAACCGTCCTGAATTAAGTTAGTGATAGCGATATGAGACATCGCCACCTATAATATGCAAAGTGGGTACATCTTTTTTATAAGACGACCGGTCGTTCTTCTCCAGTTATTGGGATAAGAGCGGAAACAAACCTGGGGTTCTATGGGAGGCGCATGGACATGGACTTTTCACCGTGTCAGGGACCTGAGAAAACCCAGGACCTTTTTAACAAGCGTGTCACGATTTGTGCAATTGTTCTGGTAGTTTTTGCTTCCCAGTTAATCCAATTAGAGGCATTGGGGACAGAAGTCTCCCCATCGATTCCGTCTCAAAACTCAGCCGATGGCGGGTCCACAACAGTCAGTAATTCAAGTCCGGCAAGAAATCTCGACTTGTCGGCGACGCAAGCGACTGTTTCAGCTGTAAAGACGGGCAGCATCTTGGTCGGCGGGCAGCTAGACGCAACCGGAGCAATTACCGGCGGTTCTGCGATGACGGTCGGCGTTGGTCAACTGCTAACACCTGCACAAAATGTGGCGCTGTGGCAGTCCGTCGCCGGCAATCAGCATCTGCTGATTGACAATGTTGGCGCAGCGATCGGTGGTACGGCGAAGGTGAACTCCTCGTGGGCGGCGAATTTGTCCTCTCTGGTCGTACCAACCGGGGTCACAGTAGCGACCATTGGATTTGATAGCAACAATCCGCTGAACGTAGCCGGAGCATCGAATATCTTGGGTTCGGTGTTCGCACTGCAAAACATGGCTGGTATGACCGCAACCATGAACTTCGGAAGTAATCTGAATATTGCAGCGGGTGGACTGCTGTCTGGCAATCTTCCAACCCCTCTGCCCGGGCTCAATCTTGCCAATGTGTATGGTTCGCAAAACATGCTTTTGAACGTGTTGGGCAATTTCACCAATAACGGCACGGTGACCATTCCCGGCAATTTAGATTTGAATGTCGCTGGAACATTCGCAAATACAAGTCTATCTGGTATCGCTGGCAGTGCGGCGACATTGGCTGCTCAAAATATTAACATTACCTCTGGTAGCGGCATCATCATTAACTCTGGCTTGATGACAGCCCTCGACTCCATCAATATCCAAACCATGAGTTCGATCACAGACCTTACCATTCACAATACCGGCGGTGTCATCCAGGCGCTGAATGCCATAAATGCGCGCGATGCAAATTTCGCAGGCAATTCGAATGTTGTCCTCACTGGTGGTGATTTCCTTTCTAGAGAACTAAATCTGTTTTCCGGACCGGGACTGGTTGATGTAAATATCGGACAAGTCTCCGGTATGGTCAATATATGCGCTGGTGCTACTCATGTGGTGGCGGCTAGTGACGTACTGTCGGTGGGACGCATTCAATTGTCCGGTGATCCTAGTTTCTATAACACAGCCGGTTCTGTGATGCTAAACCTGCCGTTAATGATCCAGGGAGCCGGTACGCGAGCGGACCTGGCAGTGATAGCAAGCACCGATATAACTGCCACTGGCACTGGCAACCTTGATGTCAGCTCAAGCACGATGCCGGGCGGCAATATACTTTTGTTGGCAGGCGCCCAATTTACGTCCAGTCCACCCTCGGTGGGACAACAAAACAACGACTTTAGCGGTTCGATTTTGACCATTGCAGGTGCTTCTAGTACTGGTGGTAAGATCGATCTAACCGGTGCCACCATCGGCAGCATCACATCTAGTAGCACCGCGAATGACGGAGGCAACATAACAATTGTTGCCTTGAATGGAAGCAGCGCTCCAGGTGCAGGCGCTGGAACAATTGCACTGGGTAGCTCAACCTCGATCACGTCCACAGGTAAATCAGGCATCAGTTTCACCAACGGCGACGTGACAATCATTGCCGGAGCGACCAGTGCGGTTCCGATTGCGGCGATCTCAATAGGATCAATCACCACGTTTACCGCGGGTGGCGCAACCAGTGGCGGTAAAATAACCATCGCCACAGCGACTCCTACCATAACAAGCTTCCAACTAACTGATAAAGCCGATGGGTCAGTAACGGGAACCGCAACTCCACCGATTTTCGTGGGAACGATCCAGCAGAATTCGTCAGTTTCAACACGTGCTCTGATCGCGGGCGCGGCTGCCAGCGCTTCAGATCAGGTCAACGTGTTGGCCGGAGGCAATGTACAGATAACCGGGTCGGTAAGTGGAAGCCAGATAAACATTGCAAGTAACAGCGCAAATTCATTTACCATTTTAAATACAGGTTCGGCGATGAATGGCGTAGTGGGGGCAATCACCGCCTTTCCCGGAGTCGGAGGCGGTTCCATTACGCTGAGCAATGCTGGAGGGGGGATAAGCCTCGGTCGCAGCCTGAACAACTCGGGGACCAATCTTTCGTTTCTTGCCAACGGAGATATTAAAACGATTGGTGGATCGACTATTTCTATCGACACTTCGTCCGCTTCCGTGGGCGGCAGTATCACTATGGTTGCGGGCGCCCAGTTAACAGCGGCACTAAATGCGGTGCATATCACCGCTACTGGTTCCGGTGGAAATATCGATCTCAGCAGCGGCTCGGGAATTTCATCCCTGAACGCATCCAATGGAGGAGCAGGCAGCAATGTGGGTAACATTATGCTTGTCGCATTTGGCGGTGGAGGAATAGGCAAAATTTCAATTCCAGCCGCAGTCACCGTAACCACAAGCGGAAAGGGTGCTGGAACAAATGGCAATGTAACGATGATCGCTGGAGACACAATAGCGTCTGATGTCGCCATTGGCGGCGGATTCGCCGTGACTACGAGCGGTGGCTCAGGTGTCGGAGGAAATATTCTAATAGCCGCTGCGACTCCGAGCATCATCAACGGCTCAGTGGTCAGTGCGCTGGAGCCGCTCAATGTTGATTTTGGCGTCGGGCAGGCAAACGCTTCGGTTTCGATCGGACCATTAAATGCGGCGCTCTCCTCCGTGGCCGCTGCAGACGTGAGTGTGCTAGCAGGTGGCAAAACTCAGATCGCGGGCAACGTTGCCGGGCGAAATATAGACATAGCAAGCAACAGTGCAACCGCTTTTGCGCTTACCAGCACAGGCCCCTCAGACAACGGCATAGTGGGAGCAATATCGGCGTTTGCCTCAAACGGAAGCAATGGCGGTTCCATCACACTAAGCAATGCCGGAGGAGGTCTTGCTCTCAGCCGCAGTATAGTCAGCCCGGGAACTAGCGTTGCGCTCATTGCTAACGGTAGCATTACTACAGGAGCTTCGTCATCGATCAACACATCCTCCTCAACCACCAATGGAGGCAACATTATGTTGGTCACCGGCGTGCAGTTGAGTGCGTCCATTGATGCCGTGCGAGTCACTGGAGTTGCTGCCGGAGGAAACATTGATCTCACAGCCGGTGCCGGTATTACAGGTTTGAACTCCACGAGTTCTGCAGCAAATAGTAATGGCGGCGACATAACTTTGATTGCAATGGGTGGTACTTCAGTAGGAAAGATATCGATTCCTAGCGCAGTAACTGTTAGTTCTCGCGGAGCGGGAACCGGGTCTAATGGCAATGTCACCATGTTCGCCGGAGACACCACGATAGGCGACACTGCTCTTGGCGGTGGCTTCAGGGTTACAACCAGTGGTGGCACCGGAGGCAACGGCAACATTTTGCTTGCGGCAGCGACACCAGAGATTCTATGCGTTGGGTGCTCGCCGTTCGGGGTTACCATCAGTAAGGGAAATACAGCCCTACCTGCAGGCATTTTTGTTGGTGGCGCTCTACAAGGGACCGCCATTAACATAGGCACTCTGACAACAAGTAATAGCCTCAATCAGATTTATACTTCGGGCAACATCACGTTTGCGCCCGGTAGTAGCGTTTCTGGCTGCAGTGCTTGCACCGTTGTCGGAGGTAGCGCTGGTTCCACCGTCACAAATCCTCCACCAGGCATCACAATTCAGACTGACACCAATGTCAGTGTTCCGGCTGCCTTGGCCGGAGCCAATGTGGCTAACATCACAATTCGATCTATCTCCAATGGCAACATCACGGTCGACAACGTATTAAGCAATGCTGTGTCCAGTACGTTCATTGCCAGTGGTTCTGGCACGATCACGACAACCGGTGGAATCGTAATCTCCTCGCCAATCATCACGCTGGCCTCGGGCTCAGGGGATATCAATGTGCAACTTGTGGGCTCTTCCAGCGTTACATCGAATACGGTAGCCAGCAGCACTCTCCATGCAATTGCCGGAAATATTAGTCTTGGTGCGGCAAATGTGGGTGGCACATATTCTGTAGATGTTGGCGGAAACATCACCACTACGGGGGCAATTAGAGCCGGGCAGATAAATTTTCAATCAACTTCTGGCACAGGTTCAATTGCGATTGGCGCAGATCTTACCGGCACTACGAGTATTACTCTGGCGACAGCCGGTTCCGGTACAATTACGACACCAGCACGTGTTATCGAGGGCGTGATTCTACCTCGAGGAGGTCCTAAAGAAGGCGGCACGGTAAATCAGGCTGGCACTTTTGCATATGCCGCCGGAAGTTCTAATTTTGCGCACGGCATTTTGGTAGTCATCAACACATCATCTAATGCTGTGGTAGACACCATTCCGGTGGAAGGGATTCCACAAGCAGTGGCAGTGAATCCTGCAGGTACTCTTGTCTATGTTGTTAGCGGCGATAAAGACCTGGTATCAGTGATTGATACTGCCACTCACTCTGTTGTAGCTAAGATAGCAGTAGGCAATTCTCCCCAAACGATAGCAATGAATGCGACGGGCACCCGTGCCTATGTCTCCAATTATTTTAGCGACAATGTATCTGTTATTGACACGGCAACCAATACGGTGGTCGCTACGATTCCTGTTGGCACTTCCCCTTACGGAGTCGCAATCAATCCCGCAGGCACCCTGGCCTACGTTGCCAACTCAGGTAACAATCGTATATCTGTCATTAATACCACGACAAACTCTGTTGTGGCCACAATAGTAGTTCCTGTAGGGTCATCTCCCGCCGAATTAGCAGTTAACCCCAACGGAATGTATGTCTATGTCACTAATTCTGGCAGTAATTCTGTCTCGGTAATTGATACTGCTAGCAACACGGTTATAGGAACGGTACCAATTGGTGCTCACACAAAAAACATAGCGGTTGATCCTACCGGCACCCTTGCCTATGTGGTCAATACGAGTGGCTCAATCAAGATTATAAACACTTCTACAAATGCCATTATTTCCACCCTGCCATCACTTGGTACTCCTTATCCGAATCAAGGAAACTTTCTCAATTTTGTGGGAAATAATCTCACATCGTATTCCACTAATGCACTCGATAATACCGTTGCAGTCATCCAAACGCCTGCAATAATTGCACCAATTGTTGCTCTTGCATCAGGTTCCGGAGATTTAAGTGTTACCCTGGCAGGTAGCGTTGGTCTCACGGCCACCACCAATGGTAATGTCAACATTACTTCCGCCGGTGCACTGACTCTCGGTGCGTCGCATGCGGGTGGACATTTCACCGCAGGTTCCTTAAGTTCTATCACAACGGACGGATCGATCTCCGCCAGCAGTATTACTCTACAGACCACGGGTGGAACTGGTGGCATTACCCTTAACGCTAGCCTGGTTGGTACCACAAGTACAACACTGAGTTCCACCGGTAACATAGTTTCAGACCTTTCCACGGCAATTACAAGTCCGAGTGCGTCACTAACTGCAATCGGCGGCAATATTGGTGGGAATGCAGCGGCCACAAATCTGATGTCGTTAGACGTTGGGGCATTGACACTCAATGCAGGAAACAACGTTTCAATTGCCGATACGTCAACAGCTGTCACTATCGCGGCACCGTCCGCCGCTGGCAACACATTCAATCTGCAGACTGGTAACCTTACAAGTAATCTCACTTCGAGCGCCAAAGGAACTATTACAGCTAATGCTATTGTTCTGAATTCAAATCAGGGATTTAGTTTCCTGACCGATATCCAGGGCTCTTCTTCGATAAGTATAAGTGCTGGTAGTAATATCAATAATGGTGACTTTGCTACGAAGGCGAGTTTTACTACCAGTTCTCTAATTCTGTCTGCTGGCGGCTCCATCGGCAACACTGGTGCTCTTAATACTGCAGCTGGAACTCTCTCCGCTACTGCCACCGGTAATATTGCGATTGTCAATAATGGCACACTCAACCTGACGACCAGCGCAGCAGGCGGCGATCTTGCGATTACCGCATCCTTACTTGATATCGCAGGACCCGTCGCTGGAACGAGCATCAGCCTTACCAGTGGTGGCGGAATATCATTACTGACCAGTGCTGCTACCGTTACGGCCGACACTTCTGCGACCCTCAAAGGTACGAGCATCATTGGTACTGGCAAAATTACAGCAGACAGCATCGTGCTAAACGCGACTGCGGGCGATATTGGTCCGATATTCACAGACAGCCATAGTCTAACGGCAACGGCAACTGGCGCCATCACGATCACGAACACTGGCTCTTTTCTCGGTCTCTCTGCTACCGCAGGCGGTGCGCTCATCGTCTACAGCGATACAATTACCATTGCTAATGGAAAGACAATTCAGGGTTCTACAGTAAGCCTCAATGGATTGACTACCAATGGTAGCTTTGGTGATGGCACAAATATGGTGCTTAGCAATTCGGGAGTAATCCGTTCGACGGCCGACTGTATCTCTTTGTCCACTGCGTCAGGGCAGGATTTGACGATTACGGGTGATGGCAACGGGTCGTTCGTTACCCCGGGAAGTAAGTCCATCAATATCTCAGCGACGGATAACGCGTCAAATCGGCACCCCGGCATAATTCTAGGACCAGGGGACCAGACATTTCTGCTCGGCAGTATAGATGGTGGCCAGGTGAATATAACTGCCGATGGTGGTATCGAATCTGCCGTAACCATCCAACCTGGTGTGACTTATGATTTCCCGGACAATGCTACTCACGTTACCCTGTCTGTTGGTAAATTTTTCGGAGATCCGTCTCAATTCAATGTTCATTCGGCATTACATCCAAATCCGAATTCCACTCTGACTATTAAGTTTCCATTCCCTGTTGGCACAATTGCAAATAGTACTGGACCGATTGATTTGAGCCAGCTCAGCAATTTGACCTTTGCCGGGCAAAATCTTGCAATTTTGTCAGCCACCGACATCATTAATGGCTCAGGCACACCGCTAACCATTAAGTTATCCGGCGGTGCAAGCGCAGGCAATCTGGTGTTGATTGCCGGATTCGACTTCAGTCCATCAACAAATGGACTAACTGTCGGACCCGATGGCACGCCATACACCTTAGCCGGAGTCACAGCTGGCGGGTCTATCAAGCTCGGTACCGTCAACATCAATACTGCAGCTAGTGCTGTCGGTGGAGATGTACTGGCCGTTGCAAGTAAGGGTTCAGTCAGCAGCGGCTCAATAACGCTTGGTACTGTAACAACTGCAGGTGCCGAAAAAGGCGGTTCTGTCACCATAATTGGTAATGGAATCGGCATAGCGGAGTTAAATACAACGGCGGGAACGCTAAGTGCTTCCGGTGCAGTGAGCCTTCTTTCCACTGCGTCCGTCGAATTGTCGAACCCCGGCGGAACTCAAGTGATCCAGGGAGTGTTGACCGGTGGAACGTTTTTGCCGGGAGTGGCAAGCGGATCCGTTGCGGTAGGGAATGAAATAAATGCCGGAAAAGGCCTCGTTACGCTCCAAGGCACCAGCATTTCGGCAGGGGGCCTGGTCTCGGCTGATTACCTGACACTGACTGCTAATGGCGGAAACATTAACCTTAATACCGCAACTTCAGTCTTTAAGGTAACCCAAAGCGGTGCTGGCAGCGTTATTTTAACCGACTCGGTGGCTCTAACATCGACTGACGTATCCACCGCCGGTTCAGGCGGCTTCTTCTTCACAAGCACCGCTGGCGGTGCCAAAGCGATTAACATCACAGCAAAAATCACAACATCGGGACCACTGAGTTTAATTAGTTCCGATGCTGATGGTGGAATGGTTATCTTAGGTAGTCTTACTGGAAGCTCCGTCTCATTAAATGCGAACGGCGCCGGAACAATTCAACAGACCGGAGGCCTTATCTCTGGCTCCTCTCTTACCTTGAGCGCCGGAAGTGGTGCGATTTCTATTATAGATACAAACGCCACTACAATTAGTTCTACATCAAACGGAAACATTGACATAACTAATTCCGCAACTGGTGGCTTAGTGTCACTGCTTGGAAGCAGCTCCAGTACAGGTACCCTTAATGTAAATCTCATTGGTGTGGCCGAATCGCTTCAAATAAATGCTCCTGTTTCGGGCGCAAGTATTTCTTTAACGGCAAAAGATGGGGGCATCTCTCAATTAAATTCCGGTTCCACCATAACGGGTGTTGATAGCGTTGTGCTTACCGCCGGAAACGGATCTGTGGTTCTCCTTGGTAGCACGAAAGCTACTGCGCTCGGAACGGGCATTGTGTCAATTACTTCCTCGGCATTAATCATTGATTCTGGTCTGGCTTTCATCGCAGCAGATAATATCAACCTGAAGTCCACGGGTGGAAATGTAAACTTAGCGGCTGGTCTTACTCCCGTCACCAGTCTGACGTTAGATGGCAAAACTGGCGTTAGCTCAACAGGTGTTCTCAATACTAATTCACTGACTGTCAGGGGTGGCACTGGCGCAATTTCGGTTATTGATACGAAGGCTAGTTCGATTACGGCTACAGCGACGGGCAACGTTGACATAACTGATTCCGCAACTAGTGGCTTAGTGTCACTGCTTGGAAGCAGCTCCAGTACAGGTACCCTTAATGTAAATCTCATTGGCGTGGCCGAATCGCTTCAAATAAATGCTCCTGTTTCGGGCGCAAGTATTTCTTTGACAGCGAAGGACGGGGGCATCTCTCAATTAAATTCAGGTTGCACCATTACTGGTGTCAATAGCGTGGCGCTTACTGCCGGAAACGGATCTGTGATTCTCATTGGTAACACGAAATCTACCGCGCCTGCCACGGGTCTCGTGTCAATTATTGCCTCGGCTTCAATTACGGATTCTGGATTAGCTTTTATCACAGCTGACAATATCTCGCTGAAGTCCACCGGTTCAAATGTGAACCTTATTGCTGGTCTCACTGCCACAGCGAGCATAACTTTAGACGGGAAAACGGGGATTAGCTCAACAGGTCTCATTAATACCAATGCACTTACGCTAAAAGGTGGCACCGGAGCGATTTCTGTAATTGATACCAAGGCTACTTCAATTTTGGCTACCTCAACTGGCAACATTGATGTGACCGATTCAGCGTCTGGTGGTCTAGTATCGTTGCTCGGAAGCAGCTCGACTAACGGCAGCTTGACTCTCAGTCTTAGTGGAACCGGTGAATCTCTTAGAGTAAGTGGTCCTATATCTGGAAAAAGCATCGCTCTAACAGCGAAAGACGGCGGAATCTCTCAATTAAATTCAAGTGCCACAATAACGGCTCTTAATGACGTTGCGCTTACTGCTGGTAACGGAGTGGTAGCCTTGATTGGCACTACCAAAGCCACCTCAAAAATTACGGGATTGGTATCACTTACCGCCTCGGGATTAATAACCGATTCCGGTTTAGGATTTATTTCCGCAGACAACATCAAGCTGAGATCAACAGGTTTACGAATTGATTTATCAGCAGCGCTTGTGGCCACAGTTTCCCTAAACCTTGATGGCAGTATTGGAGTTTATTCAAACGGAAAATCCTTGAGTACGACAACTCTTACGATCAATGGTGGTATAGGCAGTGTTGATGTTAGCACCAATGCAACCTCGCTCACCGCCACCGCAAATGGCTCCGTTACCATTAGCGATACGGCATTGTCAGGGCCGGTATCACTCAATAGCAGCAGCTCGACCACAGGCAGTTTCCAAGTTACCAGTTCTACGTCTCTTAACGTAAACGGCGCTCTCAGCGGTGCCAGCGTGATACTCACGTCCAGCTCTGGAAGTATTACTCAAGTAAGTGGTGCCACTATAACAGCAGCTGACAGTGTCAGACTCACTGCCAGTGGTGGCACTGTTACTCTTGCGGCCACAACCACTGCAACAAAACCAAGTACTGGGCTGGTTTCCATGGTTTCTTCCGGTTGGATTTCAGGCGACGGCATCGCGAATATTGCCGCTGACAACATTAGCCTTACGTCAACGAACCTCGGGGTGAGCCTAACAACGCCGGTATCCGCTCCAGTGTCGCTTATTTTGGATGGGCAAACGGAAATCCACTCAACCATGTTGCTCAACACTCCTTCCCTTATAGTACGCAGTGGGGGAGCGATTGAAATCTCAAGCACGAATGCAAGCAACGCTGTCTTCAGCACCACGAACAGTGTCAACATCACCAATATTGGTAGTGTCATCTTTGGAGCATCGAATGGTGGTGCGGTGACGCTCACTTCTGCCGGTTCGCTTACTGTTGCCGGTACAGTGAGTGCAGTCGGCTCCCTGACAGTTAAGGCTCCAACCTTCAACGTGAATGGGGACATTCAAGTCTCCATCGCAAGCGCGGGATCGGGATCGGGGTCCACGTCGGCGTCGGGCATACCCTCTGGCGTTTTTTCGAGCAATCCCATTGCGCCAGGTTCTCTTAACGTTTACGCTACAACCATTAATGTCGGCGCTGCCAAAACTGTCTCAGCAGCGGAGATTGTACTGAATACACCGTCAAATTCGGCACTGAACATAGCCAACTCAGGCACATTAATTTCAATAGGCAGCATAACTGCGAACAGTTGGGTGGGCTTTGATCTCAACGTGAGTGGTGGTGGGCTCATGAGCGCAGGAA
>JAKFUT010000019.1 GCA_021732565.1 Candidatus Obscuribacterales bacterium
GGCTAATGGTACGAGGTTGAACGAAATCGATGGAGGAAGAGGAGAATTCTGCCTGGTTCGCCACTGGTTGTTTCGCCTTAATTTTATAGTGTCTGAGTGCTGGTATTATTGCTCCGTCAATTCCTGGAAAAAATTATGAACAGCGACGAAGAAAGAGATTTGCACAGTGAGTGTTGGAAAGTAATTATTCGGGTAAACGCAATAATTGCCGGTCTGGAAAAGAACAAACAACGCCGTCAGCAGCCAAACATTGACGAACTGCTTGGAGCGCTTGTTTTAGTCAATCAGTCTCTGGTGAATTTGGGCGCTCATTTCGGTGTCTCTATCTAGTTTGCGATGCGCCGCCCGCAAAAATGTCTGTGCTGTGTGCTCACCGGAGATCCGTATTTAGCGCACCAGGGGATCTTTTCCCGGTAACTCCTCTGAGAACAGTTGCTCTACAGAGGCGTCACGACGCGAAACTTAGTGTGCAGGCAAGGAAAACCAGGCACGACCTAAATCGGAATCTTAGATGCGAACGGACCTTTTACGCGGAAGGCGGAGTTGCTTGGGCGGGGCTCTGTGCCGGGGGTGCGGGCGGAGTGGGTTTCAAATGCGGATTGCGCACTACCAGCACCGAACATGGTGCGTGCAAGGCCGTTGCCTTTGAAACGCTGCCGAGAACAAATTCCACAAAGCCTCTATGGCCGTGTGAACCGACGATGATCATATCGGCAGGCCATTCACGTGCATAGTTCAAAACGCGATCCTTTGCGTACCCGTCTAGGAGCTCCATTGAAATTTCCGCCTCAGGAAATGCTTCCTTCAACTTTGAAATTGCATCTTCCAGTACCTTGGTCGCGTTTGCTTTCTCTGCGGTCACGGTCTTTCGAACAAGTTCGGAAAAGTCTTCATTTCCCGTTCCTTCCCAGGGACCAAGCCCGGAGTAAGCTTGAAACGGAAGTGGCTCCACTGCGGTAATTACTCGGAATCGCGCACCATCGGGCCATCGTCTTGAAAGAACTTCAGCCATAACATCCCGGGAACCATTCGAATCGTCGAGCGCGATCAAATATTTGTCTTCTTCAATGGTCTCATTATGTTCAATTTCGCTGACCAGGGCAGAAATGCTCGTTGCACGTAAAATTTCCACAGGACAAGGCGCATGCGACAAAACATATTCCGGCACGCTGCCAAAGAGAAATTCGCCACTGTCGTTGCGTCCATGCGCTCCAAGCACGATGGTGTCACAGTCCCAGCTTTTCGCTTCAGCAACAATCTTTTCCCCGGGACGACCTTCCAGCAGATGCGATGAAACCTTGTCGTTTCCGAATTTCTTTTGCAGCCGCTCGGAATATTTAACCAGCAGATCCTTTGCGTCCTCCGCTAATTGCCCGTGCGCTTTGCGCGTCATGTTGTCGACGCCGAGAATGCCAACGACTCTATTTAGCAGATCGTGTAGCGGCGGGATGACCGTAATGATACGCACTTCAGTGCCCTCTTCCCATGGGCGATAAAGCACAACCTCCAACGCTGCTTCCGCCGTAGGAAATCCATCTGTGCACAGAAGAACCTTCATCCTTTTCCTCCTAACGAATCGCCCTCAGGCTTGTCTGCTACTTCGGACTTTTAAATGGCCAACTTGCGGGCTCCACCAGCGGTGCAATGATTAATCACCGAGGCGAAGTGCTGTTCTATGCCGTGGGCACCGGCGCCGGGTTCTCCGTGAGTTCGTCGAGTTTTTCAAAAACGCGCCCCTTGTTGCGTATCTTTTGACCCGCCAAAATGGGATCCGTGAACTCAGAAGATCTGAAAATTACAGATTCAATATTGCTATCGAACCCTAACTGATCCCAAATGCCAGCGCAGAGCCGCGGCGTGATTGGCGAGAGCAATATGGCAATCCGTTTCAGCATTGTCATGGCAGTGACAAGTACCTGGCCGCCTTCTTCTAACTTCCCTTCCTTCAAAAGTTTCCAGGGCTCTCGCTCACTGAGCAGTTTATTTCCTTTATCAACTATTTCAAAAATTGAGCGAATCGCCTTAGCAAACTCAAACTCATCCATAAATGTTCGGAATTCCGCGGTGTCTTTTTCCAGAGCATCCAGCACCCCTTGCTCTATAGAGACAGCTGGCACGGTTCCTTCAAAATGAGTATCGAGCAATTTCACCACTCGATTGAGAAGGTTACCCACGCCCATGGCAAGATGCTTGTTCACCGTGGCGACCATATCCGCGCGTGAAAAGTCACCGTCTTGATCGAAAGTATTCGCTGCGAACAAGAAATAGCGTATGGCATCAGGGCCGTAAGTTTCCGCAAGGTAGACCGGGTCGAGAACGTTGCCGAGGCTCTTGCTCATCTTCTGGCCTTCAACGGTGATGAAACCATGACCGAACACCAGTTTAGGAAGCGGCAAATCCGCCGACATCAACATCGCCGGCCAGTAAATTGCATGAAACTTGGTGATGTCTTTACCAATTAGATGCAAGTCCGCAGGCCAGAATGTATTCCACGCTTCTTCGTCACTTTGAAATCCGACACCGGTAATGTAATTGGTCAGCGCATCAACCCAAACATAAATTACATGATCGGGATCGTCCGGAACGGGAATTCCCCAGGTCAAGGACTTACGTGAACGGGTAATACTGAAGTCTCCCAGTTCAGGGTCGTCAAGTTGATTGATGACCTCACGCCTCCGACCGTCTGGCTTCACATGACACTCAGCTTCCTGCAGCCATGCGCGTAACGGTTCCTTATACTTGGTCAGCCGGAAGAAATAGTTTTCTTCTTCGGAGTGTTGCGGCGGGCGTTGATGGTTTGGACATTTCCCGTCAACTAAATCGGTCTCTCGAAGATAATCTTCGCAACCGTCACAATAAAGGCCTGCGTACTTACCTTTATATACGTCGCCTTTGGCACGCATTCTACGGAAAACTTCCTGTACAACCTTTTTGTGACGTTCTTCAGTGGTGCGAATGAAGTCGTCGTTTGAAATAAGTAGCCGACGCCAGGCTTCTTTGAACTTGGAAGAGGTTTCATCCACGAAGGCAAGCGGAGATTCAAAACCTGCTGCCAGCGCGGCTTTCTCAACCTTCGACCCGTGCTCGTCGGTCCCAGTGAGAAAAAATACCTTCTTACCCGTGAGCCTTTGATACCGCGCGATTATGTCAGCCGCGATTTTCTCGTACGCGTGACCGATATGCGGCGGGGCATTGGCGTAGTCAATAGCAGTCGTTACGTAGTATTTCTCCATGTGGCTTTCCCGAAATGCATTATTTTTGAGACGCATTGGAAATTTTACCCTGCTATCGGCTGAAATCCCTGATTCCGGGAGCACTTGGATAGATAAGTTTGAATCGGCATCCCCCAAAATCGTTCAGAAATGCATTCTCTGCTTACGGAACATTGCAAAGTGCGTCGCATCGGAGGCAGATGAGGAGCGGACTTACGTCTATAATATATGGGGCTTCTTTGCGAAACTTGAGAGGGCGGGGACAATGAACGAAGATGACAGTTATTCAGCAACGGAGCCGGGTCCTCTTAAGAACCGAACAGTGATACTGGGGGTCTGTGGAGGAATAGCAGCCTACAAGGCTTGTGATATAGCGTCGGGGCTGAGAAAAGCCGGTGCGACAGTTCATGCGGTGATGACTCCGCATGCCACGTCATTTATAACGCCTCTCACTCTCCAGACACTCACTCGTAACGAAGTTCATGTTCATCAGTTCGATGAAGGTGGTCATTGGAAGCCCGAACACATAGAGTTGGCACAGAAAGCCGACCTCATTCTAGTGGCTCCGGCCACGGCCAATACCATAGCCAAGCTGGCCAATGGTATCTGTGATGAACTTCTCACCACAATCATCATGGCGGCTCAGTGCCGGGTGATGCTGGCTCCAGCGATGAACCCTCATATGCTGGACCATCCCGCCACTCAATTCAATCTCGGGGTACTGCAGCACCGTATGAGGTATGAGATAATTCCGCCCGATATTGGCGAGATGGCCTGTGGAGACTACGGTGCGGGCAAGATGGCCTCCGTGGAAGGAATTCTTGCAACAGTTGCCTCTAAACTGATGGAGAGAAGCAACCTCACGGGCAAGTCCATGATTATCACTGCCGGTGGCACAAGGGAACCAATTGATCCGGTACGGTTCATCGGTAATAGATCTTCCGGCAAAATGGGCGTAGCTGTAGCTGATGCAGCTCACGCACGCGGTGCGGATGTGACACTTATTTCTACCGTACATGTTGAGCGATCGTATCCGGTGGTGGTGGTGGAAACCGCGCAGGAGATGCAGGAAGCAGTAGAAGCCGAGTTTGACACCTGTGATGCTCTGGTGATGACTGCTGCGGTAGCAGACTACAGGCCGATTGTTGTCTCTACTCATAAGATCAAGAAAACCGAATCTGAAGATCTCGTGCTTGAGTTGACCAAGAACCCGGATATTCTCGACCTGCTAGGTCGTGTTAAACGCAAAGATCAAGTTATTGTAGGTTTTGCTGCAGAATCGGAAGGACTGTTGAGCAATGCTCAGCAAAAGCTTAAAAGAAAGCATCTGGATATGATTATTGGCAACGATATTTCGGTGCCTGATATTGGCTTCGGCAGCGATTATAATGCCGTGGTGATTCTTACAGCGGAAGGTCAGCGTGAGAATCTGCCTCGTATGCCCAAGCGGGCCATCGCGGAACACCTTCTTGATCTGCTGGCCGCAAGACTGGAGAACGTTCAGAAGGCTCCCGTCTGACAGAGGAGTTCCCTGAGATTTCAACTCAGCCAAATGATATACTCCATACTTGGCGTCATGTTTGTTCTGAGAATACCGGAGTGGATTGCTCCGACCTGAGGGAGAATACTGCAATGGGCAAAAATTCCTATTCGTACACGAATGAAGATTCCGGCTACGGATTCGCTTCGTGGTTCGCCGGTCTTGTTCTCGGAGCTGTTGGCGGCCTGACCATCGGACTCTTGACCGCCCCAAAACCAGGTCGCGAGCTGCGCGGAGAAATTGGCGAGAAAGCCCGGCAGCTGCCGGAACGGGTCAGTGAGCTTGTGGATGACACACTGGATTTATATGCATCTGGTGTGAACTACGCGCAACTGGCGGTGGAAGAGCAAACCATGCGTGTAAAACGGGCGGTGGCGGCGGGTAAGCTGGCTGCAGCCAAGAAACGCGAAGAACTCGATTACAGCAGTTCAACAGTATTACCATTCCAGCACCATTAGAAAGGCCTTGCTAACGTGGATTACAATACAGCCATCAACACTGTAGTAGCCTGTGCCCTTGCCTTCCTTGCATTCTCTGTGACCGCCCTGTTCTGGCAAGCAGTACCGCTTCTCAATCAGCTGTTGGCAACAGCAAATTCTTGCAAAGCTCTTTTACAGACCATCGAGAAAGAGGTTGAGCCCACGGCCAAGGAACTGCGAGAGTTGATGCATGGTGTGAACCAGTTGCGAGCTATCACGGTGGATCGGGTGGTAGACGTAGGGGCGAAAGTCGAAGACGCAACCCGCGATATGTCAACCGTTGTAACTACCGCCAAGAAAGAGTCTACAGTCATCGGACATGGTTTGTGGGCTGGAATACGGTCTTATTTGAGAGGAAGAGAAAGTAGTAGGAACGAGGAGACCAGATAGTCGGCGATGACGCGACGGGTCATCAGTGTGGCTATAACGGACGGCGACGGAGAAAACATGATGTCTAACTCAACGAGTAGATTTTTTGAAGGCTTGCTTCTTGGTGGAATTCTAGGAGCAATTGTGGGGGTTCTGTTTGCTCCGAAATCAGGAAGGGAGATGCGTAAGCATCTTGCAGACAGTTCCGATGAGATCCGCAAGACTGCCAGCACCGGAATTTCTGACATGAAAGACCGTACAGAACAGGCTCTGCAAGATTTTCAGTCGAAAAGTGACACGGTGCTCAAGCAAGCCACACGGCAGTTTGAAGAGACAAGGGACCAGTTGTCCACAAAAATCCAAGAGATGCGCAGTACTGGCGGGAAGCCGATAACCGCCGATTCTGAACCGGAAGCTGCGCAGCATATGTAAATTCGGGCGGTTACTGCACAGAAGCGTTCTCGGCGGCGACCCCGGAACCCCGGAAAGATCGGACAACGGCAACAAAATCCGTCACAACACAAGGAACCGCTCGGCACCGAGTTCTTAGCTCCCGGTGTGGCTAGAAAGGTGCCAGGTTGGCCTTGAATAATTCAGTGAGCTCAAAGAGTCATGGTGGCAAAGAAAAATTGTCCTGATTGTGACAAACCATTGCAAATGGGGCGAGTTCAAGGCTACGGAGATATTTCCAATCAGCCCTATTGGGAAAGTACTGAAAAGATTGTTACCCCTAAATTATTCGGTTTTGTCGATGAGAAGCCGGCGATCAGCGCACATAGCGTATTTGCCTATAGATGCGCCGATTGCGGATTTTTGCAATGGTATGCAAAGTAAGCGGTGAGCGCTTATTCAAAGCGACTGTGGCTTGGTCAAAGTTTTTATTCGTGGATAGTTAAACCCGAGCCTCCATCCCGTACTAAGACACCTGTGCTTATAGCGGTTATCTTTTCAAGAATCGCCAAACCGCCCGGCCGCGCTTGAATGTCGGTGCCGTTCCCACCTTACTCAAGTTCCATCGCCGGCTGTCTGGCAAGGCGGGCAACAAATTAATCAGTCGAATCGTCGACTGGTGCTGCTCTTCTGTATGTACATCTGTATTCAAGAAACACCGCGGTAGCCATAGTAGAGAACTGACTCAAATCCTTCAATTCAGTGCGTTTCGGGATGTGGTTGTTAAGGGGCACCGGGCACGCATGGTGGATATTTTCATAGTGAGCGATATGCGTGACGCCTCACTCAATTGCTCTGCCATCAGGGTGG
Organism: Candidatus Obscuribacterales bacterium; assembly: GCA_021732565.1. GTDB lineage: Bacteria > Cyanobacteriota > Vampirovibrionia > Obscuribacterales > Obscuribacteraceae > JAKFUT01. The sequence goes on from JAKFUT010000019.1 coordinate 6,861, forward strand.
TGGGCGTTCACATCTGTTGAAATGTATTGCGGGGCAACCCCGGTTATGCCTGCCTAAAAACTCCAAAACGGCGCCACCGGCGCCTGAATGTTCGCCACGTAATGAATTCACTTGAATCGTCGCACTTGTGCTCCTCTGGTGTATGGTGTATCTGTATTTCATGAAATAAGGCGCTGTAGCCGATATTATAAAAGCTGACGTAAACTAGTGCGGTGGCGCTCAGATAGCATGGAGCAGTTAAGAGACGACTGTGGCCGACAGTAAACCAGAGAATGAAAACGCAGGTAAGAGCAAGGGCAAGAAATCTGCTCCGGCGGGTGGTTCAAAGCCTCGCCGACGCATATCTGATGATGGTAGGAGTCAGTCACGTGATGATGTAGTTAGGACTCATGCCAAGCGAGGCACCACCAGTGGCGGCGCCGGCACAAATGCGGTGGATAAACTTTCTGCTCCGCAGACGCCCTCTCGCTCTCGTCGACAGCCAGTTTCGGATGCAGGAGACACAGACTTCCACGACGAGTTCCGTGCAAATAATCCGCATTCAACCGGCTCCAATCTCCGACTCAATAGGGCGATCGCAGCCACAGGATTTTGTTCGCGCCGAAAGGCGGACGACTTCATAGCCGCACGACGAGTGAAGGTTAATGGAGTTGTGGTAGAAGATTTCAATTACGAAGTAGATCCAAAAAAAGATTCACTTTCAATTGATGGCAAGAAACTTACATGGAAGAACCACGTCTACATAGCCTTGCACAAGCCGTCTGGAGTGGTCACGACAATGGCTGATGAACGAGGACGCAGTACCGTAATGGATTTGTTACCTCAGGAATTCAGTCATCTCCGTCCGGTCGGAAGGCTTGACATGTATTCTGAGGGGTTACTTCTCTTGACTAATGACGGAAACCTTTGCCAGAAGCTCACTCACCCCGAACATGAGATGGGAAAACTTTATCTGGTAATTGTCCGCGGCAAGGTTGCCAACAGCGATTTAACAAAACTCTCTCAGGGAATTTACTTAGAAGAAGGACTTACTTTGCCAGCCAAAGTGCGTCTTCTCAGGCGGAATGATTCGACCAGTGAATTCGAAATCACTCTGGTGGAGGGGCGAAACAGACAAATTAGACGAATGTGCTCGGCGCTGGGACTGCCGGTACTTCGCTTGGTTCGTCTTGGCATTGGTAGGATACAATTGGGTCAGATGGGTCCCGGCAAATGGCGATATTTGACTGATGCTGAAGTCGAGCTACTTTTCACCTAAAGAACAACCAGATACAGCGATGTCTCTCAACACAATTGGACAAAAGCTGAAATCCGCTCGCGAAGCACAAGGGCTTACTCTTGTGCAGGTGCATGAACGAACGAAAATTCCTCTGCATCATTTGCAGGCGATAGACGCAGGCGACGGGGAAGATCTGCCCGAACCTGTTTACGTCTCCGGCTTCCTCAAGCGCTACGCCGAGTGCGTCGGGCTTGACGGGCAAGTGCTGGGCGATGAGTATAAACGCTCGCTAGAGGGCAGCGGAAGGCGCCAAAACAAGGCTGCTCCCCTTCCTATGTATGCAACCAGCGAGTATATTTCTAAGAGCAAAATTAAAGTATCAACACCATCATTCAAGACATGGATGTTTAACTTTGTCATCGTAATTGTGATGGTGGGCCTACTTTATTACGTGTTCGGACAACAAAATTCGCTTATAAATCAACCAGATCCCTCGCTCCTTCCATTGAGAGAGTCTACAAACCGTCTGGCACCGGCAAACATGCCGGCTAACGCAGGTCAACCTGCCGCTACCACTGCGGCGCAACCTCCTGAGAAATCCAACCGGGTAAGCCTCTCCTCAACTAAGCACGTTTGGGTTGAGGTTAAGAAACTTAGCAGTGGCGAAAACGTGTTCAATGGCTATATGGAGCAGGGTGACCGCAGAGATTTTGAAGATCCGCAAGGAATTTGGGTCAGAGCGGGCAATGGTGGTAGCTTGTCAGTAGAGTCTCAGGGTAAAATTGAGCCCTTCGGTCTGGAAGGGAAGGTCACTGACCGCTCCTTTGCTACCGGCGGGCCCACAAGTACCACTGCGGCCACTGATAAGCCAGGAACTCCTGGTAGTACCACTGCTTCCTCCCCGGGAACCATGGTCAGTCGTCCTGTCGTTCGTCGTCCTGTCGTTCGCAGACAAGCCAGCTCGGAAGATAGCGGCGGCTCACGTGTGCACCGATCTGCCGAAAGCGGCGGATACAGGAGCATCGGGGGCGAGGGCGGTGCCAGAAGTATCGACGTTCCCTACCGCTACACGGACTCAAACTAACCTGTGCGGAGGCAAACTAAATAATGTTGCGAAACCCCACCTTCGGGGTGGTGTCACTCGGCTGTCCGAAAAATCAAACGGACACCGAGGTTATGCTCGGACTTTTGAAAGAAGCCGGCTTCACCCTCACCTTTGATAATGATGACGCGGACATTTGTCTAATCAACACCTGTTCGTTTATAGAGGATGCCAGGCGCGAGTCTGTGCGCAAGATTGTCGAACTGGCAGAAGACGGGAAAGAACTCATAATCGCCGGGTGTCTTGCGCAGCATTTCAAAGATCAGCTTCTGGAAGAGCTGCCCGAGGCCCGAGCGCTGGTTGGTACCGGAGACATTCACAAGATTGTGGATATCGCTCGTGCCATTGTTGCTGACTCGTCACTACGAATCGTACAGGTGTCGCCAGTTCCCGACGATCATATAGATGAGGTGCAGCCGCGCCTTGCTACCGGGGTTGGTGCCTCTGCATATATAAAGATTGCGGAAGGATGCGATCACGCATGTACATTTTGCATAATTCCAATGCTGCGAGGCAAGTTCAGATCGCGCAGCATAGACTCCGTGGTGAAAGAAGCCAGAATGCTGGTGGCCTCAGGTACCCGTGAAATCATTCTCGTTTCGCAAGACACGACCTATTACGGCTTAGACATGTACGGGCGAATGGCTCTGGCTGAACTATTGGAAGCGTTGCATGAGATTGAAGACCTGGCCTGGATTCGAATCATGTATTTCTATCCCACTGAAACAAATCGCAAATTGCTCGAGACCATAGCGCGCTTGCCGAAGGTCGTGAAATATATTGATATTCCGCTCCAACATAGTCATCCGGAAATTCTTTCATCGATGGCTCGTCCACAGTCTCCCGAAAAAACGGTGGCGTTGATTCGCGAGATATTGCCGGAAGCAGCGGTGCGATCCACATTTATTGTTGGCTTTCCCGGCGAAACGGAGGAGCACTACGAGCACCTTCTTTCTTTCATTCAGGAACAGAAGTTTGATCGACTTGGCGTTTTCGCGTACTCGCGTGAAACCGAGGTCCCAAGCGGGAGCATGCCCGATCAGGTACCGCAAAAGATCAAAAAATTGCGCCGCAATCGCATCATGGAAGCTCAGCAACACATTTCTCTGGCTCGTAATGAACGTATGGTCGCAAGACGATTGAATGTACTCATTGAGGGCTTCGATGAAAAGAAAGGCCTGTATTACGGGCGCAGCGAATGGGACGCACCGCAGATCGATAACGTCGTTTATATTGAAGAGACGGGGCTGGACTATAATTCGCTTGGTGACATAGTCGAAGTAGAGATAACGAGCTGCAAGCCTTACGATCTATTTGGCGTTGCTACCGCATCTCTCACCGCTGGTGCCGGAACCGAAGAGCTGGTGCTTGCCGGTAGTTAACCGGAGCATCCTTTTAACGTTGCTGCGCGAACCTTGCAAATAAGCAAAAACTCCAAGTTGCTGGATTTGTAGAGCGACCAACTTCCGTGCGTATCATAACGCCTATACATAATCACGAATGAATCGGAAGATACCGAGCGTTTAGCTTATCGGCCGGCATCGGCGGCTTTTTCGCAGCAATCGAACCTGATGGACCACCCGCCAGGCAGACCACCGCCGACTGGGCGAAATCGATCCTTTACGGCGGTTCTTTGCGCAGGATTTGCCAACTGGTGCGCGCATCTTCCTGCGAGGGTTTGGCCGACCCGAAGTTGTCACGCAGTTTCATCAATTCACTTCTTCTCGATGGATTCTTCATAAGTCACCAATGGAAATCTCACTGCGAGATCAACTTGTGCAAGCTGAACTCAAGGCCGACATTGAGCTGCGAGCACCGATGCCCGGGGAAAGAACTGTTAGTAGTAATTCTGATGACTGACTGAGTGACTAACTAACTGACAGTGTCGGCAAGAAGCGAATGCTGCGGGAAATTCTGATGAATTGCCAATAGTGGAAAGGCCTCGCCCACCGACGAACTCTACCCGATGTTCCGCAATCACTTCGCGGGTATGCTTGTTGCAACAGAGAGGGCCGATAGTGCATCTCAGTTGTCCATTGAAGGTTGGTGCTTGTGGCACAATCTTCGATATAGGGTGTGGCAACGACGGCAACTCATCTAGCGGGTACAACCAATACAACGAGTGGTATGAGAGTCTTGCATGCTGGAACGAGACGCAATTGATTCAACTCGACCTGAAGTTGGTCCACGTACTTTTGTCTGCTTGCTTTGCCGCAAAGAAGGAGCTGCTGAATTCATTTGCGCAAAAGACGGTTGCGTTGTGCGAGCCGATGGAACCTTATTTGCTAAGGCATACTTGCTGCAACAAAAAATGGCCAGTGGTGGCTGGGGCACGGTGTACAAATGCGAACATGTATTTCTCAAAAAGACCGTCGCCATAAAAATTCTGCACAGTCACATGCTTGCCGAAAAAAACAGCCTGTTGCGTTTTCAAAGAGAAGCAAGAATACTCAGTTCGCTCAATCATGAAAATGTGGTGGCATTGAGCGACCACGGATGGATTCCTCGCCCGTTCATTGCCATGGAGTATCTGGAAGGACGATTGCTATCAGAGCTTATCTCCGAAGGCCCCATACCGCCTCCAAAAGCAATTTCTCTATTCAAGCAAATTTGTTGTGCGCTCGAGGCTGCTCATAACGCTGGAGTTATCCATAGAGATCTTAAGCCAGCCAATCTTGCTCACGGGAAATTCTGATAATCCGACCGTTAAGGTACTGGATTTTGGCATAGCAAAGGTTGTTGAAACAAGCCTTACAGCTACTGGAGAAACTATGGGCAGCCCTGCCTATATGAGTCCAGAACAGTGTTTGGGACAAGACGTTGATTCAGGAACCGACATCTACGCCATGGGATGCGTCATGTACGAGTCCATTACAGGGCGCCCGCCATTTGAGGGAGATAGTCACTTAGAGGTGCTACGCAAGCATATATTGGAGATGCCGAAATCACCGCAAGAAGTTTGTCCGAATTTGGAGTTGCCAAACGATCTTCAACAGATCATCTTTAAGTGCCTGGCGAAAGAGAGAGAGGCTCGCTTTGAGAACATCACGGATCTAATTGGTAATCTCGATGCGGTGAACTTAGCTACGTCGCGAAAGCGAAGGAGAACCGATAACAAGAATTTTCCTCTTGTCTGGCCCGGGAGTCTTTTGTTCGCCGGTGCGCTGGTAGCATGTAAGATAGCAATGAGTGATAGCGAACTTGAGCGCCGGGCAGTCTGGCCACTGTGCGGGGTTACCGCACTGGCGGAGTTCTATTGGCTTTACTGCATCTATCGATTCAAAGGAATGCTGATTGCTGCCGGCTACAAGCCAAAGTGCGGTCCGTTGCTGAGCTCATGTCTGAATGCTTTGTCCTTGGTGATCGCCATCGGCAGTGCTGCCGCTAGCAATACAATCTGGCTTTTTCTTGGTCAAGTTGGCACCGCAGTGGTGTTAACTCTTCTGTCTATGGTAGCTGTAGCGATCTCGTTGTGGACGCTTGTGGATTTCTATGACTTCTTGTGTGAGAGACGCGGTCGGGGCGATAGCAGTCATGTACTTGTAGTTATTTGTGGTGCCGCCACTTCTTTCGTACTTTCTGGAATGATGCCGGTCTTCTACCCTGTCAATAGCGATTCTATCCTTACCATGGGCTTAACAGCTTATGGCATCTTTTCCATTGCATTCGGCTTGCTCTACCTCCTTCGTTTAGAAGTTCAATGCTGCAACCAACAGGTCCTGTTGTCCGATGTACTGACGGGCCGCAAATTTTTTTGGATAACTTACACTGTCGGTTTTTTATGTGTATCCGTGTTGTGGTTAACCTCTCAGTCTCAGTATCACAGGCTGGAAAACAAGCTGCTTACGTGCCGCGACAAGACAGAGGCGATTGGTGAAAAGAGGGTCGGTGTTCGCGTCGAGCGAGAGCAGTCATATTGTGATCGGACTAACCACAGATATCCGGCGGCAGAGCTATCGCTCGGGTGGTCATGTCTTGCTATGCGGCAATATTCGAAAGCTCTCCTGGCATTTGACAGGTCTCTGGCAATCAATAGTGATAATGTGCCTTATGCGCATCTTGGAAAATTTATCGCCGGTTGCTTGTCTGGCAATACCAACGTGAAAGCCGCCCGATTAGCATTAACAACCGCCGCTAAATCTCTACCCGATGAGTGGCCTCGACCGGCATTGCTATTTCTTGCAGGCAAAATCAATCGAGATAGTATGTTTTCGAGAGCGAAGAATGAAAGCGGTTATCAGACAGAAGCGCACTTTTACTCCGGCATTGGCTACCTTTTGAGTAAGAACTACCGCTCAGCCGCGGCAGAATTCAATTGGGTCGACGAATTTGGAGATAAGAACTACCGTGAATATTCTGTGGCCCTGGCCGTTGGGGCGCAGCTTGAGGACTAGGTTGTGGATAAGAACTCACCATCTGCGTCATATTATGAATGTCTTCAGTGTGGTCACGTGTATCGCCAGGAAGTAGTCACAGTATGCCCCCTGGATCAGGCGGAGCTTGTTCCCGTTTATTCGTATTGCGATCCGCTGGAGGGAAGCACTCTCGATGAGAAGTATTTGATCCTTGGACGATGTGGTAGTGGTGCTTCTGGTACGGTTTATCGCGGACGACACATAGCGCTTAATAAAGATGTCGCGGTCAAATTTCTTCACGCGCACCTGGTAGACGATCCCGACAAGCTCACGCGCTTCGAGAATGAAGCCCGCATGTTGAGCGAGCTTTCACATGCTAACATCGTTCGAGTGCTTGATTACGGATTGCTTCCGCAGCCTTACATCGTTATGGAATTTGCTTCAGGTAAACGCCTCGATCAAGTCTTGCAAACAGTCGGTCCTTTTCCTGTGAAGATCGCAATCAAGGTCTTTCTGCAGATCTGCGCCGGCATGGCGGCGGTGCACGAGCAGGGGCTGATACATCAGGATTTGAAGCCCGCCAACCTCGTTGTGTCCGGGCTTGAAACAGGCAAACCCGAGGTTAAGATATTGGACTTTGGTACTGCGCGACTCCTGGACACAGAGAGAGAGAAGACCGGGGTAATTGTTGGCAGCCCACCCTATATGAGCCCGGAGCAGTGTGCCGGGCAGCCCACAGATCAGCGATCAGATGTTTATTCAACGGGCTGCGTTATGTATGAAGTGGTAACAGGAGTCAGACCTTTTGAAGGGGCTTCCACGGAAGAGTACATTTTCAAACATCTTAATCAGCTGCCTCAACAACTCACGAGGAAACGGCCCGACCTGAATATTCCAGAAGAACTTGACCGAGTGATATGTCGAACACTCTCTAAGCAACCCGATTTTCGGACTTCCTCAATGATTGAACTCGCACGCGAATTAGAGTTGATACCTGTAGGTCGGGTGACAGTCTCGAACGGTCCGATAATCAAAGAGCCCCGTCCTCTTCCAGCGATTTTGCCGGGGCTGGTGGTAACGCTGATTGCCGGTGTGGAAATCTCCCTTTTACTAACCCGAGACAATGACGGGTACTCCCCGATCATTAATCTCTTTAGTCTTTATTCAATGGCGTTGCTGTGGGGATTCAGCTACTCTTACTGGTTCTTTTGCGTTAAGAAATTGAAGCAAGCGGTCAGCCCGGTTCAAGCCAAGAAAGGGCCATTAGAATGGCTGTTACTCATGCTCACGACTGTGCCTCTCTCAAATGTAGTCATCTTAGGACCAGGTGTGGTTACTGTCAAAATCTTACCTAGTGGCGGCTGTATTTTTATGGTACTGGGAGGAGCGGTAATCTGTTTCTGTCTGCTTCGTTGCTATAGCGATCTTCTATCTTCCAGACCAATTGTTGCTCTCTTGCTGATCATGATGTTAGTAACTGGTGCATTTGGCCTTAGCCCCGTTATCTTTTTTGCTTCCTGCAACTGTGCTTTCCTCTTGCTCTTGGTGCTACGAACCGAAATCGATCATACTGGCGTGCCCGCCTCGCGAAAGATACTGATTGTCGGAACCGCCGCTACGATAGCCGTAACTCTGTTCTCTAGTTTTTTAGGTCCGACGGCAATGGTAGATTCGACAAGGCAGTTGCAGCGACTGATCGACCACGATAGAAAGAGTGTGTCTGCATATATGCTGCGGGCAAAGTCCTATTTCAGCGACAACCGCGATGATCTTGCTTTTGCTGACGCTTCGACCGTTGTGACCCTTGATCCTCGCAATGTCGACGGGTGGCGATTGCGGAGCGAAATCGCAGAAAGGCTTCTGCGTTATGACGATTGCCTGGATAGTAGTACGAAGTTATTAGACTTGGATCGCACCTACTTTGCAGCTCAGTACAGGCGGGCATGGTGCTTTGCTGAACAGGGCCGCACGATGCAGGCTCTCATTGAATTTCGTAAAGCACTTAAATTGAAAACATTTCCCTATCATATTGCCGAGACGCACAGAATGTGCGCGGAACAACTTCTGCGTTTGGGCGACTACAAAGGCTGCCTTGATGAGGCGGACAAGTCAATCAGCGCAGTACCCGCCGACGAGGAAACCCTGGTGATCAGGGCAAGGGCACTGGCTAAGTCGAATGATTTTGCGGCAACAATCAAGGCCTGCGACCGCCTGACAGAATTCCCCGATGTAAGCCTGCAAGAAAATTGCATTAGAGCAGAGGCTCTTTCAGCAAACGGGCGGTCTGAAGAAGCTCTGCAAACTATAAACAAGGCGCTGGAAGCGGCACCGACCTCGACGCAAGGACTGCTTGCGAAATCTGTGATTCTTTCGAAGAGCGGTCACTTTCAAGAAGCCCTGGAGTATGCATTGAAGGCACGTAATACAAACCAGAAAGATGAGTATTCTCCGGGCGATTGCTACTTTGTTCTGGCACAGGTGTATCTTGCCGGAGGAGATTACAGCAACGCGCTAGCATGTTGCCATGATGCAATTTCTCTGTCGCCGGAGATTCAAGAGCGGAAGGACCTTCTCGATAAGATAGAGCTGCAAGTAAAGACACCGAAGAAGACTCGAGAAAACTCACACGAGCAATGATGAAGCAATAACTTTACAACATTGCGTGCGTACGTACTATCTTCCATGTCGGGCGGGAAAAGTTCGGGCAGTGAAGGAAAATCATTGATCAGATCGGTTGGATGTGATCTGATTTCTCAAGTCATCATTGCTGGAAAGACTGGAGTATCAAGCTCTTAACCACTTGCCAGATACAGCTTGTCTAGGGCATTGGTTGGTGCATTTAAGAACTACAGATTTTCCGTCCCTGGAAATATAGTGCCGAAGCCGACTTTGAAATTCACTTGCGCCAGTTGGCGCAGGGTAAGCAGTTTCCCATAACAATGATGGTTGATGCCGGTATGCCACCATTTAACAATATGGTGCACGGCTGGCACGTCGTTACGATAACAGGCTACGATCCGGTAACCAATCGAGTGAAAGTGGACAACACTTGGGGCACAATGCACGATCACGATAGAGCGGGTATTCCGCTAACCCGGCTTTATCAAGCAGGCGTTGGATTGCGTCCGCGTTCCCCCACTCGCAGGTAATGAAGTTTGAATTTCAGTGTTAGAAAGGAGCTCGCCATGGATATGCAACGAACAGAGTCGGATACTTCGAGGCCGCGGGAGATACACATTCCTTGCACGAATGTGGCAGAAGTATTAAGATGTGATGCGATGAAAGAGGAAAAGAAACGCGAAAAGATGATGCCGGAATCATTACGCAGTTCGGTTCCATTGACAAGATCACATTGCCGGACGGGTGGGTTGAAGCTAAACCGGTAAGTGATTTTTTTCCTAGACCGAATTCGGGACGAGTTTTTTATCATCCGGATGTACCAAAAGAAGAGCAGCTATACAACGAAGAGAACGGAGTGGTAATAAAGCTATTTTCACGGGGACGAAAGCTCTCAGATTCTGCTGCTGGTGTATTTTGTGATCTGTTGAAGGGCGATGCCAGAGTCGTAAAGGACTCCGCGAGACCGAGGAAGTTCTGGATGTAATTGCAGATTCTAAGGTTTTTAAGATCTTAGAACTGAAAGTTGTGCCGGTTAATGGAAGACATGCCTTGCAGGTCACCTGGACAACGAACGAATGTTCAAAGGTTTGTTCTTTAATTCTGACAACCAAACAGGTAAGACTGTGGAAGAAGTATATCTGAGTACCCCCAAGAGCGAGCTTGTAAAGCACGAAGCCACTTTCGACACCGTTGTTGAGTCCATCAGGTGGAGGTAATTTCCATTACGACGAAAGTGCGCACGAGGTTGAAACTAAATCTGGTACCGACTCAGGCAACGGGTCCAGGCTGACGGCGAAGCGGTATGTGCACGGATGCACTTTCGATGCAAAATACACAAAGTTCAATGTTGACTTGTGCCCCATATTTGATATTTGATACCGCCGAGAAGGGGCACTTTCTGTCTCTCCCGAGAAGAAGTGCCGTTCTCAACCATTTCTTCAATCATCCCTTGAGCTCAGTAGTGGCCGCAAGTTCTAAGGACGAGCTAGAGTTGCGGATTGCTTGTTCATCGAAAAATCTGAGCACAATATTTTCTGTGTAGTGTGTTTTACGCTCGGTCTATTGGCTGAGGAATCAAAGCCTCGGTTAGTGGCTATTCAGGAAAAAGCTCAATTCGCCACCAACAAGGCCTGGAGAAAAATTATGTCACTTTCGATTCGACCAGCAAGAAGGGAAGACGCTAATCGGCTCTATGAGATGATTTGCGATCTTGCTCGATATGAAAACGAAGAACGCAGCGTAAAGGTCACTGCAGCAGACCTGGACCGGCAATTGAGCCAGGCGCCACCGCCATTTGAATGTGCAATTGCCGAGATAGAAGGTGTGCCATGCGGTTTTGCATTGTATTTCTACTCCTACTCAACATGGGAAGGCTCACGAACTCTATATCTGGAGGATCTGTTTGTCTCTCCAGAATTTCGCGGCGCGGGAATAGGAGCTGCAGTGATGCTGTATTTGGCGCACATCGCATATCAACGGGAATGCCGACGCGTTGAATGGTCTGTCCTGGACTGGAATGAATCAGCCATTGGCTTCTATGAACGTTTAGGTGCCAAGCCCGTTGCCGGGTGGACAAGATATCGCATGGACGCGGGCGCAATTGAAATGCTCCTTCGCAAAAACTCATGCACCGATTTGGCAGCTGGAAATTGTGTATGACCTATGAACGGTAACAAATGGGATGCAGCCATTTCCAGTTAAGGTCACACTCGACAGACTGACGATCCAGAGGATTGCACCCCGCAAGGCGATAGTCTGGTGGCTCGATGGGATGAACTACTTCCAGCCAAATGCTCAACAAATGAAAGTAGCATTTGAACTAAGCCAGGAGCTTTGCAGCGCTTCTGCAGAAAGAGCTTGCGAAATTAGACCTCAGTTGGAAGCCTGCTTGACGGAAATTGGATTCCAGGACATACACATTCCGATACAGCTAAAGCTTTTTGCAGTACCTGAAGTAAGTTTCCTTGCTTATGGTTACTCACCGAAGGACAGCGAAACACTCTTCACAAACCCGCTGCAGCACACGCAGGTGCAAGATGTGTGCTTACATCTTCGTTTCATGGAAACCAGCGAAGTAACACAGAGGCTTAGCAATATGCAAGTGTGGGAATGTCCGGACGCTGATTCGATCGCTACCGTGTTGCATCGGCTGCGTGAGGCTGGCATTCCTTTTGCCATCCGAGCGTGCAACCAATACCCTGAAAGGTTGGCCAAGGCGCTGGATTATATCGATTCGCCAACAATAGTACCTGCCGTGTCGGCTCTGCGACGGAGTGATTGGCCGGGGCTGCGTGATGTGGCACAAGCATGGATCAGAAAGTATCCGCAAAGCGCTGCAACATTATGTGAGGCTGATTCTTCGGTACGGCCCGAACAAACAGGCAAAGAGGACGCTGATTTCCAAAGGCTTGAACTTGCCGATCAAGTAGAGCGTTGGATCACGGCGAGAATTCAGAACGGTGATTTGGACAACAAGTACAGGCTGACTTCAAATCTATCGCATTTTCCGGAGAGCACTCACTTGATACATTGGACTGAGATTGGAGATTCAGAAGCCGAGGAAGATTTGGAAATCTTGCCGGCCCGGATCATGGAAGCCGTCAAGTTCTATACGAGCGAGAACCCGGACAGCAGCCTGGAAACACCAACTGACATAGATGTTTGGAAAGTTTCGATTAAGGAAAACCGGGCATACGTTTTGATCACCATAGACGGTGCCGGTAACGACGACATGGAAGGTTCCTATGAGTGTTTTGACGGTTCAGGAAGTTTCCTAAGTGCAAATTTTTGGGGACAAAGGGGCTCGCCGTGACTTTCGGGCGTGAACGTTCCCTTGATTTGGCTGATTGGCGAGAAGAATTAATCGATGCGGGCTATGTTCTTTAGTTAGCATGTAGGCTTCTGCGCCGAAACTGTAACTCTTGGCTGTTTCAACCTGCCCTTGCATTCAGAGGCTGGCCTCTGCTAACGTCAGAATCCCGAATCGACAGGTCGAGGGGCCGGACCTCCCTGGTAGCCCTGTGGATCTTCTCGTCGGGCCGATTCACCGCCACCACCACCACCATCGCCGTTTCCGACGGAAGCCGACAGGATGCGGTCAGCCCGCTGCAACGCAAATACGGTGTTCATTCCGTTTACTACTTTTCCAAAAACTGAATACTTTCCGTTTAGTTGAACCATTGGTGCCTTCAGAATATAGAACTGGCAACTGGCAGAGTTGACATTTACCTCGAGCCATGGCCGCCATCCCCACGACTCCGTGTCCTAGTTTGTTGTTGATTTCCAGGTTTAGGTATCGAGGTTGGCCGGTGCTCGGATCAACGTAGTTGCCGGAGCCATTGCCGTTGGGATCGCCACCTTGAACGCACCAGTTCTCGATGCGGTGAAAGGTCAGACCGTTGTAAAAGCCCTGCGACACGAGATCTAGGAAATTGCCCGCCGTATAGGGCACGATGCTGTAGAAGACCTTCATCAGTATCGGACCTTTAGTGGTCTGCAATGTGACCATTTGATCGCCACCCTGCGCGTTCACCGGAGCGGTTAAAAGTACGACCAACAAATCGATTATCAACAAATACAAGGAGTGCTAATATGAACTTTGAGATTAGTGAAAACAATATGATGCAAGAGGCAGAGGAAGATGAATCCAATGGCTGGGCATGCATCACTGCGAACTTGTATGAGGATGCCAGTCGAGATGTCAGCGAGGTTTGAGAAAGCAGAAACAGAACAATGATCGCTGCAAACCGAAGGAAAGTAGCACGAGTGGGGAGCCGACTGAACTGAGTAAGTCCACTGGTGTGAAAAACGGTGACAAACGTCCTCCATCTCCAAATGAAAGTCTGTGGCCTCCTCATGTTCAGTCTTCACTCTATGCTGTTTTTAGTTGTGCTCGGGATCTGCGGGCTGATGCGTGGAGTGCCCCCCTGCCATTGCTTGCAGATCGCTCAAAATCCGTCTGGCAGGATCTCCAATGCTGCTTTGAGCTGGATGCACGCTTCCCGAATGGGTAATCGAGTTGAAAAAATCAATTGCCCATTCGATATTGCCCTGATTTGGCGACAATACATGAATCAGTCCAACGCAATCAGGAACGATAAGCAGAGCGCTAAATCTCCAAACTCCTTCGTCATCCGGTATATGAGTTGTGTATATTCGCCTGGTAACTTCACCGTGTGAGTTCTCTTGTACTAGTTCTCCGAGCTTCTCTCCCATCGAAGTGAATTGATCCATGGGAACCGGTGCACCATCTGAACCTGGTTCAAATGAGACGAGTTGAATATGCAGGTGCTCGTCCCAGAACATAAAGGCACCAGTCTCGTCATCATAATGATCGGCGCAGCTGCCCGGAAGACGAAGGCGCCAGCCGCCCACCTCTGTGGTTAAATAGCGACGGCGATAACCGATTAACGTTCGGGGGACGGAGGTGACCGCCGCATTTTCACGAACAATGTCGGTCAAGTCATCCTCATATTCACAATGCTCGCTTAACTCCGACCACTCATACCAGGGATACGCAAGCGATGTATCAATTTTGTACGCGGCGGCCAGGAGGTGCAATATTGTTTCCTGAAGATTTGCTTCAGCCTCGTCTAGCGGCGACCGCCATCTTACTTCCGTCCACATGAGATAGATTGCTTTGCCGAGCAAGTATTCCGCACCGTAACCCACATTCCACCATGGAAAGATATCTGCTCCACTCATCGGATCTTCGATTACCGACTGCAACCATTCTGCACCGCGCGGTCCCATGCAAGTCGCGATTAACATGTCATGATCGAATAGATATTCTGATGGCATCGCCCATTGAATATTGGTGCATCCCTGTTCAAGAATTGCGGCTGTATTCACCGCGTTTGCATGTACCCACAGAAGCATCTCTTCATATGCCTGATCACTATTTTTGGAAAAAAATGCGGGATTGTGCCCATCCCCGTCTTCATTTGAATCCGGTGACCACTCAAGTCGAAACTTCTCACCGAGCCGATCTAACAGATCGCAAATGAAGATGTGATAGCCGGGACCGACTGAATTTGTATTTGCGATTGCTAAAACCGAATTGGTACCAGTGACGGAAATGTCCACTGGCTGAGCCGCCGGATGCAGTTGCATCTTTATGTGAGGACCATCTGCATCATGGCTGACGGCTGCCCACATGGCCATTTCAGGAATCGTCTCGAGCACCCAGGACCAGACTTCGCGGAACCAATTCGTTGCATCAAGCGCTTCACCGGACTTTCCACAAAGATATAATCCGACACCCATGGTTTTTCCTTCCAAGATTCAAGGGTAAGATTTCAAGCCTTACTCGGTTTAATCGCCCGCTTTATTGGCGCGCTCTGCTTGTATCTCTTGCTAACAAACAGTCTAAGTTGGTCCGACAATTACCTCTAAATGTATCAGAGAACAGGTGCTTAGAGACTCCTCTCTATCCGGGAGATGGAAATTTTCCTGGCGAGAGCGTAGGGAAATACCTTACGCGGCGCCCGAAAGTTCTTGTTATCTGGTAAGAAACAAGCTAGTGTGTAGCCACTTGTCAATAGATTTGTTGGAAACAGCACTGTTTGAATAGAGATGTGTGTGCGGTTTAAGGGGTCACAAGTCTTATGAGGAAGCAGTTGCATCTGATGATGGGAATCGCCGAAGACGCGAGTCCAAAGGAGATGAAACAACAGTATCAGCGGTTAATGACAGCTCTGTTTGCGCTGGATACTAAGAATCCAAAATATGAGGATCGCCTTCGCAGGGCTCGCGAAAAATTAAGCGACGCGTATGAAGCAACAAAACGGCTGGATCTTAGAAGAGGCTCCGAGTTTTGTGCTCAGTCCACGGAGCAACCAACCTCAGACGTTCCCGGGATTGGTGAACTTCTGGTCGAAGCCGGTGTGATTGCTCGAACTCAACTGGAAGCTGCGCTGGAGGCGCAAATGCAAAGTCCGGTTCCAGTACCGATTGGTAGATTATTTGTTCACTGGCGTTTAATTACGTGGAATCAACTGGCATTCTATTTGCGCGTACAAGATCTGCTTGAACTCGATCCACACTCGCACGAGAGACTTTCCAGACAATTGCTTGATCTGGGACTATTAACTGCCGACGAAATCGAAATGGTTGAGTTGGACTGCGAAACGGTAGGATGCTCGTTCGAACACGCGATCTGTCGAAGGGGGTGGGTGAAGCCTGAACTTTTAAAAAAATTGACGGCCTTTGCGCATATGAGAACCGTAGGGGCGAAAATGTCTTTGCGGATGGTGCCTCAGACCCCCAAGACTCAATTCACATAACTTGCGCGCCGCTGCACCGGTAAGTTGAATACGAACTTACCGTACGTTGAGGAGATTGACGCCACTCCCATAAGTCCACTGACATTCGTCTTGGTGCCTAAAGTCTAGTTGCTCGTTCTTCCGTGCCGGAAGGGGGCACAACTGGACCTTTATTCAGCCATGCGCACCAGACTCGGACACCAGAAGATTGGAGAATTTAGATCAGACGAACAGTTATAAATTTACCATTACTACTGACTGATTCTGTGCCTCCTTTGACCAGCTTAATTAGCCTTTTCTCGTGCCGCAGCTATTGAATTATTGGCATGGAGGGAGGCTTCGGAGGTCGATCTCAGAAGGTTTAACTCTGCTATGAAGTCTTCTACTGATTGGAACTGTCTGTAGACAGAAGCGAATCGTACGTATGCCACTTCGTTTAGAACTCGTAATCTTATCAGAACCATATCTCCAAGTGCTGTGGAAAGTACCTCTTTCTTGCCAGAGGCTTGTAATTCAATTTCCACCTCCTCAATTAGTTCGTCAATTTGCTGGGCTGTAACGACAGTTTTTGCACATGCCCGAGATATACCGTCGCGAAGTTTAGTGGCGGAGTATGGCTCTCGCTCTCCAGAGGCTTTCACCACCAGTAGCTGGAACGCTTCTGTGCGTTCAAAAGTTGTGAATCGTTTACGGCACCCTTCGCACTCGCGGCGCCGCCGAACCGAGCTGTTTTCATGGGATAGACGAGATTCCAGTACACGACTGTCTCGATGATTGCAGAATGGGCAGTACACTAGAAAATAACACCACAAGTGGGACTACAATAATATGTGTCTGTTCGGTCGTCACCGCACCAGACAGACACAATAGTATCCTCTAGCGTTTGGCACAACACAGGCATTTGTCTCAACACGGGAAAAACTTCTATCAGCTTCTGGGAGTCGAGCCAACCAGCTCGACGTCGGATATAAAGCGGGCGTATCGTCAGCTGGTAAAAGAGCAGCATCCAGACCCCGGACATAGTAATAAGAGTGATGAGGAACGGCAGACTGCAACTGAAGACATGCTGCGGTTGAATCTGGCTTACGAAACATTGATGGACAAAAAGCGACGGGCGGAGTATGACCTTCGTATCGGCGTTCGCATCATAATCTCTCAGCCTTTTCAGTTTCAGCCCAACAATGAAGATGAGCAGCGGCAGATTTTTCTTGCCAAGGTTTTTCACCCGTCACGCAGTGCGATTACACGGGCAATTGGTTCTTACAAACGTGAGCTAACGTCGTTATCACGCGACCCGTTTGATGATGAGCTTGTGGCTGAATTCGAGGAGTACTTAAACCAAGTAGAAGCGGCGCTACGAAAGGGATCCGACGCATTTGCCAGGAACCCTGCTCCCGTGACGCTTCGGCCGGCCGTACATATGATGCGTCATTGCATCGCGCAAGCGGCTGACGCCCTGGAAGAGACTCGTCGTTTCTGTCAGAACTATGATTACGATCATCTTTCGATGGCCGAAAGTTTGTTTCGCATAGCATCTGAACTGGCTAAAGAGTCTCTCGGTTTGACTAAGACTTATTGAAGTTGGAATCTTAACGCAATGACTTTGTTGGTGTGGGGTGTCCCTCGATTTAATCAGGTAATCCGGCAGACGAAACAATTGAAACGCTAACTGTCTGGACTTACGGATGATAAGCGACTTTTCCTTAAGTCGAGCAACTGTCAGCAATTTTGGAAAAATTGTGATCGAGTCTCTTTCCCGTGACGTTTCAAGCTGGTATAGGAGGGAGACTGACTTCGACGCCGGACCACGACTAGAGATTTGTCTTCAGTTGTAAACTGCAGAACCATCTTCGCCCAAAGAAGGAATCGATTGAATCGCTCGATTGATCTGGCTCAGCAAAAACTCCGTGCGTTGGCGAATTTCAGAAGAGGGATGAGTTAGAAGGGTTTTTACCACTCGTGACTGGCCCGGTTCCAGAAAGTCATTGCGATGGAAAAGCAGGTGTTCATCGCCACCATTTAGTGTGTACCATAGTGTGGGATCAATGGACAAACAGGACACCGATACATCGATAACCCAGGCAGAAAAGTTGTCCATATATGGTCCAAAATGAGATTCATTTCGTCCGGGATGCTGATAATTCGGATGACCCAGTTCCGGGCTTGAATGACCAGCCAGCGCCGGAACGAACATTCCATCGTAGTCTACCAGCACGAGTTCTTCATCCCGTACAAGAATATTTCCGTGCTGCAAATCTCCGTGTGCAACGCCGGCAGCCTTTAGCGCTGCGGTCATTCGTCTGAATCTTTGTCGCAACTGATCCATGGCACCATTTTGCAGCAAATAATTCTCAATGAACAAGTGCAGGGGAGTACCTTCTACCCATTCCATCTTCAAGAGCGGCACCTGGCTCTGACCCATTCGAATGCCACTTTGCTGATATTCAAAATTCACGGTGTAAATCAAATCATCGGAACAAATGTAATCGCTAAGCTGCTGGTAGCGATACTCACGATCACGTACAGGTGAGAGAAAAAAACGCACGGCCTTTAAGTTGTCACCGCAAAAGAACTTATAGACTGCAGCAAAGGCACCGGTGGCGACAATCGGAAGCCCCATTGCGTTTAACTCCACTGTACCTGCTTTTAGCTCTTGATCAGAGAACGCAAGTCCGGGAGTCTGCACCGCTTCGTTATAGTCTTGAGGAGCAGGCCAGTTTGTTCCGGAGGTCCGAACCGGTTGTGGGCCCGTAAGATTTCGTTCTCGAACGAAAAAATGTTCCATTGCTGCGGGCTGCGGCGAAGAAGGACCGTGCCCGCCGGTACCCGCGTGCCATCGATTAACCTGTTCTTCCACCTCAGCTGGACCAATGCGGTGAATTTGCATTGCATCTTCGCATTCACTTTTCCATTGGCTTCCAGTAATCGCCATACGGGTAACTACGTCAAGAACACGTTCACGCAGGGATCGGCTACTCACTGCTCCGGCCGGTAGTCGTTGCAGTACCGCAGCGTACTTCTTTCTAACAGCCACTGTTAGCGGATGAGACGGTCCATGTTGTATTTGCAAAGACGAAAGGTGCTGCCGGATAAGTGGTTCAGCCTCTTCATACTTACCGTGCAACATAAGATCTTCCGCACGGCTGAGCAGATCTTCCTTTCTCGTCTGGTTTTCGGCCGTACTTTTCAATCGCCACGCAGACAACTGTTTATTGGAATTGGACAACATACTTGCATAACTTCGTTGAAGAGCCGTCACCTCAGCGTTATGATCTCCCAGATGTTTGCGCAGCATTATCGTAGCGCCTTTGAAATACTGGTCGGCCTCGCCGGAGCGGTTGTTCTCCATCAACAGCTTCAACCTGCGCTCAAGTCCTAATGCACCGCACAGCGTGCCAGCCGGATAGGTGCGGCTGTAGAATGCCAGCACTCTCATGGCTGCTCGATCCACCTGGTCTGGCGCACACTCAATTTGCAATACAAGAAAGCGCGCAAGTACCTTCATTGTCTCGGCGTGATGCACCCCGAATAGTTGTTCGTGCATTTCTACTGCAGCTAAGTAAGCATCGGCGGCTTCGCGACTGCGCTTCAGGAGATCTAGTGCGTCGCCGGTCAACAGCAAATCTTTGCACACTTGTTCTGAAGGTCCGAGCCAATAATTTTGATCGATTTCGGTCGCCTCTTTCGCAAGAGAGAGCGCCTCCTCTGCTCGTCCGCGATCAAGCACGATCCGGCTGAGGTTGCGCATCGCTTCTGTGACCTCAGGGTCAACCACAGAGAGCTGTCGAGCCTTTGCAATGGCAGACTTAAATTGATACTCCGCCTCGTCAAAAAGGTTCCGCGCAAGGGCGGAATTCCCGGCATGTAAATTCTGATGCCACGTCATGGGGAGTTCGGCGATCTAAGAAGGGGACAAAACGTTCAAAATTGGGTTTTTGCCAGGGCGCAGCTTCATTGTAACTCGAAATCGCATTGGTCAAAGAGCAGAGGTTATTTCACCCGAACAAATAGAAGGCGTTGACAACGCCTGTTGCAGTCAGGCGTTGACGAAACATCGAAAACTGCATGGCAGCCAAGGTTCGGCGGGAAAAATATGCTATACCTTCCACCCGAAAAAATTCGACATATTGAATATCCGGTTTCAAGGATGAGATATATGGTATTTCGAGTGCGCGCGGAGGCTATATAATCCTCGACACTGATTTTAGCCCCTGCAATAATTACCTGGGTTATCGAGCTAATGATGCATGAAGTCCTGTTGGATGGTTTTATTATCGATGGTGAGCTTGATTCGAACCTGGTGGCGAGCACCAGGCGGTACAGCCATTTGTCTGAAGGCTAATTGAATGAATTGGCGTACATTGGTGAATCTCGGGATCAAAGCCTACGATGAGGGCCTGTATGACGATGCGGAAAAGTGCTTGCGCGCTGCGCTTGAGAAATCCGGCTCATCCCAACTTGAAGATCAGTGTTACGGAAACGGTCTTTTACGACTGATCTCACTTCTCCACGAACAAGCTCGCCTGGCAGAGGCAGAGGAACAATGCAGAGCATCAATAAACACGTACGAAGATCAACATCTTGTCGGTTGTTTAAACTGTGCCCTTCTGGAAGCTGAGTTAGCACGGATTCTCAGGAAACGAGGAAATAATAGACTGGCCGAAAGCTACATGATTCGTTCACTAGATACGCGCGAACGACTGTTGGGTAAAGAGCATCCCGATCTCGCCGCGGATTATTGCAAGTTGGCTGAATGCATTCGAGAGCAAGGAAGGTTAGCAGAATCAGGAACCTTGCTGCAACGTGCAATTCATCTGCGAGAAAAAAACTATGGTCGCGATGATATCGCGCTTGTTCCCATTCTTGATGCGCTTGCAATCGTTCTCATGAAAGACGGAGAATTACACGAAGCTCGTGAGTTGTTCGAGCGAGCCTGCGAAATATTTTCCAACAAGACTGGCGGACGCCATTCAATTGCTGATCACTTCACCTTACAACAACTGCTCCTGGAAGAGGAAGGAGCGCTTGAAAAACTGCGTCTGCGTCTGGAACGTGCTTCGCGAGATCCGGGTCGCCTTCACGTGCCCAAAAGACTTGCCAGATATAAAAAACGGCTTGAAGCATTGATCAAATTATCGATTCACATTAGCTCGGATCTCGAAACTGCTAATCAGAGTGGATTTTTGAAAGTTACCAGCTTCACCCCCACAGTGATTCTACCTGCCGCCACGATGCTACCAATTTGCCGTGGGTGCGCAAGCAACATGTCCGTGTTACTTCAGGTGGATTTTTCAGAACTGGTGCTTGCGGACGGTGCTCCAACTAGAGGATTGCTTCAGTTGTTTCGGTGTGAATTGTGCATTGCCGATTTTACTGAAGAGAACACTCATGAATATGCGAGATGGTATCCAGATTGGCAAAGTGCCGGTGATATTGACGCACCGTATGCGGTGTGCATGATTCCCTGGATAAGCGTTCCTTCCGCGCGAGCGGGAAACTTCACTGAGATTATCGGCGACCAACAATTTTTCGATAAAGGTCCGGACAAGTACGCCTCATATATAGAAGCTTTTGCAGATCCATTCTTTTACACACAAATTGGCGGTTATCCGCCATGGCTCGAACGAGAGCAACATGATTGCGATGACAGTCCTAATTCTCCGGTGTTATGCGCCACTTGCCTCAAGGAGATGGACTTCCTTCTGGCAATCGGCAGCGAATCCCGGGCGTCGCCAGACAATGTTGAGGGCTATTGGTTCATATTTTATTGCCACCGCACAGAACAGTGCAAAGGTCTTTACTCGCCAACTATCATCGTCCAATCAACGAATGACTGATCACGACGATTCAGTTCGATGACCAGTTGCCCGGGACATCGCCGTTGAGCCTGACCTCACCAACTCTGCCATTCTCTTCCGTGTGAGTAAAGGGATGATCACAACCGCGGTTTCTCAAGTCTTTCCTTGGGATCTTTGGATTCTTGTATGAGAGGGACAAGACTTACCGATACACTGGAATCGTTATCGGCCCTGATTGAAGAATGAGGAAGCGCGCTCAACTCGAGTCTCAGCGGCCTCAGAAAAAAGGCGTTTCGCTCATCCAGTCTGGAAGACCGGAAGAGCCGCTTTTGCTATGGGAGGAACCGAATGGCGCAATGGAATCGAGTGAACCATTGAGAAACTCGATTAGAAGGTTTGCTCGGTCTCGAATGTCGCTAGAAGAATGTGTAAGCAACGCAATAAACAAGGGTGAACGTTGAGGCTCCAGTAAATCGCTGCGGCGAAAGAGAAGACTTTCATCTCCGGCTCCAAAATTTGTCCAGAGTTCAGGATCTTCGCGAAGGGACAGGAGTGCTGAATCAATTAACCACGCCGAAAAATTATCCAGTGACTGATTGAAATCTTCGGCGCCCCTGCGTGGATGCTGGTAATTCGGATGTCCCTTCTCCAAACTTGGGAAGCCGCGCAATGCAGGAACAAACATTCCGTCGTAATCCACCAGAACGAACTCGTCATCCCGGATGATAATATTTCCATGCTGCAGGTCACCATGAGCCACGTGTTCAGTTTGCAGATCCATCAGCATTCGTTGAAACTTGCCCCTCGTCGATTCCAGTTTGTCTGAATCGGTCACATTTGCATCAACAAAATGATTCAACGGGCTGCCTTCAACCCAGTCCATCTTCAAGATTGGATACCATTCGCCATTAACGCGAATTCCGTTTTCCAAATATTGGAACCAAACCGTGTAGGGAAGATTGTCGCTACAAATAAATCGACTTATGCAAGCATAGCGCTCCGCTTGATCCTTAACTCTGCTATTGAAGCAACGCACGGCCCAATCGCCCTTGCTCGAGGATAATCTGTAAACGCTTGCGAAGGCGCCGCTTGCTACGCGAGGCAACCCCAGGTGATTAGTATCAACAGAGGATCGTCTGAGTTCTTCGTCCGAAAAGCAGACACGCGGACTCTGAATGGCTTCGCAGAAGTCTTGCGCTGAAGGCCATCTTCCTCTCCCCCTTTTGTCCTTTGAGGGCGTTGGCCGATTCTCGGATGCGGTATCTAACCATTCCGGAGACGCCGCGGTCGGCGAAACCGCAGAGTTTGGCGGAATATTGTACCAAGTAGCTTTGAGACAATCGTCGATGGATTTTCGTATATTTTTTTGCGAACCGCATATGACAGCGCCAGCTGCCAACATCAATTTCTCGATCTCGTCAACTAGCGATTCGACCACATGCCAGGGCTCTGAGTTTCGAACCTCAAACGATGAGAAATCTATCGAGAGATCATAAGTGATTTGTAAAAGAGGTAGATCCGAAGGTGTAGATAATCCCGGTTTGACAGTCATTCGAAACTTTAATACCCTCGAGTCAGTCTGATTTGATGTGGTGTTCGGGTTCAAAGACGAGTAATGAATGACCAGTCGCAGAAATCCTTCGCCGGGAAGCGGGCGCACTACTGAAATGTGGGGACAACGAACAGCGCGCTCCAGCAACTGAACGGTCCTGCAATTCTGGCGCGAGAGTTCGCTTGCTAAGGAGCTGAGAAAATAGCTACCATGAAACCCGCCAGCCAGAAAAGTGTTACCGGAGAGCCGAGCGACTGTAAATGTTACCGTATTCGTCAGTGGAGCTGTTGGTGGCAGGGTACAATTCCATCCGCCGCCGCTAAGGTAACCGGCCCATACATCGAGTTCGAAACCGTTTTTCCGTAAGGCGAAGTCCAACACATCAATGATGGCCGAAACCAATTCCCACTCGGCGTTCGAGTACCAGTGTTCTCGTGCAAGGGCGCCTGAAATTTTGTAGACGGACTCGTAGTGATTTTCCTGCAGATTGCTTCGCATTTCCCATCGAAACCAGATTGGCCTGTGCCTTCGCGTGCTTGAAATTAGTCGAAAATCCAGCTGTATAGGGAGTGCTCTTATAGTGTCGATGACCACTCTGGTGCCTTTGAGAAGTGCCATCTGGCCTGGTAGGCAATTAGAGAGAATCGAGTCCAGCGACTGTTTCATTATCGCTGTAGGCGAGTCTGTTGTTTTGAAAGAGTTTCCCCGAATCTCTACGAAATCTGGAATTTCATTCCACTTTTGTGCAGACCACTCTCGTCGCATTCGTTCAAAGAAGCCGATCTCTTCCATTGGATTCTGTCGGAGCTCCTTGTTAACAAAGAATCAAGAATAGAGTAGGACGTAAACGTCACATGTACAGTTCAGCGAGCTTGGATCTATGTGCAAACTCATGGAGACTTATCTTTGATTATGATTATATCCAGGTCTGGCAACAAGACGATGCCCAACTCAGTTGACTACCGCCTGGCTAAAAAGAGCACAGACATCACAAACTGAAGCCCGGAATCAAATTATTGAAAACTTCGGCAGCCACAAAAATTACCATAAATGTACCGTTCTCCCTGTCGATTATCTGAACAGGTCCGTTGATTGGCGATTCCAGTGAAACAAACTTTCCAATCGTCGCTACAGATGACATATCAGCAAAATCGATTTCATGGCATTGTTATGGCTAACGCCGGGAATCTGCAATTCACCGATCTATTTCGTAGTTGAGCCAACCAAAGCCTTGCTTTGTGGTTGAGATTGATTGCCAGGCGCCGGAGAGGTCGTCTGCCCCATTGGATTTAAAGTTCGCTTCGGAGCAGCCGGAGTTCCGGACTTCCCTGTTAAAGCCATAGGGCCCC
Organism: Candidatus Obscuribacterales bacterium; assembly: GCA_021732565.1. Classification (GTDB taxonomy): domain Bacteria; phylum Cyanobacteriota; class Vampirovibrionia; order Obscuribacterales; family Obscuribacteraceae; genus JAKFUT01. Next base: position 31,619 of record JAKFUT010000019.1, read on the forward strand.
TAACGGGATTACCAAGCCAGTCTTCCAATGCCAGCACCCTTGACACACTGTTCTTAATTTGATATCTATCTAATTAGATAGCGGTCTAAATATGGAGGTCTGCGCTAAATTATGTTCCTTTTCATGGCCAACGCACACTTAGCCAATATGTTGGCGTTCTTCAAAGCTCTTTCTGATGAAAGCCGACTCAAAATTATCGGGACTCTAGCTAATTCCGAGCGGAGTGTGGAAGAGATTGCCACATTGCTGGACTTAAAGGCCCCGACAGTTTCGCATCACTTGGCGAAGCTGAAAGCTCTTGATCTTCTTTCGATGAGAACAGAGGGAACAACACATCTATATCGGCTCAATATGGAGCCTCTGCGAGCTTTATCCAAACAAATGCTGGCAGTTGAAGCTCTTGCTATAGAAGAAGATGACACCATCCACTATGAAGCGTGGGAACTCAAGATACTCACGGATTTTTTTGAAGGTGAGCGACTCAAGGAAATTCCCGCCAGTCGTAAAAAGCGGGAAGTGGTTTTACGCTGGCTCGCTGAAAAATTTGATCGAGAGAAACGGTATTCGGAGAAAGAGATCAATTCCATCATCGGCCGTCATCATCCAGATTTTGCCACTCTCAGACGAGAGCTCATCGGGGGTGCACTTATGGAACGCAAAGACGGTATCTATTGGAGAAAAGAAGCACAGAATTGAAATTTTATCAAAATCGTTCTGTGTTCTTCTCCTCCGGGAACATCAGTGTGTTCTGTCCGGATAGTGCCGAGTGGCGTCGCTTGACGACGTACACGACATCTGGCATGTCGGAACCTCGTCACCAAATTTAGGGTCTCCTTATCAGCAAGGAGTAACAACCATGAAACGATTTTTTATGTTCTTCATTATTCCCGCATTGATGTTGTCCGCTTGCTCGAACAAAACCGAACGAACTGATACGTCCATGCAGACAAAGGAAACTCAATCACAAACCGTTCCTAATAATGAAACTTACAGTGCTGATAACACTGGCTTAAATAAGACCGAGAAAAATTACTCGGCCGAACAAACAGGCAATGATAAAACAGATGTTCAGTTAACCGCCGATATCCGCAAGGCTATTCTCAAAGAGAAAAATATGTCGGTTGATTCGCAGAACGTAAAGATCATCACGAATGGCGGAAATGTAACTCTTCGCGGACCGGTAGATTCCGCTGCGGAGAAATCATGTATCGCTGAACTAGCAAGAAACACCGAGGGTGTCAAATCAGTTAATGATGAAATGCTTTTGAAAAGCAAGAGCGTAGCAACCAAGAATGGTAAAGAAATTAAATAGGGGACTGTATTATGGCAAAAGGCGTTTATTGCTTGGCGAACGATGATTTGCAAGCACAAGATATTCTCAACGAACTGAGACTCGCCGGATTCTCGAATAGTGACGTTTCCGTGTTATGGCCCGATGAAGACGATCGGTTCGGGTTTTCGCCCGAAAAAGCAACCAAGGCTCCCGAAGGTGCCACCACTGGTGCAAGTACAGGTGGCGTAATCGGCGGAGTGCTAGGCTGGCTAGCCGGCATTGGCGCACTGGCAATTCCCGGGCTTGGTGCTTTTGTGGCGGCTGGTCCAATTATGGGTGCGCTCAGTGGCGCCGCCCTTGGTGCTACCGTTGGCGGGCTCACTGGTGCTCTCATCGGTTTGGGCATTCCAGAGTTCGAGGCTAAGCGTTATGAAGCCGGATTGCGCGGCGGCAAAATATTGATTGCCTGTCGTTGCAATAACAATGATGAGGCCAAGGCTGTCAAAGAGCTTTTCAAGAATGCCGGAGCCTGCGACGTTTGTGCAACGCGTGAAAAATCCGATGAAGAATTAGACAAGAAAGAAGCAAAAATGTTTGAGAAAGAGATGAAGGAACAAGAAAAGTCTGCCGAAACTCCTCCTGTACTTCGTCCTCCATCCGACGTGTATACCAGTACAACCACAGACGATTATCCACGACCGCTCTAACGCATCGCGTTTAAAACTGTTGTTGAGAAGCGGGCGCTCAATTGTGAGTAGTCCGCTTCTCTTCTTTACGAGTTTTCTGCCTCATTCCGAAAGAATCAATTCTGCCGAGACGTTTGCTTGTCTTTCCAAAACACCGCATTTACGACAAGATCACTCTCATATGTAGGGTTGGTGTTGTCAGCTGCATAGGTTTAACTCCTATTGTTGAGCTGCAGAAACCGTTGCGGGAGTATAGAGGCTGCTTGACAGCATAGCCTTCTTTGATTGGGTCGATTTGGTTCGGATTTTCAAATTACACCGAGTGGGGAAAGTTCAGCCAGTAGACACCGCTGATTCGCAATTTGTATGTATATGCATCTACATTAAACTTTGGGTTCTGAGCCATATTTCGAAGTTCTTGGTGTAATATGTATGCATATACATCTATGTTGGACCAATGAACATGAACATCATTCCTGGCAGCAAAGACGAATGTATTTGTAGAGTCGTGAGAGACGCTGCCCGTTCTCTGAGTAATACCTATGACAGGGCTTTAGCTCCTAGCGGTCTCCGTACAACGCAGTTCACACTACTCAGTGTGCTTGCGCGGCAGTCGGTCGCCACCGTTAACCAACTCAGCGAATCGATGGGAATCGACCAGACTACTACCACTCGCAACGTTAGCGTTTTGGAAGAGGCAGGACTTGTTATTCGTGTTCCGCATCATGATCCACGAGTAAAACTGATGAAGCTGACACCGAATGGAAAACAAAAGAGGCAAATCGCGGTCGAGTGCTGGCAGAGAATGCAGGACCATGTAATGAGTTCAATATCACCCGATGAGTGGCGGACCTTTCAGAAGGTTCTCCATACGATTGAAGAGCGCTGCAGTATATGGGAGTAATCATCATGCAATCGACAACAATGTCTGATCAGTTGACACTTGAAGATCTTGAACTCGGCCAAGTATTTCGTAGCCAATCTTACGCGATTGATGCCGCGCAGATAAAAACTTTCGCAAGTCAGTTTGATCCTCAGCCATTTCACCTCGATGAGGAATTGGCAAAGAAGACTTTCTTCGGTGAATTGGTGGCAAGTGGATGGCATGTCGCTGCGATCACGATGCGGCTTCTGGTAGCGAGCACGCCCATTAACGGCGGTCTTGTTGGTGCAGGCGGCGACATACGTTGGCTGAGACCGACAAGGCCGGGCGATACATTGCAAGTAGAGACCGAAATTGTAGAGATCAAACCTTCGCAGTCGCGAACAGATCGGGGCACAGTCACCATACGCAGTACCACCAGGAACCAAGATGGCAAGTCTGTACTGGTGATGAATTCGAGATTGGTGGTTCCGACTCGTTCGGCAGTTTAGACATGGGATGAGGCGACCGAAATGAGAGACTAATTGAGGAGAAATGATGATGTCACAAAACAATCCTATTCTTGTAACCGGTGCCGCAGGCAACGTTGGTTCCGTCGGGCGCACGGTCGTTAAGCTTCTTAGAGAGCGAGAGCTTCCAGTTAAAGCACTGGTTCATCGGCTTGATGAAAGGTCGCAGGCATTAACTGAAATGGGAGCTGAGGTGGTTGTTGCCGACCTCACCAGTGGCGCTGATGTGGTGCGAGCGTTGCAGGGCTGCAAGCGGATGTATTTCGGCATGAGCGTATCGCCGCCATATCTTCAAGCGACAGCTATTGCAGCCGCCGCAGCAAAAGAGGTAGCGGATTTCGAGATTTTCGTCAACATTTCGCAAATGACAGTCTCGCAAATGACTTTGACTAATATGACTGAGTCACAGCAGCAGCAGTATCATTGGCTTGGCGAGCAGGTTCTCAATTGGTCCGAACTGCCTGTGGTGCATGTGCGGTCCACCGTTTTCCTGGAGCATTTCTTTTTCTCCAGTATGGTGGCAAGATCTATTGCCGAAGGCGGCAGCATTCGATTGCCGTTTGGCGAGGCGCGCACTTCGCCAATTGCGGCTTTCGATGTGGCGCGAGTTGTTGCTGCCATTCTGGAAGCACCAGCAGATCACCGAGGTAAGGTGTATGAGTTGACTGGTCCACGGTCGCAAGACATGTACGAGATCGCAAAGGAGTATGCGGCGGCCCTTGGCCGTCCAGTGAAGTACGTCGATATGCCATACGACCAATGGCTGAATGAAGAATTGCTCCCGCTCAAGTTACCGCAGCATGTATTCTTGCATGTGGCTACGATGGCGAAGCTGCATTCAGAAGGTCGCTACGATCGATCAACTTCCGACGTACAGGCGTTGACGGGTAAACCAAGCATGAGCGTACGCCAGTATGTAGAAGATCATGAGAACCTATTCAAAGTGCATGCATTGCCGCGCGGGTCGTAGGATTCGTATGATACACAATTCTTTCCACTGCCGGAAGTAAGGAAACTGGGCGCAAAACTCGTTACTATTACTATGGTAGCTCGCTCAGCCCCACACTGCTGGTTGATAAGTCCGGTTGAGGTTATGCACCATGTCTAGCAGGTACCGGTTGTGGACAGTCAAACGAACAGGGCAGTGAAAGGCTGTGTGCGAATTGAAAACATCCTGAGCAGCGTACTCACGCATGTCGAACAGAGAGTTCCTGTCGCGGGCGCGCCAATTTAATCTCAACGGGTGCATATTTGATTCGTTCGGGGTTTGAAGGTGTTTAGGTCTTAGGTCTCCCAATAGCTAACACTCGGCCCTTCTTGCTTTCCATCGATTGTAAGAGCTTGCTCCGCAAGCGGACGACGCAACTTGTACTCATCAAAAAGAGGTGCTGGTGGCAGCAAAAGATATTTGCACAGCGCTTGATGCTTACCGGCATATTCCTGTCTAAGCTGATTGAAATTCGCTTCTGCCGTGGTCTCGTCGACGGAGCAATATGCAGTAGAGTTCAGACGTTTGTAAAGACCGGAAAACTCATCTCCAGATGAATCTGCTGCATGTTCGAATCGTAGATTCCAATGTTCTATGAGGTCATCGACAACTCGGCAGCCGAATCGATAGGCTAGTGTTGCTTGAACGCAATCCGTCTGTGGATTGACGCTCAACAACAGTGCCGTGGAATCAAGAACGGCTCCTAATGCCGTAAGCCAGGAGGAGTAGGGATCCGTCGAACGAAAATAGACAAGAATCGGATAAGCTTTGTGAGTCTCAGAAATATCTGCGCACCAGCAGTGCCAATCGTCATAAAAGCCATCCAGTGATTTTCTTCCGCTCGGGCTTTCATAGGTTTCCAGGATGGCGATGCCCGCTGGAGGGGTACCCGCGACGTTGGATGTAAGCGAAGCCAAAACCTCGCGCCGCTGGAGTGATGCAATCAGAGTGAATAAGAGCGAGACGACGGAGGCCGTGAGGACCATTCCTATGAATGCCGAAGCCAGTATCAATATCCTAACTTTGATTGAAGTAGAAGAAAAATCTGAAAGACCAAGGGTGAGCACTGAAGATCCGGCAACGTATATAGCGCTGGGAAAGGAGTCTAGCGCGGGCGAGTATTCTGTTGCCACCGAATAAGAGATCAAACTAAATGCAAGTATCAGTAGAGACATCCACACCGTCAGAAGAAGCATCACCACGAACGGGCCAAACCACCCGAGTAGCTCAGCCTTCCAGATCGGCGATTCGACTTTCGACGTGACGTAGCGAAACGGAGGCCAGATAACGCTGCGAACAAGAGGCGTCGCAATGTGAAAGCTTGTCACTGTGCCTCTTGGCACAATAACAGTTTGAAACACATCTCGCAGTACCAGTAGAAGCAGTATCATGCCCGAAAGAAGGAAGATCATGCGGTGGACTCCTTAGCTCGAGACACCAAAGGTGGTGCGTATGTGACGAAACCCAATAACGTCAAACAAACGGCTGTAGAGATCGCAATCAAAACAAATCCATCACTTATCGATAAGACCACGATCTGTTGCTTCAACACCGAGCCCATTTCAAGCAATGCGCGATCGCGCGCATCATCGGCGCCCGAACCGGCAGAAAACAAGTTTGATGCAAACAATTTGAGTCGTTCTTCTGTGAGCCAACCACCGTCAAGATGTTGGGACAAAACCGAATAGTGAAGCGTCGCTTTAATCGTGAGAAATTCTTGCATCACAGTCTTGCCAAACTCGCCTCCGAACAGTCGACAGGTCTGGAACCAGCAGGCCAGGGTTAACAAATTAGCTGGACTTTGCAGCACTCCCAAGGCGAGTGCGTTGCGAAGAATTGTAGTGATCAGTCCAGTCAAAGCAAATGCAATTCCGATTGCATTCAACACTTGGGAGGCGACGAAAGTCTCTCCTGTCCAGCTTGGATCAAGGCTGGAGTTCAGGAAACACGTCGAGCCGGCCAGTGCGAAACCGGCTGCACAGAGTAGTCGTGAGTCGACTCGATAAAGTAGCAGTCCTGCAATTGGCGCTGCTGCAAGTTCGACAATTGCTATCCAGCCAAGGACTCCTCCTGTTTGATCGGGGCGATATCCGTGCAAAACCGCCAGGAATTGCGGAAGAAGCAGTGTTGGAGCGAGTAGCAAGAATCGGAAGAGAACCAGTATTGCACCGAGCAGCAGTAAGTTTGGGGTGGTAAGAAAACGCAGATGCAGTAAAGGGCTTGGTTTTGTCAGGTGTCTGATTAATGCCGCAGCCGTCAAGAAAAATCCGACCGCAAAGAAGGCGCATATTGTACCGGAGTGTGTCCAATCCAACCTTTCGCCTTGATCAAGTCCGCAGTAAATGAGTGAAAGACCGGCGCTGGCTAACAAAAATCCCCACAGATTTGTTTTCGGGCCGGTATGCGGCAACGGCTGTCTCGGGATTCCCCAATAAACGCATGCCACCATTAGCGGTGTCACAATTAGAGCATTCCAGAAGATCCATTGCCAGGAGAGATTGTTGAGATACCACGCTTCAAGCGCTGTAGCGACGTGAGTTGATGCAAGAATATCAAGTGCGTATGCCGCTACCCCCCAATGCACAAACTTAAGCGGCAAGTTTCTTATGATGACGGTGATTGTAAGCGGGTAATAGGTACCTGCTGCTATCCCTGCAATAAATTGCAGAATAATCAAGGCACCCGGGTTATGCGCAATAAATGGAGACAAGAACTCGGCTAACATAAACACCGCGCTTGCCCAAAGTAGAATGCGTCGTGGACCCAACAGTCCGCCAAGAAAGACGGTAAGCGGGCCGACAAACATATTGGCTGCATTGTAGGACGTCGATACCCAACTCATGGCATCAGAACTAGCGCCCAGCGCACCCTGGAGATCGGGCAAGGCTATGGATAAGAGTCGTCCCGTAAAAACGGAAATCAGCGCGCCGAGCAGAACCCCGAGTATGGCGGCAGGCGGGTGTGGCGTCAGTTGGTTTGTGGATGTTGTGTTTGCAACATCCTGGCGGTGGGTGGCGCTAGCTTCATCAGCTTTCATTTACCGCTTTCCCCGTTAGCGGTTCCGGGCATGATTGTGGCATTGGCAGAAATACCCGGGCGCAGGCTGGCAAGCTTGCTTTTGTCTTCGTCTTCTTCAAAGCAGATCTTCACTGGTATACGCTGAGTTACTTTAGTGAAATTGCCGCTTGCGTTGTCTGGTGGCAAAAGCGAAAACTGTGCTCCGCTTGCCGGTGATATCCGCTCCACGTGTCCACGAAGACGAGTACCCGGCAGCGCATCGACCGTGACTTCGACATGATCCCCCTCTTTAACGTTCTTGAGTTGCGTTTCGCGGTAATTTGCCACTACCCATGGTTTTGCCGAAATAATTGTTATAACGTGGGTCCCTGCATTTACGAGCTGTCCCGGTTTGACTTTCAATTCACCGACAGTCCCGTCTGTTGGCGCTTTCACTGTGGTATAGTCCAGGTCGACGTTGGCTGTCGTGAGTCCGGCTTTCTTGACTGCGAGATCCGAGATCAGTTGCTTCTCTTCTCCGTCAAGCAGCTCACGTTGCTTTAATTGAGCTGTCAGTTCGGCTTGATGACTATTAACCAGGAGCAGGCTTTTTTCCTTTTCTGAACGGCTGCTTGAGAGTACCTGAGTGGCTTTTATTGCCTGCGCCTTCCGTTGAGCAAGTTCTGCTTTGGCTTTTCTTTGAGCGGACTTTTGTCCTTCCAGATTTGCGACAGCACGTTCGTTGTCGTTGACTACTAGTTCTACCTTTTCTCTGGTGGCACTTTCGTTTGCTAACAATGCTTCCTGGCGCGTTCGTTCGAGCGAGGACCTTGTTACGTCAGCCGCAGCCGCCTTAATTGCAGCTTCGCTTTGAATGATTGATGCGTTTGCTCCTTCAATGTCAGCCTTGGTTTCCTCAAGTGATGCTTCCGCACTGTTTATGGTGTCATCAGCTTGCGCAATGCTGGTTCGACTGTTCTCTAATGCCGATTTAGCCTGGTCCACTCTTGCGTCTTGCTGTTCCTTGCGCTGTTTCATATCAGCAATTTTGATTTCAACCTGTCGTATCGCTTCTTTGGCTTGGTCAACGCGTGCTTTGTATTCATCGTTCTTGAGTTCCACCAGGATCTGTCCAGCCTTTACCGACTGAAAATCATTCACCCTGGTGTCCATAACTATGCCCGAAGCCTTGGTGCTCAAGGGTGCTACATCTGCTTTGATGTAGGCATCGTCTGTCTTGACTGAAACATTGTTCTCCCAGACTGTCCAGCCAGTGGCGATGACAAAAAACATAAGGCCGGCGGCGGCGAAGATCGATAGGGGAACTAGCC
>JAKFUT010000166.1 GCA_021732565.1 Candidatus Obscuribacterales bacterium
CCCCTCATCCCACTGGAACAGTTTCGGCGGTATGCACAATGCTCGAATTGAAAGGTCTTGTCGCACAACAGATTGGCAATAGGTATGTGCCAGTGGAAAAGATCACTTCGGCAGGGGGCATGAAATCGGAACAGAAGAGATCATTCTCTGGAACGTCACGCTCCGCGAAACCCCAGACTACATCAGCCACGAGTGCTAAACCGGCAAGTCGAATTGAGCTTTCGCAACTCCAGCAGCAAGTCGCGAATGACTTCATGGAGTATGTTCGCACGTATCACCACGGTATAAGCCGAAAGAATGTTCAACTGTACTTCGTAAGATTCTGGTACTACCAATCGCGCGAACATCTGCCCGAACACTGGCTGTCCAATGCTTGTTTCAGGTTCGCCGATTGTCTTGAGAAAGGAGTAGGAAGTTACATCTCTCCCTTGCGGATCAAAATTCCACCGCTTTTGACCCAGTAATTATTTTCCTCTCCTCCTTGGCTTTCCAATTCGAGAAACGATGCCCCATCACCTTCCGGGTGATTGGGGTAATCGTGTTGGAAAGGTCCAAGTATCAACCCGACAGGAAAGGGTGAGGTACTCGTCAGGTAGCATTCGATCAGGATCAACCGATATCGGTTAACTTCTCCGATATCGATAAATATTACCGATATCGGGGAAGTTAGCCGATATCGAATAAGAGACAGGAAACAGGTTGAGCTCCAGGCAAAACTGGCCGTCTGGAAACAGCGCCAGGTAGTTCTGCATTTTTATAGAACGGCTTTGCTGACGCCTGGGCGGTCGCGCACCCTCCATCGACCAATAGATTGGACGGAACCACAAACACTTGTTGAATAACGAGTGTTGTCACAGCGGCGGTATTGCTAAACAGCTTCATAACTGCTGAGCTTGTAAATTATGGGACTGAAGGCTGTTTCTGGTCATACAGCAATGTCAATTCGTCTCCTTCGCTCAGGAATTTTGCTAGTTTGCTGGGCAACATTAAGGTCGTATCCTCCGTTTGTTTTTCTTGGAGATTTGATAGCGGAGCCAGACATTGGTATCGCGGTTGTTCAGTTCTTCTAGTCGAAAGAGAGCCGCAACCAATTCCGGATACAACGCAACAGATCTTGAATGATACTTTCACTACGGTGAAATCTATCTTGCTTCAGGACGATCGGGTGACCATGGAGGGCTCTGGCACTTTCGAACAGAATGTTATTCCCATTGCGAACACTTATAGATCCCGATACTGGCGAATCGTTTAGTTCCGTGAAAGCATCGTTTGCGATTCTCCTCCGGAAAAGACCTCAAAGTTGCGGTGTCAGATGGTTCTTTGCAAGCAGCTATCCAATCCAAAAGAAATCACAGGCTTAAACCTCAGTGCGTTGCGGCTTAGCCACCGTAACTGAAACCATACGTGCTTCTCTGATGAAAGTGGATCTCGTTCATCGATTTCCCATAGGACCTCAGGACCTTCGAAACCGGCATCACTACCCTGCCAGAGACGTTGGCGCAATCGATTCAGCTCATCGAGTAATCCCTCAGCCGATCCGATGGACATACCATCCTTTAGGTTGATCGGATCGTTCAGCGCGATGGGAACGTAGTATCCATCAGCATCAGAGTGTTCGATTAGATGACGGAAATCCAGGGTCTCAACCGCACCGTCGTATAGTTGGCGCAACAATGGGTAATCGGCCTTTCACTTTCAGTAGGAGGGCTACCTTCTTGCTCAACGTATAGTGCAAACTCGCGAAGGAGGTGAAGCGTGTGATAGGAACCGATGGATTCGTAGCCCAAAATCGGCACCTGGATTTTCATCTAGGATTGCTTTCCTGATTCGACGAATGGTCTTGCTCAAGTCGGTGCGATCGAGAAGAGAAACCGCTAATCCCATACAACGTCTTACTGTACATTAACCGGCACTATGCTCACATCTACACCTACACAGAGGGGATATTCCATGAGCGGAGGATCTTTCGACTACGAAGCGACTGAACCAAGCGAGATTTTGTCAGCAATATGCAATTTAATCAATTGGAGGCGTCTGTGAACTCGGTATCCGGGCGCATGGCGATTGCCGGTAGTTCTACCAACAGACGGCTTAGGGTTGATAGCGGAAAGTCTCTACACCATCGAAGGATGGGGGAGCCGTCCAAATGTTTGACTGAGCGCGTCGGCAATGTCCGTTGTGTCGAGTTTTCGGAGGGGCTGCTGGGGCTTGGGTCTTGGACCCTTTCGCACGATTTCCCTGCCTCTGCGCTGCGGACCGCCCAGCCAGTCTCTCGATGGTTGCGAGTCGAACTTGCGACCGAGTACCTGCTCAATGCCCCGCAAAAGATATCTTTGTTCTCTGGAAACAAAACTGTGGGCCGTTCCGGCGCGACCGGCTCGGCCAGTTCTGCCTATGCGGTGAACATAATCTTCTGCCGAGGTTGGCAAATCGTAATTAACCACATGGCTGATATGGGGCACATCTAGACCGCGCGCTGCGATATCTGTAGCCACCAGTACATTGAACTCGCCGTTTCGGTAACCGGCCATAATCTTTTCACGTCGCCGTTGATTAATATCTCCGTGGATTTCTTCCGCATCCACATTGGCGGCCCGCAACAAATCGGCGACTGAAGAGGCTTTCTGTCGTGTCTTTGTGAAGATCAAAACAGAGCTGTCTTTTAATTCGCCCAGTAATTGCAACAGGAAATCGTCTTTGGCAACTTCATGCAAATAATGGATTTTTTGCTCGATGGATGTCGGGTCAACTTGAGTGGCGGTCGATCGAATTATTTGTGGAGAAGTGAGATACTCCGACGCCATCTGTTCAATGCGCCGATCTATGGTGGCTGAGAACATCAGTGTTTGACGCTGTTTCGGCAGCTTTTCCACCACTTGCCTGATCTGTGGCATAAAGCCCATGTCCATCAAGCGATCCGCTTCGTCGAGGACCAGAATCTGGATTCCGCCTAGATTGGCCTTGCTCTGATCAACGAGGTCTAGCAACCGCCCGGGGGTTGAGACAATAACGTCGGCTCCCCGCTCGAAGGCGCGGTACTGGCGGAGATATCCTGTGCCACCATATATGGCGACCACGCTCAAGTGCTTTCCAAAACGCTGAAATTGATCCTTTACTTGCAGAGCCAGTTCTCTGGTAGGCACCATTACCAGCGCTCTAGGTGCCTTCTTATTTGTCTTCTTTAATAAATCGATAATCGGAAGTGCATAGGCCGCGGTTTTACCCGACCCGGTGTGGGCTGACGCCATGAGGTCGCCGCCATTTAGTACAACCGAGATGGCTTGTGTTTGTACCTCTGTAGGAGTGGTAAACCCCTCTCTAGAGAGACAGCTTTGAATATATTCTGAGAGACCGAAATTGGCAAATGTGTTCACTATTAGCTTTCCATTGTGACGGGTTTTGGACTATCCGCCTGGTCGGCAGCTTGCGGTGCCACCAGGTTCGGGACTCGACCAAGGTGCTCATCTACAATAAGAAGCGAAGAACAAAAGGCCGGAATAATGAGGACATTATGGCACGTTGAGGGTTGACTGCGAATTCTGTACGATGAAGCTTGTCGCGAACCTCAATAATGACGGTGGTATCGAGCTGTTTACAATTGGCAGCACGAAACTGTGTGTGCCAGATTCTTGCGAATATTGATCAAATTTCACGCTGAATGAGTTTGCGTAAGGACCAAATTCATTCAGTCGTTGTCACTCGGTTCTCGGCAAAATTAGAAACTGCAACTGTGCTCGACTAAGGCTAATGTTTTGTGGGCTTGCCTCCTATTAGCTGTAAACATGCCGAAATATACTGGTAATTTTTCTCCGTTTCACAGCTACTCTTCCTTCTTATGCATTGTTTGCTTCAGTGCATTCAATTCATCCTCGATGGAAGCAGCTTCTGTGGACGCTTTGAGCTGTCGCTCTTTTTCATTGGAACTGAGTTCGGCTCGTGCCTCTTGTTCGAAGATTTTGCCTTCCATTCGAGTGATTGTGTCCCGAGTGCCTTCAAGGCTTGGAATGTTTGGCGAGTGATTTACCTGCACGGAATTTTCCAATCTGAAGAGCGTTGCTCGCAGCTGCTTCTCCAGATCGTTTTGTGACAATCTATCTGTCTCTAGCTCTGCTATTAAGCCGGTAATGGTCTTTATCTGGTTGTTAATGTCCTTCTCGACTTCAGCGTGATTCATTAACTGATTGGCCGAATCATGAGCTGATGCGGCTCTCGTTTTCCATGTCGCTAGCTCGCTGGTCGCTTTCGCTAACTTTTGCTCGATTAATTTTTGGGCGGCGATTGCCTCAACCAGGGCTTTTCGCACCTGCGTTTTCTCTTCTGACATGAAACATTCCATGCTGGGGACGAAGCATTCTATCATCAGATTGGTATTCGGTTTAATAACTGTGATTGGTCCTTACTTGAGTTCTTCGAGCTGTGGATGTTCGGTGCCGGGAGCAGAACAGAGGGCAGGGGTGAACCCCTGCCCTCCGGAATTTGGCTTCCTCCGTTAGCATTTGCGCTAACAAGAAGCGCGTTATTCACTGATAGATTCTTTGAGAGGAGCTCCAAGTGATTAGTTCAGAATAGATCTACACGCATTAGAGGGCGGCTGCTTTTCTTAACTGTTATGGGAATTGCGTCCCAATACGGACTACCGACGGGTTGTAACTGCCAACCGCTGCGAATGTAATCGCCCTTGGTGGTACCATATGTGAAGCTACTAGTCTGAACAAAATTTGGATTGTATCCGGCATATGGACTGTACATGGGCCAGTTACAATAGTCTCTGTATAACTGTGCATTTGCAGCTGTTGCTGCTCCCGTTATGAGAACACCAGCAAGAAGAAATGCAGAGAAAAGTTTTTTCATGGCTCACCTCACGCATCTTGAGTTTCAGGTGAACAGACGCGGCAGGAATTTTTTGGTTTCGTTGAGTTCGCGTTAAATCCCGTCTGTACGGTTCTTCGGGGGCGTTCTTGCTGGTTTTGAGCCACAAATAATGTGTGTGCTAATGGTCGATCGAAAAGATCGATGCCCGTAAGCGATTGTGCTGCTTGTGTTTGTGCTATGGGTGAGAAATTATCGGTTGCAGAAAAATCGTTTATTCTTCTTTGTTCACTTCTCTAAATATCCACTGCTTTCAAGTTACGTTCGTGGCTTTCATTCGGGGCTAAAGAATTCTGTCGCGCTTTTTCGCCACGAATCTCCCCACACCATGTCGTCCCACCAGCCAGAGGCGATGATTAGTTCCACATCGTCGTAGGCTTCTTCACTGCGGTGAAGAGGAATTCCTAGAGAATGTGCGATCATTTCGTCAAACTTGCAAAATAACTCTAAAACATTGGTTGGCAAATTGTCGGGATAGGGGCAGTACGTAAGTAGCTTCTCGTCACCAGAGACGGCCGCGAGTTGTCGAGCAAAGATCAGTCCGTTGTTATCTCGAGCAAAAATAACGAACTTGTTTATATCTAATACGTTGGCGATCGAGGAATAACTGCAGATTCCGCCGGTTCCCAGGCAGGTATTCACAGCCGTGCCCATGCGGAGTGCTTCCAGCGGGTCGTGCTCGATTGTTATATTAACCGGTCCTCTATCTGCCAGATACGCTTCGAATACGGGAATCTTCTTCAGCTCATCGAGCCTCACCTTCGGATGTTGAAGCCTCCACTTTCGCGATAACGGGTGCATCTCGATGTATTGCTCTTGTCCATTAACATATGCTCGAATGAATTTATTGAAAGCTCGTTTGTTTTCGTCGGCGGTATTCGCGAGCTGCAAGGCGTGGGTGATTCTATCATCGGACGAGTCAATTGGCCGACCCGCTGGAAGCTCTCGTAAGATTAGTGACTCGAGCAATTGAAGTCTAGCCAGTGGAAGTCTGTTGCGAAGTAGTTCTTTTTGGTTCTTTAGTTGTCGTTCGCTCAGAAGGCGTTCTCCGGAAAGATGACAGCGTAGTTTATCGGGTATCGGGTGAGTGCCGGGAGCCACCCTCAAATTCTCCGACAGTTCGACCAGTTCTTCACTGGAAAGTTTTTCGAAGTCCGTGAGGAAGATTATGCTTCTGCTGAAGTCAGCTAGGGCTCTCTCACGGTTCGAAATCGGTAGGCATCCTAATGAACGAACAACTCTGAGGCACTTCGCCGTGTAGTTTCCCAGGCATGCCAGCACAAAATCAGGTTGGCGTTGCAAAAGGCAATCGAAGCCCCAGTTCATCAATATTCTGTGATTCTCTAAGCGGTAAAATTCTTCAAAGTGTTTGAAGGTCTGCCGTGGCAAATGCAAGAAACGGTCAAACTGTACTTGTGATGCAAGTAAACACATCTGCGCTAGAAATCTACTGCTCAATGTTTCTAATAGTTCTGAACGATGAGCCGTACCGCACATGTACCGAAGCCGCCAGTGAATTCGTTCCATTTCATGAGCATCATATGAGAGATTCAGATGCTTCATGTAAGCATCACGAAACTCGCACGGAACCCTTAGAATATCTTGCAGAATCTCGGTGATATTGCGCCGAATATACTCCCAGTTAGTTGGAACATCATCATGACTCCAGAGAACTTCGCTGAGTAAGTTGCCCACTTGAAAGGGAGTCAGTTGGTGCCAACCCTCACATACCAACACTGCGTCCAAGCCAGGAAGGTCTTGTGCCTTTTGCCAGATTCGCAGCGGTAGCATATCGCACCAACCGTCCCAGTTTGAAGCATGTGCAAGGAATTTGTCGAGCTTCTCGCTTGCACAAAGAGAGCCAGGTTTTATCCGATGTGTCTCATATGAAAAATTGGGGAAAAAATCTCTTGACAGGCGAAGCCCTTCGAGGATGAAATCCGAGGAGGCCCCCGCAGCCAGTCCCTGCATGTACCAGGCAATTCGATTTTCGAAGTCTGCGTAACAGTCAATCAGAAAAAATATGTCTTTATAAGTCAATCTGGCTAAGTACGGAGTGCCGACCAGTTCGTTCTCCAGCACCAGTTCAAGAATGGTTGAGCGAAGCGTTTGAGGAAGTGAGGCAATAATTGTCAAAAGGTGCAATGCCAGTGCAAAAGTATTGCAACTATGAACGAATTCGCATACCTGCAGTCGTAGCGTTTCGTCGCTTTCAAGATTAAGCTGATGGTAGAGTTCAAGGAACTCGAGCAAATGCGGGAATTTAACTCCGCGCAGACAAGTCGCGAAGTGTTGCTGCAAAAGAAAGGGCAATTCCACCGTCTCATTGATTTGCGCGAAGTGATTGTACGCAAACCAAATATAGTCGGTGGTCAATGTTTCCTGGTCAGACACCCGGGGGAGACCATGAGGGAGCTTTATTGTCTGTTCCACTTGCGCGATGGCCTCAGTCCAAAAGGGTTGCAGCCGAGTGAGGAGCTCATTGGAAGACGTAGGGTCGCAGAGCGTGATGCACAGATTTGCGAAGTCGGGTGTTGCATCTTTTGGTGGTTTGTATTTTGTGCCCTTGTATGCCCGCGGATGAGCAGCCGTAGCCGGAGCTTTTTGTGGAGGCTCAGTACGTATTGTTGGTGTTCGCTGCGGGTTCTCACGGCGATCTCTGACTGTGCTAGCAAGTACAATGAGTGTGCTTGCTAGTACTGCGCTACTCCTCAAGTCATTTGACTTCGTCTGCTCAAGCCTTGAATAATGATGGAGCAATTTTTCTTTTTCTCGATACAGTTCGACGGGCAGATCAGAAAGTGGTAATGCCACTACGAGTCGAGAAGTTCCGTTCTTATCGCTGGTGTGACTATCATCGCCTTTGCGGGCACTTATTTCGAGCACAAGTGCGTTGAGACCGGTGATGCTCCGTGTAATGGACAACAATGCTTTCATAGTGTTTCACGTTGGAGCCCTGAAGAAGATATACCCGTCTTGATGATTCCTACCACCGATCACAAATCTGTTTGAACAGTGGTAACTCGTGGATTGCCATTAGCGGTTCCGGATCAAGCATGTTAGATTGTATGAATAGCTACGGAGTTCGTTAAATATGTCTTGCACAAGGCTGGTTGTATTATCGGTAATGTTGTCTTCTGTCTTCTTCAATGCTGAGTGCAGCTTAGGTGCAGAGCGGGAGATGTCGGCGGGAGCTATGAGCAAGATTACTCCGTTGGAATTCTTAGATCGGCTGACGAATTTTGACAAAAAGTGTGTGGCTTCCACGAGCTATGCCTTTACGATCGTTGGTTCGACAAAGTCGTGGTTGAAAGAATCAGATGTTTATAAACTCGCTCAACGACTGAATTCAGATAAACCTAGTCTCAGTGCTACATCTGCACTTTCGTCTTTTTTGCCGACTGCTGCCTCAACAGAGAAAAACGAGGCCGCTTTTCTAATTCGGGGTTTCATCGAGAAACAGTATCCACCGTCAATTTGTTCTACATATGGAACGCCCGACAATGTCCGGCTGGCAAAAGAGTGGCTGAACGAGCACCCTGCCAAAAAGGTCCAGTAGGGCGAGAGGAACATGTTTCGAGAAATTTACCGCAGAGCATCGAATTGAGGAGCGCCCGTGAAGATAGCCTTCGCTAAACCTCTGCTTCTACGTCTACCTCCGCTGCGGAAAAGGGCAACGACAATTTCACTCGATACGGCTGCCATTACTCCAGAGGTGATGGTCAGAACCGCCCATCCTTGCCAGGTCCTCCCATCACCAATTTTCCAAGCGAGGGCTCTCGGGTGCAATCAAGGTAAACAAGAGTGGCAGCGGGTTTGTGTCAGTAGATCTTTTCCCGGAGCAAGGGGAATGAGGCCTCACTCAGCAGGAATAGTCCTAAGTCTCTTAATGAACCTCCACCGAAACAATCCACAATGTGATACCGCTGTCCGTGGTTTGCTTCAAAAATCCATTGGGCTCCATCGTCTATATCGTATCTATTCCGGTCCCCGGGCTGTTCAAAGAATTTCACAACCGGTGCAATAGTTCCTTGTATGATTTGGTGGACATTACCGCCTTTCGCTCAATGATCAGGCTGCCGGGAGCGTATCCTCCAGCGCCATTTGTCTCCTTGCAGTAGAAGATGGTTGAGCCACCCCTGTGCTCAATACGAATACATAGTGGGTGATGGAAACTGCGTAGCCATGTAAACCGAAAAGTAAGGTTACCCCTCTTTTCAGGTTGCGGTCCAAAGGGCAACTCGTGCATGGCTGATAGGTGCGCGCCGTAACATTCTTGCAGGTGGCCTGCTACGGTTGAATCATCGCAAGCTGCCAGGGTTGAATTCCTGCCATCAGAATCTATTGCGGTTGAGCACGCCAGTATGAAACGATACACTGATGGTCGGTAGTTTCATGTATTAACCTTCACCACCTCATCACCCGGTCGCCAGACGAGTCGTTCTGTTACTTGGCGTCACCGGCTAGCTGTGCGATTTCCCGGAGCGTTGCCTTCACATCCCGGTTTGCCTGACCGCGAGCAATGTCTCGCCAGAACGGAATTCTGATTCCAGGATCAACGGTGCTCGTCAATTGAAGAACCGTTGCAGAGTCATCAGGCGAGTTCTTGAGCAAATAATGTCCCTCAAATGCCTTAAATTGATTCGACTCCACCATGTGATAATCCATTCGTTGCAGTGGTTGAGTTTCGACTTCCACATAAGTAATTTTGATATCGCCAAGAATGGGGCATCCCGGAAACTCCTCCTGAACCATTGCTTGCTTATTTGTATGACTCAGTTCTTTTCTCTTCACACTCGATGTCCGGCGCGCGATAATCGCCTGCCAGACTCGTTCACGAGAAGCATGAATGACTATTTCGTTAGTGGCTGAAGGAAGATTCGTAGCGGCATCGTCTTGCGTTAATACCGGGGCTGGTGTCTGAGCTTCAGCGGTGGCACCACGTGATGGATATGAAAAAAGGCAGCAAAGCATGAGGAATGTTCCGAAGTATAACAGACGATTTTTCATGACTCGCCCTCCGGTTGTTTTGCAGGTGGGGCTGAAGCTCTCACCTCGATATTCAAATTCTATGTATTTCCGGTGAGGACCGCGTGAAGAAGCTACCTAAGGACCGACATGGTCCTTCTTCAGTTCTGTGAATAGCACTTCGCAGCCTTTATCGCTACAGCGAGTAATCTGAACTCTCCCACCAGAGATCTTCTGTTTGATTTGATGCATAGTAACCACATCACCGCCGATCACAATGGCCACTGTTCCGCCAAGATTGATTTTGGTAAATCTTTCCAGCGGAGAAACTTGATCTTGTGAGAGTTGCAGACCCAGCATCGACTTACCTTTCGTATCCTCGCCGCGTTGAGGTTTCTCGGCTAATGATAGCGGAATGAACGAGGCCGTTTTCAACACGACATAGCAAGGAGCCTCCCTCTCAGAAGGATCAAGCAGGTGGTAATCGTACAGCAATGCGTACTCGTCCTGGCCCACCGGTTCAACATCTTTCAATTCTGGTGCCTTCTTGCTGACTATATAGAAACCGTTTGCCAGTTTTCTTTTGTCCGCAGCAGTCTGGCTTATACCTTGCTTGACCACGCTCTCACCGGCCCGGACTAACTGACCAAGTCCGAGAAGTGCCCCGCAAAGAAATAAAACAAGAACTTGTCTGTGTTTCGTGGAAATCAACAATTTGAACCGTGCTTTTAGTGACATACTTCTCTCATGTCAGCGAAGTGAGTGACTCTCTTGCTTTTGGGAATTAACACCGTCGTGAACGTTCGCTGTGTGGGTGATGATATTACAGATCCAGACATTATGTCCATCGAGAACAACTGAGTCAACGACACAGCAACAAAAATCACAATTTTAGGATAACACGCAGGTTTCGAGTAATGACTCCGAACGGTGATCGACACGTCTGCCTATAAGTTCTCTGCTGTGAAGGTTTACTTTGCCGCTTCGTTGGCTAAAGCAGGTGGCAGGGGAGACATTTAGATCGATGACTGAAAACATTTCCACAGCGTTTGTTCTAAGCGCCTTCAGGATGGGTTTAGGGAGGCGGGCAAGGGCCCCCATTCGCGTCCACTCTGATTAGATATAGTGCGGAGTCTGGCGGGCAAGATTCTGGAGTCGCTTTGTGATTGGTAATTGCCTTCTTAGAGACGCTACAATTGCGTGAGATTCCTGTAGGAGCATGCTTATGAAAACACGGAAGCTTGGGCGTTCACAATTGGAGGTTGCCCCCCTTGCTCTTGGTGGAAATGTTTTCGGGTGGACTGCCGACAGGGCTGCCTCGTTCAAAGTGCTGGACGCATTTGTGGATGCCGGGCTCAATTTAATTGACACGGCCGACGTCTATACAGTGTGGATTGCGGGCAATAAGGGCGGTGAATCCGAGACGATTATCGGTGACTGGTTTAAACAAAGCGGAAAACGAGACCGTGTGGTGCTTGCCACCAAATGCGGTATGGACGGCTCGATTGGGGAGAAGAACCTCTCCAGTGCTCATATCAAAGGCGCAGTGGAACGATCTCTTCAACGCTTGCGCAGTGATTACATCGATCTTTATCAGTCGCATATAGATGATGAGGGAACGCCGCTGGAAGAAACGATGGTGGCGTTCGATGAACTCATAAAAGAGGGTAAAGTCCGAGCCATAGGTGCTTCGAATTACACGGCTCAACGCTTATCCCTGGCGCTGGAAGTTAGTGCGCATCACCGACTTGCCCGTTATGAGAGCCTTCAGCCCCACTACAGTCTCTACGAGCGAATCGAATTTGAAGAGCGTCTGGCGCCGCTTTGTCAGAAAGAGGAAATTGGTGTAATCACCTTTCTTTCATTGGCTCGCGGATTCCTAACAGGCAAGTATAGATCAGAGGCGGATCTCGGTCAAAGTAAAAGAGGCGAGGGTGTCAGGAACTGTCTCAATGAAAGAGGCTTTCGCATTTTGTCCGCACTGGATGAATTGTCCCGCGAGTGTCGCGCGACTCCTGCCCAGCTGTCGTTGGCTTGGTTGATGGCACGCCCCGGGGTAACGGCGGCTCTTGCAAGTGCGACGCGGGTGGAACAACTGCACGATCTGATTGAATCTACCAGACTGGAACTTAGTGCGGCTCATATCGCGCGGCTCAATGACGCAAGCCGGCCAGAATCCGTTTTGCATTCTGGAGGGTCCACCTAACTGTGGCGGCGGATCGCACTCCAGGGCAGACCTTCCGTTCGTTCGTTTCTTTGTATCATCTGCGTTCTCCCCTCAAAATACAGTAGTCGATCTATTTCAGGACGTCTTGCATGGGAATCACTGTTGGAAGTTTTCCGCTCTCATAACTTTTAAAAATCACCA
This sequence comes from Candidatus Obscuribacterales bacterium, assembly GCA_021732565.1. Taxonomy (GTDB): domain Bacteria; phylum Cyanobacteriota; class Vampirovibrionia; order Obscuribacterales; family Obscuribacteraceae; genus JAKFUT01. Next base: position 12,206 of record JAKFUT010000166.1, read on the forward strand.
GGTCGAGTTTGAACGCGTCTGGTCTCACGGCTAGCGCGCCTGCAAATGGATATCCATAGAGGAAGACCAGCAGCACGTTCAATGCAAGTGTCAAAGAGACCAGTGTCGTCATAAGCAACTGCACCCTCAAATTTTCTACAGCGAAAAAGTAAGTGAAGACGACCGTGAAGACTCCGCCGGTGATCAGAATTGTCCACATCGCAGGAGCCACCCCGTGAGCAGCGCTCACTATTCGAATGCGCCGCTTGTCCGCCATCTGTGTCATTTGGTCGAGCAATTTGTCGTGTATGGTGGCCTCCCATGTAGTGGATGGCTTAAGTTCCGTCAGTTCTTTCCATAACGCCCATGAGCATCGCATCGTTGAGGCGCTGATTGTTCCCTTGTTCATTGAATCCCATTCTTCATCGATAACCGCTTGTACATAGTTGTGGCAATGTTTCTGAATGGGTGTTCGTGCCTTCGACTCCAAACCGTTGGCAAGTAAAAACACGTTCGCAACACCATTGGCTTCCTCCTCAACTATCACCCTCAATTCTTGCTGCCTGTTCATTGCGTCCACAATCACAAATCCGAGAAGAACGGCATACAACGTGCCGATAATTGAAAGAAGATTTCCGGCAACCTCGTGATTGCGAACGAGATTGGCCACACCGAATCTTCGACGCACAAGCAACATTCCGGCAACCGCCAGGCCGGTGCTTACAAGAACAAAAATTAGCCCGCAAATCAATGAATTCATGATGCACCTTGTGGCGCGAAGGGGAGTCTGGTGATGCACATTTAGATCAGTCGTCCACTGCGTCGGTTGCTCCGCAGCATTCCACCATAACGCTTAGTCTTTGACCGACATCATTCAGCCGAAACTAAATGTGCCCTGAGGGTAAATCGAAAGTGATTGAAAAGCAAGCGACGGTCGATGTGTCGCTTGTCCGGCGATGGGTTCGGCCTGGTGAAACAAAATTGAAGCAACTACGCGACAGAAACGTGATACACATCCCATATGCTACCGCAATGACAAACCTATTGGAGGACAAGATGAACAGGGTGCCAAAGTTTTTCCCGAATAGATACATCGCGGCGTTGGTATTAATTGCAGCAGGTGCGCAGGTATTTTGCCTTCCATCCTTCGGAGAGACTATTACCGCGATGGCGGCGCCAAGCGCAGTAAACGCGCCTGATATAGCAGGTCGATGGGAATCGAGTTACGGTCCAGTTGACCTTAAGGTGGTGGGAAGCAGTGGAGGGCAGCTGAAATTATCGGGTTCATGGAGGCAGGGGGCTGACATCGGCACGATTACAACCGGTACGTTTGATGGACAGAAGATGGTGTTCGATTATTACCAGCCCTGGAACCTTAAGTATGGCCGGTGTACATTACAAAAGATTCAAGATGTGCCCGAGTTTCAAGGATCATATGAGCAGCCCGCAGGGTCGGGAAGTGGGGGAGGCTGGAATTTGGCCCGGCCGCCTCGGACTGATAGCGGGCCGGTTGGGAATGTGCAGCTTCCCGCTGGCATGGTCGACATTAGTGGAAACTGGGAATCTGATTTCGGTAAAGTCACGTTGACGGTCACCGGAGTGACCGCAGACGGAATGGTAAAGGTTCGCGGTGCGTGGAAACAGTCAGACGGAATAGGCGCTATACCAAGCGGCACTTTCGATGGCAAGACGCTAACGCTTCTTACTTATCAGCCGTGGAATTTGAAATACCTCAAGGTCATATTTTCCCTGGACGATACTGGTAAACAGGCCTCGGGAACGTACCGCTATTTGGACGGCGGCAGTTCCGGCGTTTGGAACATTGTCCGTCCGCCGAACTTCATCGCCACCGAAGCTCCGTCTGGTGATCCTGCACCATGGCTAACACCACAGGTTGAAGAGTCAGCCAACCAAGCAACTATAACCTTCTCTAGCGACATTCTCTTCGATTACGATAAAAGCGATATACGCAAGGATAGTATTGCAACGCTTGCAAGAATTCAGCAAGAGCAGGCTGCACGGTTTCCAGGAAAACATGTAAGCGTCCAGGGACACAGCGACAACACCGGAAGCGCTATCTACAATGTTGACCTCTCCTGCCGCAGAGCAATTTCCGTCGCGAAATTTCTCTCCGAGCATGGGGTGGATGCAAAACTGGTGGAGGTCCGAGGATTTGGTGAGAGCTGTCCGAAAGTTCCGAATGATTCTGATCCAAATAGAGCGCGCAATCGCCGCGTTGAAATCGTAATCACCGGGGGGTAGCGCTCAGCGTTGTTGATAGCTGACGGGTATTGCTGGCTTCTGCTTGCTTCAGTAGTCCAAGAGCGCGATTCTTGTGAATCTGCCGGTCTGACGGTAGACCACGGTTGGTGAGGAGCCTTGATTCAGGCACCCGAAATTACACAAATCGGGCGCGCAGAGTCGGATTCGGGAGCCGTAAGTGATTGGGAGTTTCTACTGGTACCTGGAAGACCGGGTTATCCAGCATCAGGAAGACGAAACCAGAAAGTGCTTCCCTTGCCTTCTTCGCTGTCAACACTGATAACACCACCGTGTTGTTCGACAATCCCTTTGCAGATTGGCAGACCGAGTCCGGTTCCGCCTTTCTTGGTGGCATCTCCATGTTCCACTTGTTTGAACTTCTCGAATACCGTGGTTCGATAAGCGGCCGGTATGCCTCGGCCTTGATCTATGATTCTAAATTCGAGCCAATTGGGAATGCGAACAACGTTGATTGTTATGGTTGACTCCTTTGGTGAGAACTTCACAGCGTTAGAGAGCAGATTGACGAGAACTTGAACAATTCGATCACCATCGGCGGTGACGGTGCCGTCGCAAATTTGGGTTTCCAGTTTTACATTACTCTGTGTGGCAAATGATTTTACCGATTCGATCGACTGTTCGATGAGCAGATTGACTGAAACAATTTCAGGCAGAATGTCGAGTTTGCCTGCTTCCAGTTTCTCCAACTCCAGCAGTTCGTTTACTAGTTTCAACAGACGGGTGCTATTGCGCTCGGCGATGGTAACCAACTTTGTTACTGCCGGATTCAATTCGCCGGCTCCTCCGGAAAGTGCCAATTGCAGCGAGCCTCGTATGGAGGTAAGTGGCGTGCGCAAGTCGTGCGTAATCATCGCCACAAATTCCTTCTTGATGCGAGCGATTTCGTGTTGCTCAGTTACATCTTCAATTGTAGAGAGATAACGCAAGCCTTCATCTGTAAGATATTTTGTAAAAGCAACCTCGGCAGGAAACGTTGAATTGTCTTGCCTCCTTGCCTCCAACTCCGAAGGCTTTTCATAGGCTTTGTCCATTAGTGCTGCCAATACTAGCTCAGGTTGCTGGCAATCGGGTACTTCGAACAGTTGACTGATCGGCTTACCTATCAGTTCCTCCTGTCCATAAGAAAACAAGCTTTCTGTTCTTGGATTTACAGAGTCTATGACTCCGCTTTCTGTAATGGTCACTACTCCCACCGGCATCTTCTCAATAACCGTTCGGGTTCTACTTTCGCTGCGTTTGAGTTGTTCTTCGTATTTCTTACGTTCAGTTATGTCGTGGGCGACACAAAACAAACTGCGTTCTCTTTCCGACCAGTGCGCCGACCAGAGCATGTTGACCACTGTTCCATCCTTGCGCATCACTCGATTTTCAAAGGTCATGGCGGACTTTCCAACCATAATATCTTTAATAGTATTTAGCGTTTCAGTGATGTCGTCTGAAAAAATCGGCGCGGTAATGTTCTTTCCCAATAGCTCATCAGGGTTGTATCCCCATACTTTTACGGCTGCAGGGTTCACTGCAACAAAATTCCCATCCTGATAGACAGAACAAATCACATCCATGGCATTTTCAATTACAGCGCGTTGTTTTCTTGTTGACTCAGCTAGTTGATTGGCCATGTCATGAAAAACCCTGTCTAGTTCAGCAATCTCATCGTTGCCGGAGATAATCGGGTTAAGTGCGTCACCGTAAGCCAGTCTCACTGAATTATCCGTAAGCACTCCAAGGCGCCTGGTGATTCCTCTGGCGAAGAAAATCGACAACAGAATTCCGGTGAGAATTGAAAGCGCAACTCCTGCTGCCACTGCTGCTTTCAACTCCTCTCGTACTTTGTAGAGAATATCAGCTTTTCCCTTCCTCTCTTTTGCATCATCGAGGCGAAAAGTTTTCAGCTCATTGTCCAGACTACTCAGTAGTTGCGAGTACTTACCGCTTTTGAAGGTGGACAGGGCTTGATCAATGTGATCGTCTTCGATCAGGCGCTTCGTTTGTGTTGCCAATGAGATCAATTCTTGCGAAAGTTTTTCTACTCGCTCCACTGTTTGCGTCTGCGAGGCATCGTGGCTTACCATGGCCTTTAATCCCCGGAGCGAATCGGGCACAGTAGTGAGGGCATCATTGAAGGCGTGTAAGTAGTTGGAGTCTTTTGACACCGCAAACAGTGCCAGGTCGGATGGAACGCGACTCAGCCGACTACCGATGCGTTGTGACATCGAAACTATCGTCTTGGAATGAATCTCTTGCATTGCTTCAAACTCTGCTTTGTTGAGCAGAACAGCAAGTAGAACGACAAACGTTAGCTGCAAAGCCATGGGGACTGCGACAAGTATCACACCTTTCTGCCACGTCTTCACAGGTTCTCTCCCGAGTTCTTAGCTTTGGCAGTGCGCACCGTTGAAGGACATTGCCCAAATGTTCCTGACTTTAGCGGAATAAAGTCTACAGGATTTTTTGCACAATGCCTATAATATAGGCATGCCAATAAACCTATTCGACCTTCGCCAGTTAATTGGATCTCTGACGGTGCTCTTTTGCCTCGCAGGTTGTGCTTCGCTACAAACCGAGAATTTGGTGTGGTGTAAGTATTACATGGACGGACACGACTTTACGGACATAGACAGTCTTTCTGACGCCGAGACATGTTTTTCTCGGGCAGTGCAACTAGCCCATGCCTTTCCGAAAAATGATCCGCGGTTGGCTTGGGTTTTATATGACCTGGGCGCCATTTACTTCATGGAAGGGAAGTACCAGTCGGCGCGCAAGACGTTTGACCAGGCCATCGAAGTTGACAGGGAGACCTTTGGATTAGACAATCTGGAAGAGGCTCGATGTCAGAACGATTTAGCAAAAACATGGGTTGAACTGGGGAAGTATGCGGAGGCTGAAAAAGCTGCCCAAAAATCTGCGCAGATATACCTGGCCCGGATGGGAGAAGGCGATCGGTTTGTTGGCGGTGCCCTCCTGACATTGGGCATAGTTTACTACCGTCAAGGGCGTTTCGCGGAAGCTGAATCTGCTTATCGGCAGGCCCTCGCGGCTGATGAAAAAGCTCTTGGTCCGCACGATTTGGTTGTGGCAAAGGTATTGCATAATCTTGCCGACGTCTTGCAAGATGAACACAAGTTAGCCGAGGCTGATGTACTCTATCAGCGCGAAATTAAAATCAAGGAGCGCTTGTTGGGAAGGGAAAGTCGTGAGCTGGCCGTAGCTCTCAACAGTCTCGCTTCGTTGAAGGTGGAGCAACAGGACAATGTTGCAGCAAAAGAGATCTACAATCGTGCTGCGTCTATTTTTTCTGAGCGAAAAGATTTTAAGAACATGGGACACGCTCTGGTGAATCTGAGCAGTGTCTATAAATCTGAAGGGAAACTGCCGCTTGCTTATGAAACCTGTAAGCGTGGAGTGTCTGCCACCGAAGAGCATTTACCAGCGGGGCACCCTGAATTGACCCATGGATATCTAGAGATGGCGGATATCTGTTCCTCCTCTAAGAAATTCACAGAAGCAGAACTATACATAGGGAAGATCATTGCAATCTCCAGTGTTCGCGGCGTGACCAGTCAGGGGAGATCCATGGCGGAGGCGAGAGTTCAAATTGCGATGCAGGCAGGTTCCGGTACCAGAGCGCTGATGTACATGAAAGAACTTATCGACATGGAAAAGGCATTGCCCATGGATTCGGTAAAACAGCGGCACATCGAATTGTATGCCAGGCTCCTGCGCGAAAGTGGTAGGACCGGGGAGGCGCAGCTGATAGAGAAGTCTCTGACGCCGTAGTTGTTCAAGAGGTGCTGTCCGGCCATCCGGCAGCCACCGTCATGGTATCAGCATGCGTGAGCACAACTAATTGCCTTTCGTGCGCCTTTTCCCTCGCAACGGTAGGCTGGAGGTAGTAGAAGATCGCGACAAACTCCTATCAACTTGGACGGTATTTACGCTTGCCCCGATACAATTTGAAGCTGCCGATGCTCACGTTCACTGATGGTCATTCGTCCAAATAAAGGCGTTTTGTGGTTGGCGCCATATTCGTTTGGTTTATGCGACTAACGGGACTTACGAGATGTCCTTCAAGTAGTACACTCCGCGTTTCAACATCTGTACCAAAGCTGCCACGGTGACGATTAGTCCCACCGCGGAAATCGATAGTTCCACGTAGCGAGTAAGCTCAAAGAACGACGGATAGATTTCTTGGAGCAAGAGATTAGCCAGTGAGTCAAAGAAAATCCAAAGGCCGACTGCGCAGACACCTCGATACAACCATGGATCAACTGCCAGTCCGCATTCAAAAGTCCTATTCTCTCCCGGGGAAAAGTCAAACTCCAGTGTCTTATATTTCTTGTTCTTAACTCGTAGCGCGAGGGCATGATGTCCTGCGGGTATCTGCAATGTTGCCTCTTTGCCATTGGCGATGGTACCAATGGGCTCGCCATCGCTTAAGAGCGTAAAATCATTCAGTAGCGCGAGGAAGCAAGCTTTTCTGATTAGTTTGACAGTAGCGGTGTCACTCATGTGTGAAGCTCCTTCGAGCCGGAAGAGTTAACACCGTTGTAGCCGGGCCGCCAAATTCTGTCAACAGGCAGGCCCGGTGTATCAGGGAACGGCCTTTGTGCCGGCCTCAAAAGGGCGGGGCATAGTTGCGCTTGTAGCATAAGATTTGGGGATTCGGGCTTTTTCAAGTATTCGTCAGTTGGATATCCTGTAGGGCGTTTCGAAACCAACCGGTGCGTTTTGTAGCACGTCATTGAGATTCCCGCTTAAACGGGAGTTGTTTGATCTAAGCGATCCATGGACCTTTCCCGGTGAGCACGTATGGTTCCGTCTCTGCCCGTCTTAAATTGATTGGCGAAAGAGCCGGAGATTGCACCAATATCTGGCGGCGATGCTGCATGGAGGCCGGGGGCGCTATGAAGCTAGCGGCAATGGTAACGATAATGACAGCGGACCAGAGAAAGAGGCCTGTCAAAACAATTACGACGAGAAATTTGTTGCTGCCTGTGATTCGCGCCATTGAGCATCCTCCTGAAGAACAAAGCCAGCCTACTGTTCGATTTTGAAATTAACTTGAAACAAAGTACGATTGGTTATCACCAAGTGACTTCTGCCGCGAACGTGCAGCAGGAAACGGTGATGTACGCCCACTCATGGCGCGAGCCTGCGTGTACCTGGCTGCCTGTGTGCAATACTTTCCACTTGCAACATTGATGCAGTGAGAATGCGGTGTTGTTCTAGTTCTCTACAGAAACACCATATTGGGGCGATTCCCACGAAGACTGGTTTTTGACAGTTGTAATTTTTTGAAACCCGGCAACATAATAGAAATCTCATATCGCCAGTAATGCATCAAGATAAGCGCTTGCACTACCGGCGGTATTGCGAGTATACGAGGTGTTAGCATGGTTAACAGTTTCTTGAACGGCGAGCTTTCCTCGCCGGAAGGTTCGCTATCTGAAGAACCGAAAATTAGTGGATTTGACGCAGGACCAAAGTCGATCCTGAAAGAGCCATCGCTGTATCTTTCAATCGCCATACTTCTTTTTGCCAGCTCCATGACTCTGGGCAATAATCCCCTCATGTTTTGGCTTGTGTTTCTATCGCTGTCTGCGGTGGCTGTCTTTGTGCATATATTTGCGGAACGATCGTTATTCCTCTCCAGAGAGGGCTATGAGAAGTTTTCTCCTCCCTGTGAAGGGTTTTTCATTCTTACCTTCGGGTCCATTCTTCCTGGTCTGGGCTTGCTGGCGTATGCCCTTTATTCGCTGTTTAACACAATGGAAGCGAATGGTTTTGCTGCCGTGGGAAAAATGGCATTGGTCCTGATCGTCCCAATTCTCAATTTCGCTGTTTGGTCATCGGTAAGGAAGAGGTATTTGATCCGCCCGCGGTTGATCGGACTGATGAATGGTCTGGCGGTAGGATTATCAGCATCATGGACCATGATTTGGCTGAAGTGCTTTTTTGCGTCACAGAGTCCTGTGTATTGCAAATTCGGTTGGATGTTGCTCTTGTGTATGTCACCGTTCCTACTGTTCGCCGCCATTTCTCTGGGGTTGGAGCTCTGGCGTAAGACTGAGCCGAGTATTGGCCGTATAGCAAGAACGTTTTCCCTTCTCGGCGTGTTGTTGTCGTCGTCATTCGTCTTCGCTCCGATGATTCATGCTCTTCTCATTCAGTCTAATCTGCAAGAGGCCAGGCAATCCTCTCTGCGGAAACAGGAAGAGTCGATCTCGTTCTTGCGATGTATTGCAACGAAGGAAGATCTTCGACCCTCAGAATATCCCATAACCGGGTTCGGGCTAGCTGAATTGTTGATTCCCAATCGGGGGCTTGGAGATGGACCGGATAAGGACCTCTACTTTAGGATTACGGGTAATACCTATCAAAACAGTGAGCGCAAAGCTGATGGTGCAAATGACGGGCAACCGGATCAATTTCTTGGTAGCTCAATTGTCGGACCACAAGTTCGCGGACTCTCCCTCACAAGGTCGCAGATTTCTGGAAGTATCGACCCCGCGAGCTTGTCTAGTTCCATCGATTGGACAATGATTTTTCACAACGTTGACACCCAAGCTAGGGAAGCGCGCAGTGAGATTGCATTGCCAGTTGGTGCTGTGGTATCACGAGTCACGCTATGGATTAATGGACAAGCGCAGGAGGGTGCATTCGGGTCCACTGTAAAAACACGAGAAGCGTATAGGTCGATCGTTGCCAGGAGTAGGGATCCACTGCTGGTAACCATGTCGGGAACAGATCGAGTTATTGTTCAATGCTCGCCTGTTCCCGCTGGTGGAGGCGAAATGAAAATCCGTCTCGGGTTAAAAGTGCCGATTGATACGTGCGATGGCACGAGTTGTTCGATGCAATTGCCGAACCTGTTGTCCACGAATTTCACTCCGCCTAAGAGACATCGAGTGCACCTCAGTTCGCAGGAAATGTTCCTGGCTCCGAACATTGGAACGGTGGCGAGAAACACCAGGGACTTTTCAGTCGACGGAATAATTAAGGGACACAATTCCGTGCAACCGCTCGCAGTTGTGAGCATGAAGAGAACAGTGCAACTGAGAGAACTTGCGACTCCTGATTGGTATTCCCGGGGAAAGCAATTCATAGTGCAGCGGTTGCAGGAAGCCACGACATTCGTTCCCAAACGTCTGGTGGTAGTAATCGATTCATCGGCGTCTCTCAAGAATGATGCATCACAGATTAAGGAGGCGCTCTCTAGTATTCCGTCTGACCTCAGACCCATTGTCTATTTCTCTTCCGAGGCGAATTCTGAAAATCCCAAGGAGTGCGATATTACTGCAAGTACTCTGACAGAGGCGTTAGCGACGGTTGAATCCGGGCACTTTGTTGGCGGACAGGACAACGCTCCGGCCTTGAGAGAAGCTTTGGAAGACGCGGCTGAGCACCCGGCGGGAGCTGTTCTCTGGATTCACGGACCACAACCGTTTGCTCCGAAGCCATTTATTTCGGACCCGCTTGACCTTGTTCATAACCTTCAAATGTACGACTTTCAAATCCAACCCGGGCCGAATTCGGTACTGGAATCCGTGAGATTGGAATGTTTGGGCAACATGGTCAGTTATAGTTCTGTTCTTCATGAATCAACCGTGGCAAAAGACTTGAAAACTCTCTTCGCCAGCTGGAGTTCTGTCACAAAGAAGGTAGTTGTTGTTAGAAAAACTTCGAAGGATTGTCCCAACATCCCAGTGGTTTTGGATCGGTTGGTATCTGCTCAGATTACGTGTCTCTGGGCGAAAGAGGAAGTTGCAAGACTTATGACAAGTGGACAGACTAAGCAAGCAGAAATGCTTGCGGGAAAATATCGCGTGGTCACACCAGTGACTGGCGTCGTTGTACTGGAGAGACAATCAGACTATGCAGCGCATCAACTTGACCCTGGAAATTATCAGGATGCACCAGAGCAAAACTCTTCAGAAACCAGTAGTCTCCGCACACTTCGGATGGATACTGTACCAGTTGGCGCTAGTGAACCGCGTTATGGACAATCAAATGAAGTGGGCATGCTTGCTGATTATGGATATGACACTGCACGCGATATCAGCAGAGTCATAACCGCGCTGTCATGGCTGGTCTCTATTCCGTTGGGCATAATGTTGATTCGTTCTCGAAGACGGACCGGGACAACCACGTTTACCCTTGCGAAGGGCATTGCACTAGCTATCTCTGTGCCAACTGCGGTGCATTTGCTAGGCACGTTTATGATCAATAACTATGGTGGTCTTGGGGGTGGACTATGATAAAGGATCTTTTCGTCACACGATGTGGCGATTCCTGACACAATAACCTATTGCTCAACATCCTGAGGGACATTTGCCGGTTGGCGCTGCGATTGTTGTGCCGATCGGACACAACAAAATTCCTCATCTACTTTGCGCACCGACTATGCTTTTACCGCAAGCCGTTGCTTCCGTTAACTGTTACTGGGCTATGGTTGCTATTTTGCGAACAGTTTCAGGGCGTGCGGATTTGGCTGAAAATGTGTTCTGTCCGGGTCTTGGGACTGGGGTAGGCAGAGTGGTAGTTGCAGACGCGGCACACGAAATGGCGTCGGCTTATGCGGATTGGCAGAGACGTCACAAATAAATTGACGAATGTTACGTAAGCACATTCGTTCATCCCGGAGGTCGCTCGCTTGAAGAGTGCCGTGCTCAGGCGCGATAGAGACATTAAATCTCGGGTACGCTATGATTGATTGGAATATTTCCAATCAATACATTCGGAGAGTATGACCATGGGGAGGAAAACTGATACTGCACTCCATCCTGATTTCAAAAAGAAAACAGCCCTTAACTGGACTTGTATATACATGGGGAGTGCCGTAATGATCATCTACCCTATGATGTCACTGTATCAGGACACCAGGGGATTCTTCATTAGTTTCATTGGTGCGGGAGTGGTCGGTTGGTTCTTTGTACTTACAGGTTGTTTTGTCTCGGCATGGGGAAAGCAGCAGCGAGAATGGCAGACCGACCTCACCCGGTTGTATCGTTCCCGATCGGGTAAATCCGGAACAATTCGAATTCAGCATGGCGAATACAAGCGACACGTGATTCACCTGCTGGATGGAAAATCTGATAAAACTTTTGAGCTACTCTGCACTAATTTTGCTTTCCCGAAACTTCGCATAAACGAGGAATTGCCCGCCGTTGTCAAATTGAGCGACGACGGTAAGTCGATGGTCGCTGAATTGAAGAACCTGCGACTTTGGTGCACGACCAAAAAGCGAGAGCCCAAATCGATTGCGGGGTGACGGTCGCATGCCTGAGTGAATTAATTGCCTTGGGGTGCAGGTGGCGTGCCAGGCGCCGCTGGCGCGGCGGGAGTTTCTTCCTCTTCTTCCTCTTCCTCTGTTGCTGGAGCTGTGGTGGCGGTTGGCGGTGTTGCCGTTTGAGCAGGAGGAGCCGCAACGGATGGAGGCGGGGCATCTGCGATTTTTACGCACGACACGTTGTCTAAGATTGGACCCTGGGTACCGGGCTTGCCGCTGCCGATTTCGATGGTGGTAGTTATTTCCCTGGCTTTGAAGACGCAGAAAAGTTCCCGCAGTCCCGGGTGTTCTTGAGAGCCCCCGGGAACAGAAAAAGGCCACGAAGTTCTGCTGCCGGCTGCTCTTGCGAAGACCTTTTTCTCATCTGAATCGTAGCTGCCTATGTAGAACTTGAGTTTATAGCTGCACCCCGGTTCGGTTTTAATCGCCTGGGAGACGCCGCCGGCATTCTGACCATCCAGGTCAATGGTCTTCTGTCCAAATGGAGTCGTAATACCCTTATACAAGTCGATCTCACCGAATGAAACTCGCCACCCGCTGATTGCAGTAGCACCTGCGTCATAGTGTTGCCAGCTGCCGCCGGGATCCGGGCTTTGCTCAAAGCTGCCATTAACAATTAGATTTGGACCTGGTAAGGAGGCTTTTGCAGCACTAGTGGCGGGCGGTGCGTCAGTTTTAGCCCGGACTGACCGCGTCGAAATTGACGCAATTGACGTCAAAATAAGGAACAGTAGTGTCGCAAATATTAAAGGCTTCAACTCGCTCATGAACCTCCTCTATGACCGGATAAAGCTTTATACCACAGTTGCACTGATGTTTTGCGGGCTTCTCGCTTTGAGGAGATTTCAACTAACCGACTTGTCAAATAGCTTAGTGATTTTTCTGAGCAGATGTCCGGAGCGCACCTGGCACAGAAGAAAGTCGATATATGTATATTATCTAACCACAAGCAGAATGGCTGATAACCGTCACCCTGCGTTCCTTTTCTGGTAGAAGGGCTTGATCAGGATTACTTTGGTATCAGTTTTTGCGCAGCTTCCAGCGATAGGATTAGGGGCGAGTTCCGGCATGCCCATATCAAGACGGCTTCGTCCGGGATTTCGAGATTGATTGTTTTGAATGGAGATCACTGGTGGAAACTGCATCGTCCATGCCACGTGTTGCTGTCGTAGGTGGCGGAATTGCCGGGCTGACCGCAGCGGCGCGGTTATCCGAAAATGGCGTGCATGTGACACTTATTGAAAAAGCCACTGCCATTGGTGGCCGTGCGACGACCTTGTCGAAAGCCGGTTTTTTCCTAAATCTGGGTCCCCATGCGCTCTACCGAGGTGGGCCGGCGTACAAATTTCTGTCTGACTCGAACATTGTGCCTGCCGGCGCATCAGCAAAATTCCGGAAAGCCGTGGCCATCAGCGGTGGTGAATTTCTGGAAGTTCCGCTCAGTCTTACTTCTTTAATATCAACAAGCCTGCTTGATGTCGGGGAGAAGATCGAACTGGTGGGAATACTCTCGCGGCTTCGAAGCATAAATACTGATCAGCTTATGGGACTTCCCTTTCAGCAATGGCTTGCTACATCCGTAAAGAGCGTCCGCGTGAGATCTGTCCTCTCTGCCATCGTCAGACTATCGACATACTCTAATAATCCGGCTAAATTGTCTGCTGGTGCCGCATTGCGCCAGATCTCCCTTACCAGTCAGGGTGTGCTTTACCTTGATCAAGGATGGCAATCCATCGTTGACTCTCTCCGCGCACTGAACAAGAATCGTGTCCGAGAGCTGACAGGTGTAGAGGTTACTGCGCTAACAAACAGAAACAACCTCGTCGAACTTGCAATGAATGGAGGCAGAGAGAGTTTTGATGCCGTAGTACTGGCGCTGCCTCCAGGACAAGTGAATAAGATTCTTCCGCCGGTTCATGATACTGAGCGCTTTGATCGCATTTTACCGAGCAACGTCGCTTGCCTTGACGTGTGTTTGAAGACCTTGCCGATTAAGGATGTTACATTTGCGCTGGGCATTGATGAGCCTCTGTACTATTCGGTTCATTCTGTCGGTGGAAAATTAGCCCCTACCGATGGTGCATTGATTCACCTTGCGGTATATCTGCGCAGTGGCGAGACTGGCGATGAGACCCACGAGAATCGTCTGCTGGAGCTGATGGACCGGCTGCAGCCGGGGTGGAAGTCTCAACTGGTGTTCAAGCGCTTTCTTCCCAATATGACCGCCAGCTTTGGAACGCCACTGGCTGCCAATTCCGGATGCAATGGCGTTGCCGACGTGGAGTTAGTTGGTCATCACAACGTTTTCGTTTGCGGCGACTGGGTTGGCTCAGGACGCTTTCTTGCTGACGCTGCCGTAGCGAGTGCGTTGCAGGCCGCTGACCAGACGATTGTTCGACTACAGGTACAAGAGAATATGTGCCAACGGCAGATGAGCACACAGAATGCTGGTTTCTAGGTCTCAATATCTATCAACAAGCGTGTTCGTAGCCCCTCTCCGAGGTCAACCACGATCTGGCTCAGGCAAATTTCAAAGATAGACTATGGGACAACATAGCTAACCCGGAGAACCTGATGGTTCCTACCATTTTTTAGTAATGTTTCCGTCGGCGAAAATGATTGAGTACTGCCACTACGATTGGCATATAAACGATGAGGAACAACACGACTAGCAATAGTCGGTTCGTACACATTAGGACAACAGCGCCCACAGTTGCAGTTATAACGGAAAGTGGAAGACTGGTCTTCTTTACCTTAGCCACTAGGGCTGACATTCCCTTAACCGGACTGGGAAAGGATTTCGTTTCATCAATTGGCACCTTCTCGTCAGATGATTCATCTACAATCCAAGCGCATTTTGGACAAATAATGAGCCCCGAACGCATGAGCGCCGCACAATTTCTGCAGCGGTTAACCCTACTACTATACTGGTTCGACCGAGAATCTTGGCTCATACCTTAAACGTACTCAGGTTCCTTCCACGGGCCATTTCATCTCGACCTCTGTGACGGTTTCGTGAAGTTGCTGAGAGTCCGGCTCAGGTTGCTGTGCTGCTTTCGTGTCACGGCTGAGCTGTTTCTTGTTCACCCTGGCACCACTTACCGTCCACTATCGATTCTATGTGTCAATAAGTCCTGCTGGCGATTGTTTTCGTGATCGAGGAGGGTCGTATTCCTACCATTGTCGGTGGTGAAGGTCCGTATTACGCTTCCACGTTATCGAACTGCCCAATATGAATTCTCTAGAGCATCTAGAACGATTAACCTGGACAGCAGGCGGCATCGCCTGATTTGGCGGTCGAACGAAGGAATCATCAAATGCTGGTCGCCGTTCGCTTAATCAATAATGAATTCTTCTTGCTGGGGAGTCGAACACTCGACTGGCTCGGTAGCTGACAAAAACATCACGCAAGATATTAAGAGCCACCATGGCTATGGAAAAGGAGACGGAGAATGAGCAGGTTTGAATCAACAGAAGCAACAGCAATTTCAACAACAGCTTCAACAACAAGCGCGTTTCATGAAGAGCTTTCTACCCTGCAAAATTGCGCACGGCTCGCAATCCAACAGAAAGATACGGCTGGCTTAGCCGACATCATGCTGGTCAGGGCAGAGCAACCCAAAGCTGACGAACAGGTAAGCTCACCCGGGCAGCTCACCGAAGACGCGTCGAAGGCGTGGGATCACGCAATGAATCACAAGGGTTTGAAGGATGCCTACAAAGAGGTCGCGCCTAAATTCGAAGTGGCAATCAGCGCAGCTGACGAAGCCTACAACAAAGCAGCGCCAGCTATTCTGGCAAAATTGGCGAAGCTGGAACCTGAGCTCGACAGGCACCAAAATGCAGAGAATGCAGCATATCGAGCTGCGGGCGATGTTCTAAACAAGCTTTCTCGAACCGATTTCGCCCAGTTTAACAAGTGGGCTATTGAGTATCTAAAAATCGATGAAAATAAAAGGACGAAAGAAGCGCTAGGAGAACGCCTTGGGCAGGTACCCGGTTTGAAGGATGCCGCCGACAACTTGGAAAAAGGTCAGCGAGCCCAAATGGCTGTATATGGAAAGGACGAGACCGATCCAGAGGTCGTGAAAGCAAAGCAGGCAGTGAAGCTTGCTGAAAAGTCAGTTCAAGACATCGTGAAAAAGCTACCGGAAGACGAACAGAACGGTGTGCTCCTATCCGTAAAAAAATATACGCACATAGAACCACGTGTAGACCTTGATCGGCAGCAATTTCTTAGATTTATGCTTGATCTTAAACCCGGCTTAGTGAAGACCATCGACGACGTGAAGGCTGTATTCCGAGCAGCAGAACCAACGAGGGCGAAAGGTCGTGAACTCTCGTCTCAAATGACGGACATTCTGAATGATCGCCTCGACGCTCGCCGCGGTTATCGAGATGCAGCAAACCTTGCTGGTGAGGCAGGAAAACGTGAGGAAATGCAAAAACAGATTGATGCTATTCGAACTGAGGCCAGGAAGTTCGAGAGGTAGCAATTGTCGCTGGTAGGCTAATAAAAGTGAGCAAGGTTGAGCTGATTGATCTGCGTAAGTCGCAATCAAGCATGCTCAACCTTGCTGTAAGTGCCATCTGGGATCATCTATTTGTGGCGAACAGTAACGCCGGATCTGCGGGCTCTTCATCAAGCAGCACTGAGAGTGCAGGATCAAATGCAGAACACCGCATTTGATACGGGGGGGATTGCGAATCGGCAAGTTCTAGTACTCTCCTCCCAACAATCAAGTCGGCAAATAATGCCGGTACACGCTTCCGAAGCAATTGTTGAGGTATCGCGAGGAACAGCCTGATAATGGTTGACTTTCCGAGCGTTCCGTATCGTCTCTTCCAGCCCTGATAGATATTTGTGCTCCTCGACGGCACACTTCGCTGTGAAATTGTTGTGATATTGGGCTGCGATGATCACTCCATAAAGCATACAGAGACCATTCACCACGCAATAGGAGCGAGGATGTTTCGGTCTTTTGTCGAAGAGGTATCCCAATGTCTTCTCCATTTGAAGTTTTCAATCGCGCGGTCAAATTCTATGCCGATCCTGTGCTCTGTCGCCTTCAAGAGGATGCTCGCCAGGGCGCGCAGTCGATTTCTGACGGTGCTCGGTCTGTGGTGGACCAGGCGTCGAAAGGGGCGGTGGAAGTCGATCGCACAGTTCACACCTATGTTGATCCTGTGGCTAACCGATTGCATAAGGAAGCTGAGGCGGCCAAGAAAACTGTGCACGATTATGTGGATCCGGCGGCTGCAATCGTGCTGCAAGATGCCGCAGCTAAGGGCGCGCAGTTCACTCACAAAGTCGTACCGGTCATGAACTTGGTACGAAACGACGCCCAAGTGGCCGCTGTGCGGGCATATCAATACATTGATCCGCTGTCCGGGCAGGTACGAGGTGGGATAACGTCGGCAAATGATTACATGCATAAATATACCGATCCCATCGCCGGGCGTTTGGTTGGGAATTTGTACGGCTTGACCAGAAACGTGATTGCCGGCCATGCCGCTATCTCCAAAGCTGCAGGTGAAAAGATTGAGGATGCGTTTGATTATGTCCCGCCATTGAAGGTTGAGCAGACCGTCATCAAGGTTGCGAGTATGATACCAGGCAATCAAAATGACGCTCACCAATACGAGAAAGCGAAACCGGGTTATAACTTACAGTTTCCCAAAGACGAGGCTGCTCACGACGCATTCAAATCGGAGTGGTGGTATTACGTCGGGCATCTTAAGGATGATGAGGGGCACAAATATGGCTATGAACTCACCTTCTTTCGACATAAGCTTTTGGGGCAAAATATGTATTTTTCGCACCTTGCATTATCTGATGAACAGAATCAGAATTTTCAGTGGAAGGAGCGAAGCAGTGTATTGCATCCATTTACTGCCGGTGCAAAAGCCAGTAATTATTATGTGTGGAATGGAGACTGGAAGGTGTCTGCGCAGCCCGACGGCTCGCACAAAATCAATGCTGGCACCAGGGAATTTTCTATTCAACTTAATCTTGATACGCTGGGCGCACCGGTTGCTCACGGTGATAATGGATTTAGTCGCAAAGCCGATGGCGATGGCAAAGCCTCTTATTATTACTCGCGCACTAAAATGCCGACGGAAGGTTTGATTACTGACCATGGCAAGGTTCACCACGTGCGAGGAAATTCGTGGATGGATCACGAATTTGGCAGCAATATGTTGGGTGATAAGACAATCGGTTGGAACTGGTATAGCGTTCAGCTGGAAAATGATTCACAGCTAATGCTCTGTATCATAAGGAACGAAGATGGCACCGTTGATAACAACTCATTTGGTACCATCATTGGTGCTGACGGGCAGACACGCAAATTAACGGGTTCCGACTTCATTATCAAGACCACAGGAGAATGGCAAAGTCCTAAGACAAATACTAAATTCCCTATGGGCTGGGATGTCACCATTCCCTCCGAGGAGATTCGGCTAAACATTCAGCCATCTCTGAAAAATCAGGAGTTGGAGACCGAACGTTCAGCAGGACTGTCTTACTGGGAAGGGAAATGCTCCGTGAGCGGTTCGATGCGAGGGAAATCGGTTAAGGGCGATAGCTATGTTGAACTGACGGGATACGCTCAGAAGATCAATAAATTTCTCGACGCCATGAAACCGTAACTCCATCTGCGGTGGAGCCAGTCGGGCGTGAAATTGCCCCATGCGGGAATAACAGAAACAGTTACCATCGAATTCGTTATGACTGATTCACCGCTCATGTCCCCAGATCCGGAACTATTCGCGGAAAACCACGATTTTCCCGCTCGTTTTCGATCAATCTCTTTAATTGCTCGGGGAGGAATGGGGGATGTCTATCGTGCCTATGATGCAGTACTTGAACGCGAAGTGGCAATTAAGCTGTTGCACTCCGATCTGTCGGCAACACCTGAAGGACAGAAGCGGTTCCATCGTGAAGCACGGGTTTTAGGTACCCTCTGTCATCCCAACATTGTAAAAATTCATACGTTTGGAATCATGGAGAGAAGCAATCAGCCATATCAAGTTTCTGAATTGCTCGAAGGCGAAGGTCTCGATGTTTATCTTCGACAACATTCCACTGTGTGCCTTGGTGACTTGGAGCGTATAGCATGCGGCATTCTCGACGCACTGGAGTACGCCTCATCGAATGGTGTCGTTCACCGGGACATCAAACCCTCCAACATATTTCTCACTCGAGACGAGAAGGGTGTTGTCACACCGATTCTTCTTGATTTTGGCATAGCGCTGATCACGGGGGCTCAGCGTGAGGCAACGTTGACGGCTAAGAACGCATTCCTGGGAAGCCCGCTCTATATGAGTCCCGAGCATTGTCGAGGCGAACAGGCTTCGGAACTATCTGACGTGTACTCGATTGGCTGTGTCTTGTACGAGTGTTTGACCGGAACTTCACCGTTCCGTGGCGAAAGCACCTCCGAAACCATGTTTAAACACGTGGCGGCGACTGTTCCAAAGTTACACTGCTATGTGAATGGTGCATTGCGACGACTTGCGCTCTGTTCTGTGGTGGAATCTTGTTTGCAGAAAGATCCACACTTGCGGCCTCAATCAATAGCCAAGCTTAAATCAGAGTTGCAACTTGCTCTTCAGGATGTGCCGGCTGATGCTACATTTATCATTGCTAAGAAAAAGAAGACAAAGGCACTTGGGAAACAGGTCTTGCTTTTCTTGATGATTCCCGTAATAGGCTTCGCGTTGTTTGTTAGATTCTCGCCGAGAAAGCAACACATGACCGATCAGGAATTGAAGGCAGTCATCAGATCTCCCGGCCCGTCAGGTGAGATAAGAATTCACGATCGAGAAGCAGCTGTTCAGAAATTTGAGCATTACTTTGATAAGGCATCCAGCGCAGGCGGCCAAAAAGAGAGGTCCGCAGAACTGTTATCTAATGCCATGTTTGAATTGCGCAATGAGTATTGGGATCAAAAGCAGTACGATCGGGCTAGAGAACTGATCTTTCGAATAGCTGCGCGAATGGCTGACTTTGATAACGGTAAGAATAGAAGAGTAGATCTCTTTGTCGATGGTTACCAGCGATTCCGCCAGCTGCGCTCGTCGAAAATGGACCCTGTGCAAAAACGGCTCAGATATGAGCAGGCGCTGGAATTTCTGAAGTGTGCGGACAAAGCTGCAGAAGCTGCCAATAGTGCCTACGGAAAGGTGGCTGTTGGATTTGCCCACTGCCAGGAGTTTTGTTTTCAGGGCGACATACCAAAAGCTCGACAGATATTCAGCCCAACCTGGAAACTCATGATCTCCGAGCATCCAGTGAGGTTCGGAGATTGGCGTCCGGGCAAAACACGCAATCTGTTGCGAAGGACTGTCATGGCGGCATCATATAAGACGAACGAAGACGCTATCGATCTGTGCCGCATGTTGTCATGCCAGAGCAGAGCGCTTCGTTTGTCACAGGATCGTGAGCTCATCGAAAAAGTACGAGAGCGATTGGCTATGGTCTTGGTGACACTTTATCCCGATTCACGTCCAGTGCGGGAACAGTCGGCATCCTACAAGTGGCTGGTTAGTGAGCTAACGTGGCAGTCTCAGCGGTTGGAGCGCGGGGAAGACATGACCGACTCCTCACTGGGAGATACTGAATGACTGCTTTACAAATTCGGTCAGCAACCTATGGCGATGCGGATTCGATTTGTCGAGTACATCTGTCATCTATTCGGGAAATTTGCTCACGTGATTACTCACCGGTGCAAATCCATTCATGGTCTCAAGGACCGCGTCCAGAGAGTTACCAGGCAGCGATGAAAAATGGAGAACGTATGTTTGTTGCTGTAGATAATGATGAGATTGTCGGTTTTGCAGGATGCGTCGCAGATGAAATACGTGCTGTCTATGTGCATGCCGGTCATGTGGGTAAGGGTGTCGGAGTGCTGCTATTGTTTCGCGTCGAACAGCAGACGCTAACAGAGACGGTTATAAGATGGCGCATCTGAGTTCTACTCTGAACGCCCGGAGTTTCTATCTACGGCATGGTTGGCGAGTCATAGAAGAATGCACACATGAGTTGCGTAGCGGTATGAAGATTCCGTGTATTCGCATGCAAAAAGATTTGATCGCTGTGCGCGGGTAAATTTCTGATGGAGCGCTTTTCTATTCGCTCCTATTTAGTTTATTCGCCGCACGAAGCTACATTTAAACCTGAGTTTCTTTTTCTTTGCCGCCAACTCAGGTCAATCTGCTACTTGTCGAGACCAGGTCAACTCTACTAGCAGACTCCAGCGTCTCCGGCGGAAGCAAGAGGGCCGATCGACGGCTTCGTTTGAGGCGTCGAGGTAGCGCTACAGCGTGATGTGCCGCATCACCAGGAAGCTTATCTGATATGCGCTCAGCGCTGGCGCGAAACGAGAGGATGTAGCTGACGAGGGAGGATTCCAGGAAGTATATCTCAATTCCCTTTATTGAACTCCTGTTCTGAGGCGCATGTGAGGTGACGTAGCAGCCGCAGGGGGAACGAGTACAGGTTTCGCTGCCCCGAGATAGGGGAATGACACTGAAAGACATTAGCGAGGGTGTGGTGCCAATGCGCGAGCGGGTTTGTTCTATTTCGCAACTGATTTGCTTTGTGCTCGTAGGCAGTTTCTTCGTAACAGCTACTCAATCGTCACCTGCTCTAGCAGAAGAGGGGCTTGAGAAAGCCATTCACCTGGCTGACTCGGGCAGCTACAAGGAGGCTTTGCTGCTGCTGCATTCTTCGCTCAAGAAAATTGACGGACAGTCACACGATGCCGCCCGCAATTACTATTATCAGGGTGTTTGTTATCAGCGGCTTGGTCAT
This sequence comes from Candidatus Obscuribacterales bacterium, assembly GCA_021732565.1. Classification (GTDB taxonomy): domain Bacteria; phylum Cyanobacteriota; class Vampirovibrionia; order Obscuribacterales; family Obscuribacteraceae; genus JAKFUT01. The sequence continues at coordinate 33,574 of JAKFUT010000166.1, forward strand.
CCAGATGAAGCCAAACAATGTTTTGATGCTGCGCAACAGATGCAGTCTCCGCGATCCTCCGCACGACCTCCTGTTACTGCCGCAATCTCGTCTAGTTCCAGCGCGAGGTCAACTGGCAGTTCAAGTTCAAGGGGGCGATCTTCAAGTTCGGATATCGGCTCGTCGGCTGGTTCTAGTGAATCGAGCGGGCGAGAAAATCTTTCCAATCTCCCTGCTGAAAGCAAGATTCGATTTCTTACCGGCGAACAGGGACATATGCTAGTTGATGCCTATGTAAATGGCAGACCCATTCGAGTAATGTTTGACACGGGTGCCCCCGGTGTGTTGCTCGGTACCAACCATCTATCTCAGCTCGGCTTGTCGAGACCATCTGAGGCACCAACCACTTCGGTGCGAGGGTGGGCCGGCAAGGGTGTTCCTGCATGGGAAAAGGTGCTTGACGTTCGTATGGGTGACATCACTCGCCGCCTTCTGTGTACGATTATGGATTCCGACCGTGAGGAACCGCTGGTGGGATACGCCTTTGTCGAAGGGCTTCCCTATGAAATTGATCAAAAGGGTCGGTGCATGGTTGTTCGCAATCCGGCAGCGCAACAATCACGTGCTGTCAATCCGCTATATGATATTCCCTGCCGTATTGTGAATACAAAACCGGTGGTGCCTGTTCGAGTTGAACACAAAACCACCGATTTCTTTATCGATACCGGGGCCTCTTCAACGATAATGAACTATTCAACGTTCTTACGCTTGGGTATGGAGATGCCTTCTAATGCACGCACCATGTATGGTGGCGGAGTGGGTGGTTCCGTGGCCTTCAAAGAAGTGGAAATGGATATTACATTCGGTCCGATTCACAAGTCCGGTTTTCCTGTAATGGTCGGTGGAGCGGCCGGGAATGCTATTGGGCAAGACTTTCTTGAAGGTTGGAAATTTACTGTTGACGACAAACAGCAATTGCTGAGATTCTTCCACTAGTATGCAGCGAGCCTCACGGTCCTTGATGGACCGTCTGGATAAGTCACATTTTGTTCTCTTGCGGCTTCGCGTCGGTCTTGCCCGCGCTTGTAATTATTATGAAGCGACAATGCGAGAACTTTGCGCCTGTATTCCGACCTATGAATCAGCTGAATCTATCGCCGACTGGTAGCTCGACTATCGTGCCTGCTTAGTTAAGCGCTGCCAGCGCGGGTGATCGACCCGTGCGCTCCCGCTCAAGTTCATACGCCTTCAAGTGGCAGTAGGCGACGTGAAGCAACGGAACCTGCACTTGTTTCTCTTGTGCCCTTTGAATGAGATCGCCGAGAACGTGGTCAGCTTCTGTGCGTCCGCCTGATTGTATGTCACGTAACATGGAGGCGGTCATTCGAGATTGCGTGTCCAGGAGCATGCCACGGGTGCGCATGAAAAATGCTTCCCTGCCTTCGAATCCGTGAGCCATCGAAATGCTGAGACACTCATCTAGTAATTGCATGACAGCGTCTTTGCCGAATGGGGCACTGAGTATAGTGCCAATGCTTGCTCTCATCAAACATGTAATTCCGGCAAGTGTTGCGAGCATTATCCACTTTTCCCACATGTCATGAACAATGGTGCTGCTCTGCGCCGCGTCTATCCTCGCTCGTTTCATCATGTCGTCGATGGCATTCACTCGTTGAGATGATTCTCCTGTGAGTTCGCCGAAGCGAATTGTGTGGTTGTCATTCAGGTGAACAATGTGTCCTTCAGGGCTCAGCGTCGCGGCGATGGCGCAATATCCGCCCAGCAGACGATTGCAACCAAATGTCCGGCCAATGGAGTCGAGGTGGCGCATTCCATTCAAAAGCGGAATTACGGCGGTTCCTGAATTTATTGCCGGCGCCACCGCTGAGAGTGCCGACTCCAGGTCAAATGCCTTACAGGCCATCAGCACCACGTCGAAATTTAGCTTTTCAATTGCGGCATCCAAAATTGCAGAAACCGGTTGGATGCTGCAATCGCCATGGCTGCTTTTAATTATCAAACCGCATTCATTGAGCTGTTCATATCGTCTTTGTCGAACCAGAAAGGTGACATCAGCGCCCGACTCGATCAATCTTCCGCCAAAGTAACCGCCGGTGGCGCCGGCGCCAAGTATTAATACTCGCATTCTTGAATCAGTCTCCGTCAGTCGGTTAATTCCGCAAGAACCTGTTCAAGGTCGGTTCGTAACTCCAAAACAGTCAAGTAGCGATCGTCAGGATTCTTCCTCAAGGCCTTCTCGGCTATTTGATCCAGCAAGCACCCCTCGGAAAGATCAGGTCTGTAGTATGAAAGCGGGCGAGCCGTCGCTGAAATATGTTTGGCGAACATGGCTTCCATTGTTTCTGCTTCGAATGCGCAGCGTCCGGTTAGGAGTTCGTACATCATCACACCTAACGCGTAAATGTCAGCGCGATGATCAACGGGTTTGTCCGAGAGATATTCAGGCGACATATAGTCCGCAGTGCCTACAGCCATTCCAGTGCGAGTCAGATGGGTACCTCCCCAGAGATGGGCGATGCCGAAATCTAGAATCTTTACCCAATCGGGTCGATCCGGCTGATTTCGCAGCATAATATTTTCCGGCTTGAGATCTCGGTGCACTATTCCTTTGTTATGGGCTTCTCCAAGACCGGAGCAGATCTGTATCATCACTATGGCTGCTTGTCGGAGAGGCATAGACACTTCACGGTCCAAATATTCGCGCAGCGATTCTCCTTGAATAAATTCCATTACTAGATAAGGGCGATTTGCATCCAGTGTTCCGAAGTCAAATACCGAAACTACATTGGGATGGTTGATCTGTGCAGTTACCTTGCACTCTCGCTCGAATCGTTTTAAGTCTGATTCAATTGATGAGAGAACTTGCATTATCTTTATAACAACTTCTCGGTCGAGCCCAACTTGTGTCGCCTTGAAGACCTTCGCCATTCCGCCTTCGCCAATCATTTCGCCGATTCGATATTTGTTTGCTATAGTCTTGCCTAATAGCTGCGACTCGAATGGCAAAGAAGGATCAATTGTTGGCATTCCGTTTCCATCTTCGGCGCGAGCAGCGACTGCTACTGCAACGGGGAGTTCAACCCGTCCGGTCAAACTTGCAGTGCTGCACGCCCCGGATTGGTGGCGTGTGTGGCAATTGGCGCAATATACCGATGGCTCGGCAAATTCAGGACCGACGGATTGCAACTTTAATCTGGAAAGTCTGATCATCTTATTTGAAAGTAGCAAACCCAGTGCGGTCCAGACTTTGTGCGATGGATGGTCTTCCAAGGCCGCCACCACTTCCAGTGTATTCTTGGTACCGGCCGTGGCATGCAACAATACTTTTTTCATCATGGCGATATCGTCTGGAACTGTTCGTGACAGGCGCTCCCAGATCTGTGCAGCAAAAGAGCACGGGAATATATGCAATTTTAAATCGGTGAAAGCTACCCGCGATTTGTCATAAGCACCCTTGGCCCGCGCTCCTTCCACCAACAGGTTTGCTACTGTCTCCCCGACTCTGTATATTTCTTCATCGGGTGCCAGTTCCTGCAGTCGAGCCGGATCAATGTCTTGTTCATCGTGTATTTGTACGGTGCCTTGCTTGAAGGTGGCGAGCAATTCAATTACGGCATCTTTACCTGTTAACGAAGCCAATCCTGCTCGGGCTGGAACACCGGCTTGCACAAATGTCCAAAACTTTCTACCGTCAGCAGAAGTGACATTGAGCAATGCGGTTTGCCGGCTCAGTTGCATTGCGTGGAAAAGATCGAAGGGATTGAACGCATCGTCTGGCCCGGCAGGTCGTAATCTAACTCCTCTACTGGTCTTAAAAGTGGTTGGCAAAGTTGCGCTGTCAACGAAGAATCCGGATAAATTCTCTCCGCGTGAGTATTCAATGCCAACTTCGGCATGACGTATTACATCTTCCAGGCTCGTGCTTTGCTCGGGGTAACGGGCCATGGATAACCGCACCAGTGGTAATCCGCATGACTGAACCGCTTCCGTCAGTTCCTGACCCAGCCGTAGTATCTTGCTTCGCGGCACTCCTTCCAGCAGAGCGAGCACCTTGTTTTGATCGTACCTGATCAGTCTGTCACCCAAAACAAGATCTGCAGAACGAGACCGCGGTGCGATCTTCTGTTTGAGAACCCGCGCAAGTTCTCTCATCGACTGATCCATCTGTGGTTGTCCATTGGTTTTGGAAGAGAGGCTTTCGCCTTCGAGCAACATTGCTGTTACCTCAATGTCAGAGCGGCCCAGTGTTACCACTTTCTCCAGGTCTTGGGAATAATCGCTCAACGCGTAAAGGTTGGACAATCCCGTTGTCACGTCCGTGCGTGCTCTCTGAAACTCACGCTCATATCGCAAAATCGCTTCCATTTGCGGGCGGCAGTAATCCAGGATTTGGCGCAGATATCTGTCAAGACTTGATACTGAAGATCTTAAGAGCCCGCATAAATAAAGTGAACTTTCATCGCCCTGCACTATCCGCAAAGCATACAGTTGTACACACTGCCGGGCTTCGTCTAGTTTGGTGAATCCGAGTTGGAACATCGCGTCACCTTCAATGAATAACATTTCCGAAGGTGTTAACTTTCGCGCAAGAGCGGCGGCTGGCTCAGCCAGACGCTGTATGGATTGCGATGACAGATTGTTGCTTGTGCTGACGACTGTGACTTGTAGATCTGGTGTAACCGTCATTGCAAACTGCACACCCATTTCGGGGAAATCTTTTGCAATGGCGGTCATCAGAGTGTCACAGGCGGCACCGGCGGTGGAGCAGGGAGCCAGCCGCCAGACCACCAGTTTTGTGAGCTTCTCTTTTGTAGCCAACTCTGACTGAATCTGTTTCTGCTTTGTCTGGTAATGTTCGAGAAATTTAGCAAATGTCCTGGTCAACTCTTCGGTCACTTCCATGAGTTGGTGGTCGGGAAAAATGCCCGTGGGTCGAATGTTGGGAGGAGTCTCCTGACCGGGCGTGATGCCTTGCACGACGGCACGGAGCCTTTCCAGTGGCTGGAGCAGCGACAGATGGACCAGAAGCAAGGTAATGGCAGATAGGGCTATCACCAGAGACAAAACAATCCAGGGAGCCGGAGCAGTGGCAATGCTGTAGCCAACGATGGCCGTGAAGCCGTGGGCTAGTGGCACTCGGTACTGTCTGATAGTTTGAGTCGTGACGCCTTCGTGTTCGTGATGAGCCACAGCGGGCGCCCGCAATGTTCCCAGTGTACATATTTCCTTGCCGTCTTTATTGGACACAGCTGCCCAGCTAGCCCCTGAGGTAGCGAATTCGCTTTGTCCATAAGGGCTGATGGTTTGTCCCACGAGAAGGCTATTCGCCAGCCGCTCGGCTTTGATTCTTAGCTCCGTTTCGCCTGTTTGCCAGGGTTGGAGCAGGAGAACCCCTGCAACGAGGCAGCCGCAAGCCACGAGAGCGAACCTCGTGTGAAAGTTTGCCAGGCTGTCAATTAGTTTCTTTGCCACTGATTGTGTATGTTTTATGTCCCTTCCTTATGTACCCGCAGGAACGCTAGTAAAGCGAAAAGTTTGCGCTACAGTTCAATCATTTCAACTCAAATTCAGAAAACCCGGGTCTGAGATAAGGACTGCAAGAGGAAAGCTTACTGAAAGCCAAGCACTCTCGGGGGAGGCTCAGGTTTGAGGTGTGACGATTGAGTAGTTGTGATCTCTTCGTCTTGCCTTACCGCACATTATACCGGTCACTTATACCCGAATATGATCGCGAGTTGTTATCTCATTGTGCAATTGGCTGAACCACCGCTAGTCCATATTTGCAGGATGAAGTTGTTGGCGGATTGGTGAAGCTGGTTCTCTCTTTGTCTCACTTCCTCAGGCGATTTCGCAACTGAAGTATTGCGTGCTACTACCGGTAGGATAAGCTTTAATTTCCGGAGGAAATATTGAGAGGGTTTTCTTTACTGCTGAAACCTATCCTTGGTTCAACTTGAAAGAGCCAGGAGACCACTTGATGACAATGGTGACGGTCAGGATCTAACGAAGACGGAGAAGTCCTGGCAGGCAAACAGAGTCGCGGGCCAAGGCCTTCGGGTGAAGAACAGTGAAATACCCACTGTCAAGAATTCAACGCAGCTGGCAATTGGTATTGAAGGTGGTACTACGGATGCTCACCGGGCAATGCTACTGAAGGGTAGTCTACCAACACTATAACCGGACCCATGCGAGGATATCCATCCTCATCCTCAAGAATTTTTCCACCCTTTCCTTTAATGGGGCGCAATACATATTCGCCCTTGGCGTCGAGCAAAACTCCCACCTGGTCTCCGGCATAGTCGCTATCCCAGAACTCCTCTCCGGAGGCGCGCACCTTGCGCATAAAAGATTTATACGCAGCCGACTGCATGTCTACGGAGCCCATTTCCACCCGTGGTTGCCGGTAAACGGCAATTTCTCCACCACGGTCTATCTGCAGAATTTTTACGCCGCCATGAATCTTTGCATCGAAGGTTCTTTGTCCCCACGACTCGTTCCATTGACCACCATGGAGTTCGCTTGTGCGTGTAATTTTCAGTAC
>JAKFUT010000033.1 GCA_021732565.1 Candidatus Obscuribacterales bacterium
ATAGTGGCTATTCAGTCATCAGGGCTCAGTTTCTGAGCAATCTGAAGATCAATTGAAAGAGCAAGGTGTTACAGCCTTGCTCTTTCGCTTTTTGCTGTTTTACCGTTTTGGCATACTTCGAAATCAATTCCAGAGCTTGCCCGTACAGGCAAGACATCCGACGTTGCATCCCACCCGTCACACTTGACGACACCGGTTCTGATATTTTTTCGAGATAGAATCACATTGGCGATATAGTCAAGAAGCAAAAATCCCACAGAAGGTATGCTTTTTCGCACATGACGACCTCATACCCGGGATGTCCTGTAGAAAAGACAATCTTGTTATTGCGAATCGAGGCTCGTTGTTATTTTACTGATTTACTCTGGACGGAAAGAATGCGGTTTCCATGGAGGACTAGGTCCAGAAGCGCGGACTAACAGACCTCCGTTTTTTAGACCTGATGGCATTTCTCGTTGGCAAATAATGTGCGCCGACTCTGAGTGATTGCAATCGCTGTTAATGAATTTCCGCAATAAAAATGACACCGGCACGACCTTCAAGTGCAACGAGATGTCTTGTTAACTGGCGCATCTATCGTTGCACCGGTTGTGGTGGCGTAGTAGATACTCTGAGTTGGGGACCGGTCCGCGTGCCCAGGCGAATTTCCATTTGGGGAACGATGGTGACATTGCCGTGTTGCGGTGTTAGTTCAATGAATGGTCCGTCGCCAATGCGGAAGTATGTCTTGCTTGTCTCCGAAGTAGCGTTTGGGTGCGTTCTCATGTAGTAACCTTCATTAGTTCTACCGATTTGAAGTGCTTGCCGGGATACATAAACGGGCAAACCGTTTTCAGTCGATCTGCCGAATGCAACAGGCTGACCGCCTTCCGGCAAGCGTACGGACCCATTTCCGCCGACCAGGCTGTCAACTCTACGTGCCTCCGTTTGGCGTTGTACCGGGGCGGCTTGTAACCCGGTTTCCAGCGGCATACGTCTAAAGGCGGGAAAAACATCGCGTTGGAGTTTACGCCATAGTTCAGGAAAACTTTTCAGTTCGTGCGCTCGGTTCTCACCGAGAGTGTTCTTCAATAGGTTCTCGAAAGTTTCTTGCGGTTTGTTTTGCGCTGCAAGGCTTTCTCTGCGGAGCCAGACCTTGTACAAATCAGCTAGAAGCTCGTCGGTAGACATTCGGTGATTCCTTGGGGTGTCGAAGGGTTGACCGAGTGTACCGTTTGGATCGACACGATCGATACCGAGGAGCCGACGATTCTCCACATCTTGTCTCAGACCTGGTGCATGCCGGGTCATAAACTCGTTCAGATGTGTCGTAATGTCTCTCAGGGATGAGTCAGTTCGCTTGGTACTGAGAGATTCCATAGCCCCAATATTTTCTCTGTATCTCAGGTAGGCACCACTGATGACTCTTTTGTCTGATTCCGATAGTGTAGCGTCTGCCGATGGATTGTAGTTATCCTGAGTTAGACGCCTGTAAAGTGCATGCCTGCGCGCCAAGTCAGCAGAAAGGTTCTCTGGATTAAAGTTTAACTCAAGCCCGTGTCTTCGAGCAAAGATGGCGTCGACAACTGCTTCACGGGCGTGAGTCCGACTGGCTTGTTGCAAGTTCTCAAATGCGGTGCGAAACTCGGGTGAGCCTCCTCCGTGATCTACAAAAGCCTTTCGAAGTTGTGCTGTCGCAGCCACGTGATCAGGCGTATTTTGCGAATCCATGAAACGAGTCTTTGCAAAGCGTTGTGTGGCAAAATCTGAGAATATACTTGAACGCAGAGTGTCGTACATCTGTTCGAAGTGCCGCATCACATCGGCGCGATCAGTGTCTCTCGGCACGACAACGTCGGTAAGCATCTCCTGGTAGGAAGGCACCCTCTCCCCCGCGGCGCGCAACCGCTGCTCATGCATGTAAACCGCAAACATCTCAGCCATTAGTTCAGCTCTGCACGCGTAGTACCTCAGTCGGTTGGACGGGCCGGTTTGCATAGTACGGTTCATTTCTTGAACCAGGGCATCTACACCCCCGTCGGGTACCGCATCTCCGAATTCCCTTGCCTTGTCGTATAGTGCCCTGCCGGCCCTGCGAGTACATTCTTGCCAAACATCTGTCACTTGCTTGTTTAGAGGCGAGTCGGAGTTGAGTGAAAAATCATATAAGTGACCGCTCTCATGGTCGTAGGTCGTCAGGTAATGATGTTGATCCTTGCCACGACCGCGGATCGTTATACGGCCAATGAAATTGGCACTTCCGCGCGCATAATGATGAATATCGAATTCTATCTCATTCGGTCTGATGCCGTTCTCCACAGTCCTGGCCAGAACTGCGTCGACCTGTTCCATTGTGGCCGATCCGCCCGGTGCAACTCGCACCTTGATGCGGCTGCCGTCCGGTGCGGTCACGAAATGTTCGCCGGGAGGCAATGTGTCTCGTATGACGGCAAACTCCAATTTCAGATTCTTGAACTGTACATCTTGATGTAGCTTCTTCATTTCGTCTTGTACTCGTTGGTTTGCGAGCGCGACCTCATATTCGGTGCCTTCTCCCGGGCGCATCACTCGAGCTAAGGTGTCTTGCGCATCCATAAGTGGTCCTGCTTTTTCTGCCAACCTATCGATGAGCTGTTCAAGACGTCGGCGTCCCGGTTGATCTTTCGCCGCAGACTTGATTTCTGCAAGCTCAGCTTCTTTCGTACGCAGGTTTCCTCGCAGCTCCCGGAATTTGTTCTGATCGACAGATTTCCCCTCAGCCTGCGTTGATTCGAAGGCTGCTATTTGTCTTTTCAGAGTCGCGATCTCTCTAGTTAGATTCACTGCCTCTACCAATGCCGGTTGTCCCAGCAGCTGCATCGCGCGGACATCGCTCAATACGCGAACCGCATCGGGATCTCTCCCGAAGGCTTCTAGAGCCAGATTGCCTTCCCTTACGGTGTTAATAAGTGTAGGTTGATCTTCAGTAACTTGTCGACCCAGAGAGCGATCCAGCATCTTCATTTCAGCGATGCCTTTCTCAAGAAGTTTGCTGGCGAGATTTCTGAGGGATTTTGCCCTTGCTGGCTCCAGCTCTCTTATCCAGTCAAGCGGGAGCCGTTCCGGGGAAGGGGAATGGGCGTCCGCAGCAGAACTATCGGCTGCTGTGGCAAGCGAAGTGCTTTGCTCGCGAACAAAGTCTATACGGTTGCCATTTAGCTGCATCGCGAAACCCTTGTCCGTCATATGAACTTTGGCTCCACTCAACTCAAGGTCGCGAATGAATTCAGCTTCTTTAGTTGGGCTGCCGGCCTGATATTTGATCTCGGGCGTTCTTTGCCTTTCATTCAGGATTGCATGATCAGCATGAGCATTTCTTTGCACCGTGCGCGGTGCAAGTTCGTTCCGCATCTGCATGTTCAGGGATACACCTCTGTGCGTCGCGCTAAGGCAAATATTGATTGCAGTGCCAACGATTGCATTATTCACATCAAGATCCAGTCCCAATTCGCGCGATACGAGTTCGACCCCCCCATGCGCTAATTGATCTGCCACACTGAAGCCGCTCTGAGACATGAGCTCGCGTACGAAAGCCTTGCCGAATTCTTTCAGCGACGGTTTCAGCGCCATTCCTTCGAGCTGTTGGATGCTTTCTCCCAGTACTCGAATAGCGCCGCGATTTTCTGCAAGTATCGCCTGCCGAACTGCCGCGCTCCTGTCTGCGAAGCCTCTGAATATTCGCCCGCCGATAATGCCTCCAAGCTCGGAGCCCATGAAGTTTGTCGCGGTCGCCATGCCGAACTCTTGTAAATAGGGTAGGGTGACATCCCAGAATGCGTGCATATCTCGTCGGCTGCCGTCGATCTCTTCTATTTGTCTGCCGCGTGAATACTCACCTATGGTCGAACCTTCGTCGCGCCACCCGGCCTGGTACTGAAGTTCTTTAATTCCTTCGGCTACGCCAAGTCCTACCGCTGCACCAAGGGCAGCGGCAACTAGAGGAGTAGCGGCTCCGAACGTCAAGGCAATGGCCGCGGCCGAAACTATTATGGTTGCTGCCAGAATGACACCATCGGTGGTAGCCCACTTCTGCAGAGTGTCGGCTGAAAAGCTCGGTTTATCGACCGCCTCGAAAAGTTCTTCCAGTCGCTCTCGCCCGCTCTTCTTGGCTGCTCCTATTTGCGCTCCGAGCGACTGATACTCCTGAACCAGCTGGGTCAATTTTTGAGAGACGCTGTAGGATGGAGGAAAAGGACCGAATCCATCGAGCACTTTTATGTCGTCATCTTTTGGCGTTTGTTGTTCGACCAGCCCGCGCAGCGTATGGTTATTCTGTAAGAACCTTTTGATATTTTCGAAGCGCCTTTCCATTGGTGCTAACTGGTCGCCAAGGTTCAGCTTCTCATTTTTATCGACAAGCTGGAGCATATGAGTAATGGCTTTTATGCGATTGTCTAGTTCCTCTCTGGCCTTTTCGTCTGTGATTCTGCTGTCGCCCGTAGCCGCAAGTGCTCTGCGCATGTCCTCTCGTAGATCGCGAACACTGCGAAGATCATCAGCCGTAAAGCGTCCAATTAACTCTTTAATAGTATTGACTCGACGTTTGGCATCTTCTATCAAATCTTCGTGTCTGGTGCCGGTTGCTCTGGCTTCTACTTGCAGAACCGACATTTGTTCTTGAACGGCTTGAACGGTTTCTTGCAGTTTGCGTACCGACGGCGCCTGATCGATGGCTACCAGAGCCTGTCTGCGCCATGCCGACGTGTCGGCAAATTCTCGTCCCGGTGAAATCTGACGCAGTTGCCGCAGTAAAGCCAATGCATCGTCCGTCCCTTGTTCCGAGCCTGCTCTGACACGTGGTAGCTCAGCGAATTGGGTCATTCCGTTGGCATGCATTCTGCCCAACAGCGAACCCTGTCCTTTGGCCAATAACTCCGCATGAATAGCAGGAGCGTGGGTTCGCAATTGGTCGCCATAACGTTCGTACAAGGACAATGCAAGCTTGTCGGCATTCAGCCGCTCACCGCTTGCAGCCAGTTGCGAGTATCTGGCTACATCATCGGCCAATTCCAGTCGGTCTGATCGAAGTGCCACAACAGAAGCTTGTCCCAACTGTTCACGCACTTGTGTCTGTCTATCCCTGAGCTGGGAAATGTATCGCCACTGATCTCCGGCATGAGGACGAGCAACCTGCAGTCCTGTGCGCGAGGGATCCAGTGTGCCAAGAGTGGCTACGTCTACTGTGTCGCCTGCAAGATCCCAAATTCTTCGCCATCCTAGCGACTTGTTGGCGTTTTTGTAAAATCCGCCGAGTTTTCCGTCTATTTCAGCTTGCAGTAAGCGCAAATCACCCTGGCTCAATTCGCTTTCTCTAGCTGCTCCGCGTCTGACATCGGCCACTCTTTGCTCTAGTGGCGGCGGCTGTAGCAGGAATTTCATCGGCGAGTCTTTTGAATCTAATGTGCCATTTGCCAGGAGCAGCAAAGCTCTTAGTGCATCAATCGGTCTGTCGGTTGAACTTAGTGCCTTTCTAGTTGATTCAGGAAGAGCGTTATACGATTCGGCGCCAATAGACATCCGGGAAAGATCTCGTGCAATTCGACCTGCCGGCCAGCGTTCAGTGGTTCCGGTCAGCGGCAATCGAAGCTCTTCCGGCAATTTGTTAAACAACTCTGCCGTGAGCTCGACGCCGCGCAGGGAGATAGCACCACGCTCCACGGGTCGGTCTGTGCCGGTTAATAAACGACGGGTGGCTGGCGAGAGCGCATTGAAGGTGGCAGCGTCAATCTTTGCATTCTCAGGTTTTGGCACTAGTGTTTGGTCGCCCGATAGAACTGCGAGCTCCCCTCCGTTTAACCTTCGGCGAAGTGCTTCGGGCAACGCGTTGTACGTAATTGCATCGAGTCTTTTACCTGTTAGATCCAAACTTTGGCCGGTAGCCAATTCTTCGGATGAACCGGTAATTGCACGACGAACATCAACCGGCAGGCGGTTGAATTTTGCAGCATCGAGAGAGAAACGCGATAGATCCGGTAAGCGCTCTCCTTCAGAAAGCAGGTCCTCTTTGCCGCTTAGTTTCTTGCGCAGGGGCAGGGATAATCGGTTGAAGTCAGCCGCATCTATACTTTTGCCACGCACCAGATCTCTTGGAAGCATTCCTTCCCCGGACCAGCGATTGGGCGAACCTGTAATCTTTGCGCGCACAGCGGGCGGCAGTAAATTGAAATCCTCAGCGGATATGTGCGCCCTGGTGAGGTCGAGTTTCTCCGGCTCTTTGAGAGGTTCGTCCGAGCCGCTCAATTGGCGGCGCACCTCAGCGGGTAAAGCATTGAAAGTGCGCGCATCAATCGGTCCGGAAATCGATGCGGTTTGCCCCGCGGTGAGAAAACGAGGCTCGCCTTCTTGAAGCCGTTGGCGCGCTTCTGATGAAAGTCGATTGAACTCCGCGGCCACAAGGTTAACGTCCTTATCGACCGTGATGGTCTCTCCCGCTCTGACCGGTCTGTTCCCGTTTATTTCGGTGCGAATGTTTTCCGGTAAGGCCGCGAAAGTGATACTGTCCAAAGTCTTGCCACGCAAATTCAACTTCTCGCCAAGTTCGATCGGTCCACCTGAAGCACTTACGGCAAGCCGCGCATCGAGTGAAAGCGAGTTGAATAATGCAATGCGGGTCAGAACTTCTTGTAGCTTGGCGGCTCCATAGCGGGTGATAGCTTGCTCGGTCAAACGGTCTATGGCTGCATCACTCAATGGTAATCCTAGTTCTTTGAATTGCGCAGCCAATGACGGTCTTTGTGCACCGTAGGTTAGTTTGCTCACGGCATCCGACACCGCCAGGTTGTCAGAGTGTTTCACTGCGAAAGCTTCTAAGTTTCGTTTGAATTGCTGGTCATCTCTTATTGAAATGCCCCAGTTGCCCGATGCTAACGCCGTAATCGCGCGGCTGCGGGAGGCTTCGTCAACGGCACTCTCAGCTATGCTAAGGAGAGTTTTGCCCAAGAGCTGCTGCACTTCTTTTGCTGAATCTTCGGAGCCACCTTCGCCCTGCATTCTTTCTAACAGCCTGACTCCGGCATCTCCGGCGTACTTGGTCAAAGATACCAGATCTTCAACGGTGATGAAGCGACCCAGGGAACCTGCCATGCTCGCCAGCAGCGAGATCCGGTCCTTCAAGTCACCGCCTGTACTGGCAGAAATGGAATCTACCAGTCTCTTTGTTAAGTCTCGACCTGTGGTTGAGGGAATGCGATCCACATTGCCAGACAGTTCGGCTGTTAGTTCAGCCGAAGGTCTCTCCACTATTTGATCGAGATCTCCGGTTGAGAAATTTCGGGCGAAAGCAAATAATCCTCGTGCCGCACTTTCTCTTGCTGTTTTCACAGGAGATGATAAACCTTCGTAGAGCGCTTCTCTGGCTTGGTTCGTGAACCGGCCGGTCAGAGCCATGATCTTGCCTAACGTTTCCAATCTAACCGCAGAGTCCGGCAAGGTAGTTTGCAGTCTATCGCTCAAAGCGCAAATCACTTCGTCCGGTCTGATTGCGGCAATCTCCTCCAAGGCGGTAGCTACCCTTTTGGAACGATCATTTCCCGGCACCATCGCCGAGCGCGTTTCGTTGGCAACAAGAGGATTATTTAGCGAATTGTTCTTTCCTGCACCGCCGGCCAGAAACCCGAGCAACAGAATTGCTGACTGATTCCCGTTACGGGCTTTGGCAATTGTCAAATTGACCTGCGCATCGAAGCTTCGGCCAATATCGTTAATTTGCGATCGATCACCGGCCAGAAATACATTATCCGCGCTGTTGGCTGCTTTGACGTATTCAACCATCAAGGCTCGAGTTCCCGGATCATTTGCGTTGCTCAGGCTGAGGGCGTCGAATAATCCAATGAGCGTTTGTTCCGTTTCCCTTGCTGCTGTAATTGCATCTTCGTGATTGGTTCGTCTCTGGTCGGAAGTAATACCGCGTTCGAAGATAGAAGCTAACACTGCTCTGATTTCGGAATTGAACTGGCGTCCGGCCTCTGAAGTATCGGTCTGGCTTGCCTGCAGTGCTAGTCCCAGCGCAGCTGCTTCGTATCGAGAAAGTCCGTTCCCTTGCTGCCGGATTGATTCGAACTCTTTCAAAGCATTGGCTTTCAATGCATTGCGTTCCGGACCGGATAACTGCGATAAGTCGAGTACGCCGACGGGTTTATTACCAATTGCGTCTCGGGTAGAATCGAGAGCCTGCCACTTTGTCGTTAGATCTGCTGAACCGGAAAGCAATATTGTGCTCATAGCTATTTTCGCGTACGAATCACCAAGGCGATAAGCGTCTTTCAATTCCTGAAAGGCCCGTTCTGATTGCCCGGGTTCGCCGAGCCTTTTCAAAAGTAGTTGCGCTTTGATCAAACCGAGCCAGTCTCCGGCTACTTCACTTTGCCCGAGTGACTCTAAGTTTTTTCGAGCATCTTCCAGTTGAGTGGCTGATGCTCTTCCGTCTGCGGGCCAACTTTGAAGTATTTCTTTCACCCGCACTGAGGCTATTGATTCTGCCGCCTTGCCGGCGGAGCTGTTCACCAAATCTGCCAGCGTTCTTGCCGCTCTTTCTGCTTGCTCTCCTCCTCTTGCAAGATTAGCGCCAAGATCGCGTTGACCGCCATCAGTTAGATATCGATTGACTATGGCTGCATGTAGATTGCCAGCATCACTGAGTCCTGTTAGTAAATTCAGTTTCGCAGCTAATTGATCGGCAGTTCGTGCCTCCTTGAGTTGAAACACTGCATCAGCTGTTCGCAATTCCGCTAGCAGATCTGTTAGTTCTCTTCGTGGACGGTTTTTGTTGACTTGCTCGATCCGTGCGATGGCTTCAGCTCTGTCGTCCGGTGTTGCAGCCGAATTTGAGAACTTAGTAAGTGACTCGTTAACTAATCGGGTCTGGCTGCCGCGTTCGATGCTTGCCTGTTGCAGAGCGGTATGGACGTCTGCTCCCGCGCCATCCGTGCGAAGTTTGCTAAACACTTGGGCAATGGCATCGTTTAGTGCATCGGTCGAATGGGGCTTTACGGCGGTCGGCAACGACCCGGGCGTGGTACTTCCGTCGAATATCGTCATCGCCAGTTCTTTGATCGCTGCAATCAGTTCTGTTTGCTTCTGTGTTCGTTCAGTCTCGGTTATGTGCGGTGCTCGCAACTGTTCGCTAAGCTCAGTCGCTCTACTGGCATGGTGAAGCAGGTGTACTTGCATGAATCGCGCAATGCCATCGGGATCGGTTAATTCAGATAGCTGTTCCAGGGCTAGTTGTCGATCGGCTGCTTCGTTGGTTGTTAGATAGACCACAGCGAGTTGGTCCGCTGGCCTTGCTGCCTGCCCGATTTGTGCCAGAACCGAACCAGTGAACTCGGGAAGCACCCTGTTTGCCACATCTAAAGCAGGCACCCGGGAGACGGCATCGCTTGTCGCAGCGGAAGTTGGGCTACCGGCTTCAGGTCGAGGCTGATCCCCGGCGTCTCCTCCAATTGCATTGGCCGTTGAAATAATTTCAAGGGCAGGCAAATTGCCTCGCTCTATCAATGCATTGGTTTGCAAAGGAAGTTCGGTCGAGTTATCCGGCTCCTGAAGCGATATTTCATCCGTGGAAGTATTGTGTTCGCCGGGCCAGGACTCAGCAGCAGAATCGAGCAGCCATCCATCCATATTTCTTTTTTCCTTGTACGCCAGATCGGTCGACAATGCTTACCAAAAACGGCTCAAGCATTTCGCGGCGTTTCAGCTACCGCAATTTGCTCGGGTCTTCGCAGCTGCCCACCGCTACGGCGAAAAGAGACATGGAGTGGCGAAAAAGTTGAAAGTTAAAATGGATTTTGTGTATACAGCCCTGTTGTTCATAAGTCTTCCCCTAGCCCCCGCCAAACCCGGACTGTATGACCATAGGATAAAATCGTTGCAGCTTTGCTGCGGTTGTCGCAACATTTCCGCAATGATTGCTGCTTTCGTAAACGAGCACCCACTTTGCAGGTCTGCACCAAATCGCACGTGACAGACAACCTCATCCAGAAGCGTTTCGAACAACACCCGTGGCAGTCCAGACCGCTACTTAAGTGCTGGAGCTCGGGTCCTATTTGAGAGCGCGGAGAGCCTGATTCCATGTCGCGGTAATGCTGCGGAGCGTTTTCGTTATGGCGAGTAGCCGTTTGCCAATTGATAGGGGTTTCCGGAGGTTCGGCGGCGGGTATAGGAACAGGGTTCCAACATAGAAACTTCGGGCTGTTCGATGAATGCATCTGTGCGATTTATGTGTTTTAGAAGCGAGCTGCTTTTTTTATTGGTCCTTTCAACTTCTGTGGCATGGTCAGTACCGTTTTCGGGTGCACTCGCTACACCTGCCACTGCCACTTCCACCTCCACTTCGGTTGAGTCTGAGCCTTCCACTGACCCGGCAAACGACTCTACCTCTAACGCTTCGTCTTCCCCCTCCCCTTTGGCTCCGTCTGCCGGTGAATCTGAGTTGTCCGATTGCAAGAGCCTGGTCCGAAGCAATTATGTTTTGAGGCACCAGGGTGATTACCAGGGTGCTGAAAAAGTGTTGAGGAAGGCGTTAGCGATTGCTCGAGAGGATGCTGACAAAATCCTTGTATACAACGCGCTCGGCGGCCTCTACATGCACACGGATGATAGCGTGCAAGCGGAGAAGTACCTCCGGCTGGCCGTGGCACTGGGAGAGAAGGTCATGAAACCGGATTCGTTGGATATTGCGTCTCTCTTGGACAATCTTTCGGTAGTGTGTTCGTCTGGCAAAAAATTTGAGGAAGCGGAATCGCTGAATACGCGTGCCATCGAAATATACAAGAAGAACAGCGGATCTCCCAACGCTGATGTTGATCTAATTACGGTGCTAGGTAATCGTGGTTTCATTCTCTCCAAGCAGAGAAAATTTGCAGAATCGCAGAAGTCCTTTGAGGAAGCTGTATTGATCTGCAAAGGATCGTCATTTGTGCCACCAAGCTTGTACGCCACCATGATGGATAATCTGGGAAGTGCGTATTACAGTGAAGGTAACCTGGAGAAGTCAGAATCGTGTAGAGTCGATGCTCTTGCTCTTTTTGAAAGTTCTCTCGGATTGGCTCATCCGGAGACGATTAAGGCAAAGCAGAATCTTGCCGGTATCTATATTCGGCAGGGCCGATTAGAGGACGCCGCAAATTTGCTGAAGTCTGCAATTAATGGGCTGAAGGGCACTGGATCTGTAAATAACAATCTGCTCACTGCCTGCATGTTTGACTATCAAGTTGTGCAGGACTTGATTGCGAAAAAGGGCGGAGCCGGGTCCGGAGAGAGTGCGAAATCTGATGCTAAGTCACCGCAAACGCCCGATGAGGTTTCGACTTCTGAAGGTTATGTTGCGCTTGAGCGAGGTAATCTTGATGCCGCAAAGAAGGCTTTCGACCGTGCCATTAGTCAAAATCCATCACAGGCAGGAGCCTACGCTGGCAGAGCTAAGATCTTCGACAAGCGTGGTGATCGTGCCAATCAACTTAAAGATCTAGACTCTGCTATCAAGAACTACCCCTGCGCTCCCTATTATTTTGCACGCGGCGATTGGTTCTTACGTAAGAGTGATTTCAAGTCCGCGATTAGTGATTTAAAGAAATGCGCTGAGATGGATTCGAAGCGGCGATTCAAGGTTGTCAATTTTCTCATTGGCGCTTGCTACGTTGAACTGAATGATGGTGCAGATGCTGTTCCTTATTTGAACAAGTATCTTGCGGATGATCGAAATCGGAACGATCCGCAAGGCTATGCTATTCGTGCTGCCGCATACCACTCTGTTGGAAAGGATGAATTAGCCAACGAGGATTTGAAACGAGCAAAAGAGTTGAAGGGAAAGATCGCACCGCACTAGAGTCGGCTGCTAAGATACTCATCTCTAAGGTTAAGTGGTTGATATTTCAGTGGTCGTGGCCGCCAGTACCAACCGGAGATGTGTGTGCAACGGGCAAAAGGGAGTCTCATCGGATGGATTACGTGCAGACTGCCTGACGCCAGTAAAAGGCTATATCTGTCACCCGTTGTGGAATAATTTCATAAACTTGAACTAGAGGACTCGACCATGGGAAATCTTCGAACTCCAGACTCTCCGTCCGAACAGCAGTCAGGTTCAGACCAGCTTGAGGAAAGCCAGAACCGGAGCCCCGATGAAGGTCGGATTAGAAGCCTCGCTGTAGATAACCAACAGGGTGCTCGAGACAATTATGTCAGCGAGATGGAGTACCAGAAAAAGTACCAGCCCGCTACTGCGTTGTCTTTAGGATTTCGTCCGGTTCGAGACGGGGAAAACGTTACTGGTTTTCAAATCATGTTTGATAAGGGCGACGCTGCAAGTACGGGGCAGCGTTTGCTCGATTCCTCCGCCCGAGTAGCTGGCGGACAAAAGGACAGTAACTTCGGAGAACTGCTCGCAACAGAACGGGAGAACGTCTCTAAGCCAGACCCCGTTGCGGCTGATTCTAAAGGTGAGGCACGAACCGATCATTCGTTCTCATTTGCAAAAGGCGTCGCTGATAAGGCTGATCTGCAAACTGAGGTAGCTCCCGGGGTTTCACGGAATGCTGAAGACTTCAACAAATACATGGACAGCTTCTACAAGCAGCAAGACCAGAAATCGGACTCTCACGTCCGCTTAGACTCACAACATAATGAGGATTCGGCAGAGCTGATTCAAGGCAAACTGCCGGGCGAAAAGGAATTTCGTCCTGCCCCGTCTGCCAGATCACCGCTTTTGCAAGGGCTTGATCAGGATTCGAGCAAGCGGGCGCAGCGCCCTGCCCCGGCAAATGTGGAGGGGCAATCCGAATCGAAATCTCTGTCGGTAGAGGTATCTCAATCGGCACGAGAAGGCGAGTCTTCTGTGCGGCATGACAGTATCTCACGGGCCGAACGGCTTCGCTTAATTCACGAGGAGTTGAAGAATTCTCCTGATGGATTGGTATTGGGTGGGAAAACAAAAAACGACGAGTTTTTCTCGAAGCCCGAGGAAATAATTGGTCGGGCGTCTCGCGGATATGATTCAAGTTTCGCTAGCTTGAATGATCTTCCACACGATTTGAACAGTCTCCACTTGCGGGATGGTGCTGATGATCACCCGATGGTACACACTTTGCGCGATGAGGATGACACACGATCAGTGCAGCATCAACATGAATCCTTTGCGCTCTCTCAGAAAGGTGGATTTGATCGCAATTTTGATTCAACCGTTGGAGAATCTTCGGAAACAGGAATAAGGAAACGCGAAGGCAACGATGGCATACCCGGTATTGAATCGACAAGCTCAAGAGATCTTGCAGGTTCACGTGGCGACCTTCAACATCTGCTCACTCGGCACCCTGAGTTGCAAGAAATCATTCTGGATCCGGCCAGTCCGGAGAGGCAAGGACAACAAGATTTATCTCGCGAGCTTGAGTTGATTGCGCGCAATCCCAAGCTTACCGACAGTCAGCTAAAAACCATCAATGAAAGTCTTGAGCAAATTCTTGATGCAAGAAAGAATGATCTGCAATTGTTGCCTGAGGAAAAAGTGCAAATAGCAGTCGGCCTCATAAATCAATTGTCTGCTCCGGGAGAGACGCGTCAGGGCTGGATTACCGCGAATGAATCCACCCGGACTTGCGGGCAAGCCGTGGTTGAAAACGTTGTTAACAGTCGTGCACCGGAGATTTATGCCAAGAGCGTCGCCCTTGCCGCTACCAGGGGCACGCTTGAGATTGACGGAAAGGAGCAAAAGGTATTTACAAACAACGAACTCATATCTGGTAATCATGCCGAGAATCGTCCGCTGGTGAGCCAGGTTTTTCAGAACGCTGTTGCTTCGTGGACAGCCCGGCAGCAAGGTGAAAGATTTGTCGTTGAGGAGGGCCGCGAATTCTCGACAACGAAGTTGGGAGAGCATAAGGTGTGGGGCACCTCGGCATCGGATGTGCAGTCTGCTCTGCACGGTCTCACCGGGCACCACTTCGCCAGCGAAGTCGATAAATTGCAAACGCCCGAGCAGTTGAAACAAGCCTTGCTTAAGGCGGGAGATACACACGGATATCCGCTTGCAGTGCTCACCCAAGATAATCATCACTGGGTGGATATTCTAAGAGTTGAAGGCAATGATATTGTTGTTAACGATCCGCTTCACAAAATACCTGAAAAAGTGAGCGTTGGTGATCTCTATAAGATGCTTGATGATAAAGCTTCGCCTGATTTGAAGCTTTCGGTCGTGTATGAAGGGACGCAAAAGACTTCCATGCATCACGACGATGATAGAACTGTGCGTGGAGGTGGCAACTATTATTCCTACGGACAACAAACTGATATGTCTCATGGTTCTACTGGCATGTTAACGGGAGGAACTAATATTGATGTCCACAATTATCAGCAACGACCAGCATCGTATGCTCCGTACCCGAGCTATCCTGCTTATCCAAAATTCAACGGAGCGGTGAATCAAACCCATGGAACGTATTATCATCCCAGCATGAATGCAAGAGCCGATCGGTTGCACCCGCATCTGCTACAGGGCGCAGCAGATCATAGCGATCCTTTGAGAGGGAGCAACGAGCATTTTAGACTGAGGGATAGGCTTGTACAGAATCATCCCGATCGGCAATCTCCCGTGCTTGAACAACCGATGACCGCGCATTACTCATTTCAGCAGGGCCGGAACAGTTTTTCCATGGATCTTAAGCTACCTCCCGGCTCCACCAGGAATGGCCCGATCCATACCACTGTGGGCGGCGTTCTCAAAATGAACAACCAGACAATGATCAGCAAAACCGAACTCATCGGTAACGTGGTGACGGATCAATACGGGACGAGATACGAAGGAAAGATTATTACTCGCGTCGGGAATAAACCTGCCTTTCACCGTGACTATGAGCGAATTAGATTTCACTAGGACAGACACATTCCAATAGATATTTGCGGATTGATAAACGACATTCTTCAGTCGCAAGTTTGACAGATTTGCGTTTTACGATCAGTCCACTAAAAAGCGACGCCGACAGGCTGGATTCTAATACAACAACAACAACTACTACCTTGATCTACCCGCTTCCAACTGGGAATCGCTCTTGAGGTGGAGCAGCGCGGGATTGATCAACGTCGCTTTTCAGTGGGGGTTAAAATAAGGAGATACAACATGTCAGATCGCCGGACTGGAAATCTATTTACTAGTACACGTCAATTGATGGGGAAAGCAGCGAAATTGTCATTGGTAATTGCGGCAGTCGGCTGTAATGCTAGTGTCTCACCCGCGCCGGCAGGAGCCGTAACTCCTCAACCGCAATTGCATACTTACTATGTTTCTAAAGCTGCGATGCAGTGTCATAATGACGGGTCTTCATGGCAAATGGCCTGGACTGAACTCGACAAAATTGACTGGTCGATTGTTAAACCGGGGGACACCATTAAAATTGATGGCGGCGCATATCCCCAAGCCATGTACTATGCCACCACTTTAAAGGTCGGGGCAGATGGTGTGCAGGGTAATGCGATCAAGATATTGTCCGCAACCGAAGCAGGGCATGACGGATTCGTGCAGATCGAGGGATATCAGCAGCGGCGAACCGGAATAGACGTGGGTGATCACCACGATATCCAGATTCAAGGCGGCAAATGGAACTCGTTTATCGTTGCCGATTTCAAAGGTGATGGAATCAACACAGGTCGCAACTCAGATCGCATCAAACTGAAAAACCTGACGGTGGTTGCTAACGGTGACACAAGCGGCGGAGTTGGAATCAGATTGCAGGGCGGAGAGAACACTCTGGAACAGATGATCATCAATGATAACGCGGTAAATGTCGACGTCTATTGTACAAAAGGCTACTTCGGTCCCAAGATCAATCGCTGCTACATCTCTAACCAGGCTCTCTGGTCCGGCTTGAACCGGGTCTATAATGCCGACGGTATCCGGATCAACGATGTGCCGTCATCGCAGCAGCACCTGTACATAACCAATTCAGTTCTGGGCCCGGGGCTGGCAACAGCCGTTACGTACGGATTGAAGAACTCTATGCTGCACGTGAACAACAACCTGTTCATTAATCCGAAGACAGCAAATCTTGTTAAGACTCATCGTGCCCTTCCGGACTATTATTACAGCATTCTGGACTTTTCCAACAACACTTCATTCTTGACCCCGCTCAATGCAGAGGGTGGAGCTCATTCTGCGATTGATTTTGTTCAAGGGCAAGATTTGATCTTCAACAATGTGGCCTACGGTGGTGCCGTGGCTGTAACCCTGACACCACAGAGTCTAAGCGGGCGGTCTAACGGAAACGTGCAGTATAAGACTTCCGGTAATATTGCGTTTCTGGCACCAACCAGTGTTGATCCGCAATTTACTTCAAATGTGAGCAGCCTACCCAATTCAGTTTCAGTGATTCAGCAAGCAGCGCTAGATTTCAGCTTGCGTGGGGGCTCGCCTGCCACCGGGAAAGGTTCGAAAATCACCTCGCGAAACCAATTGTTGTCTACAAACGAATAGCCGATAGCGCATCGGCTTTTTGGTTAACGGTTTTCGAGTCCAGCGATACGGTTGCGCCCTTGCTCCGCTTAATTACGTGTATCCGGCTTCTGTCGGGCGTTGATGAGTGCTTGCGAGGGCTCGATCCGTTTACTCTTCGCAGAATATTCGGTCTGTCACAGAATCACGGCCTCGGTGATCTTCAACTTCCATGAACCTTCCTATAGTCACTGGTTCGACGTTATGAGTTTTTTATGCATTCGTTGCAAGAGTAGTTATACAGTTATGGAATGGAATCTTACGAACCCTTCCCCGTCAGACGAGGATTCCTTGCATCTGCTATTACGAAATATGTTTTGTTTACCACTGCGGATTCTTCGAATCGTTGATTAGCGCTTTTGCCAGATCTTCCGATGATGCGTTTTTTCGGTATTTTTCGATGGCTGTGCCCAAAATCAGTTCCGGACTAATTTTGGTAAGTAATCTGTAGAAGAGCAAAAGCACAGCTCAACGAACTCGCGGCGCTCTAATTTTACGCGAGTATCAAGGGGAACCATCGTGAGTAATACCATAGAAGATCGTGAAGTTCGGCAATTTTCACAAAATGGTGAAAAGTCAACCGCTGCTGTTTCTGATTCAGTTCATAGTCAAATTGTTGAAGGTCAAGCCGATCTGAATAAGTCAATGAATGACCATCACGAAGCGCGCAAGCAAGGGATGCGAGATAAAATCACAAAAGAAGTTTTTGGGACTAAGCCCGAGTTCTTCGACAGCTCAAAGTTCGATGATAAGGTTCAATTCGCGGTAGCACGTGGCTCGGAGGTTGGAACTGTTCAGTTCGTGAGCGATTACAAAAGTGCCAACCGAGACGCAAGTGACAAGACCACATTCACCGACTTGTGCAAGGATCCCAAAAAACGGGGCTACGAGATTGCACGGGATGAAGAAGGTTATGTAACTAACATCAAAGGCAGCCAAGGGTGGAACGCGCGCTACTCGTACGATCTGGAGAGCCATGAACTGGTCGGCATCACATATAGTACCGGACGAAAAATCACAAAGGATAAAATCGGCGCCGGCTGGACCGACACAAATCCGGCCGGGGAACAGCATGACTTCCATGGAGATATTCGGATTGCACCAAACGGTGATGAAGTCAGGACGTCATTTGGTGGGCAGCGGGTAACCTACCATCCCGATCGCTCGATTGACCAAGCTTTTTCGGACAAAACAGCTTTGCATCGCGATTCATATTTTCGAATCACAGCCATTAATCGTGGCAGTGGCAAAGTCGACAGGGTTTCGTATGACGACAAAGGAAATCCGATTGGCATCGATTCAACGTCGGATGACTCAAAGTGGCGCAAAGAACCTTCAGGTTGGAATCAGTACGACAACAAAGGGAAAGTAATCGGACACGCTAACACAATCGACTTCAATAACGACGGCAGCATCGTAAGGCAATCATGTAATGGCCAGGTAGCCCGTCAGGAACGAGATGGCAGCACAACGATCGGTACTGTGGGCGTACTTAGCGAGGACGGTCGTATCAAAGAAATCACTTACCCCGACGGAAAAAAGATCATGTGCGGTTACAACGAAAAGGGAGAACTCAATTCCATTGTTGGCCAAGGCAAAGAGATCACCAATACTGCGGGCAAATGGGATTCTTTCGATGAAAAGACAAATACATATAATGAAGTTAAGGCTGTAACGTTAACTCCCAGCGGTTATTTGATCATAGATGGTCAGGAGTCCACTCGTTATCAGCGAACTGATGGAACCGTGCATGTGATCATGAACGACAAGACCGAGGTGATGCTCGATACCGAGGGTAGAGTGACGGAGTACAAGCATGCAAATGGTGAGGCGGGGTCCATTATGTATGATAAACAAGGCCTGATCGCCACGCTGCGGACAAAGGATTTCGAAATACGCAAAGAAGAATATGGCTACACAACTTATCGTGATGGCAAGAAAGTTGGTCACTGGGATGGTTCTCTCAACGTCGACAAATACGGAAGCGTCTATGGTTTTAGTTTCGATGGAAAGGGGTTTGTAAGAAAAGCTGACGGCCGCTTACTGCAGCTGCCACGCAGATAGCCCGCCTGAGCGTTTCGATGTCCGTGCAGCCAGGCATAACCGTCAAGGACTAAAGCAGTCGATGTTCGGCATCTCCCAGTCAAGCACAATTATATCGTAGCTAAAATTGAGAGCACGATACATGCCGTCTTCACCGTCGGTACAGGCTTCTACCACATGCATCTCTTGACCAAGCCACTGCGATACCTGTAGACAGGTTTGTTTATCGTCGTCGACAAGAAGAATCTTCGGCATTGTTCAAATCCTGATGGACGTCTAGCCACAACATTAATTCCTGAGTGGATTATGCCCTCATTTTTTGGACTCGCATCGTGACCGGCAAATCTTGCTTTATATTCCCGATACGCACCGAACCTTTATAAGGAGTGGCGATTTACCGACCGAACCTTGAATGCTGTGATTGTAAATGGAGCGGCCAATGTCACCGAAAACCGATTTGCAAAACGATTGGTTCCATAAGCTGCTCGATGCAATATTCCTAGAGCACACCGGGATAACGGCGAAAAAGATCTAGAAGCAGGACGATCGCGGCCATGTCTGTAAGTAGTCCATGAGCCATTGATATTGTCACAATCGAACCGGATCTGCGATACAAAACGGCCAGGAATGCACCGTACACTGCCAGCATCAATGTTCCTACTTCAGCCCAACCCGGAAAGAGGACAAGTCGAAATATTGTGTAGTGAAACGCCGCGTACGCCAGTGACGACCAGACGAGGCCGAAGTGTTTAAAAGGCGTTTTCAATTTGTCTAACTCATTGAGCACGACACCTCGCCAGAATAGCTCCTCTACCAGTGGATTCACCACAATGGCGTAAATACTTAGCGGCCAGAAGATGCTCTTGCTGAAACCGACGTCTTTGAGCAGAGTCAGCACGCTGTCATTCGATAACATTCTGTTGCCGAGAAACTCGTACGTAAATAAGGCGATACCACTAAAGACAACGGAGGAGACGAGAAGTGCGGCGCACATTTTCTTTGTCGGTCTGCGAAACGTTGGAAGCCACAGACTCTTGCCCCACAGAATGGCAGGCAAAAGGCAAATTGCGTGGTAAAGGAAGAATGACCAGGCGGCACTCTTTAACTGACACATCCCCATCCAGATTGCCAGACATGGAAGCAATGTCCACAGCAGAATTCCAATAAGCCTCACAGGGTTGTTCGGACCTTTGCTTAAAGAAGCAGATTCGAGGGTGTCTTGAGATTCATTGCGGGTGGATTGAGGTTCGTTGCGATGCTCCGTTGTGTTCATGCTTTCAGTTGCGAACCTCCAATTGGTGCAAATATCGTGGCATGATTTGAGTTTTAAGTCTTGATTCGGCCGAAAATTTGCAAGTCAAACCGTAACTCTGTACGTATTATGTTGATCGCCAAGCGGATGTGATTATCGGCAAAGGGCGTCGCAAACCGACATTCTAACCGGAGTCCTCTTCCAGGGCTAGAGCGTTGCCCGTTGCAACTCCGGTCGCCATTCTGCGAGTATGGCGCCTTCTACGGGGCACACACTAAGACAAGCACCGCATCCGATGCATGTTGGCTCATCAATAAAAGCAAACTTGGTGCCTTTCGCATTAATCTGACCAGACGCCCAATGAATGGCCTCTACAGGACACACTCCAACGCAGTCTCCAACACCTTCGCAGATGTCGCTGACAATGGTGTATGAATAGCTTTCCATAACTAACTCCTTATGTAGATTACGAAATAAGTGATGTATCGGTTGTGCCAACCCGTGATGCAACGAGTGCCGCACGTTGCGGCTCGCGACATCTTCTCTCCCGGTTCGCCGATCCGACGCGCAGAAGTTTCGCGTGCAGAGCAGCAGGAGCGCCGCCGCCGCAGCAGCAGAGCTAGCTAAGTTTTGTTCGTCCGGTACTGCATGTGGTATCGGCGGCGGGTTGGTCTAGACCGACCAGATTTGGAGAAACCGTTTGTCTTTGACCCACATCTGATTTGGGGGTGTTGTGATTGACGACCTGGTTTCAAGACGATGTTAGATCGCTGGTCCGGAAATCGCAAGATATTTTACACAGATCAGTGTATAAATACTGATTACAGGGAGGATGCCGAAATGAAGGTTCAGCAGATTGCTCGTCGGCAGAAATCCGAGGAGACGCCAGCGGCGATTATGCGTATTCTAAAACTGCGTGGCGAAATGACTGTCGCCGAGTTTTGTCGGTCACTTAAACTCACGCATACCGCGGTGCGCCGTCATCTGGCGAGGTTGGTCAAAGATGATCTGCTCGCGGTTCATGCACACCCTATGGAAAAGGGACGTCCTGTTAACAAATACACGCTAACTGGAAATGCAGCAAAGTATTTTCCATCGGGCTACGAACGAATGCTTGCTGATGTTCTAGATACGGTATTTGAATCAGGCGGTCACAAGGCGGTGATGGACTTGTTGAGAACAAATACCCAGCGCACCATGTCATCGCTTGCACCGCAGTTTCAGCATATAGGGTTGCAGGAACGAGTCGCGCTCTTGGCGGAGTATTTTTCCGAAAATGGTTATATGACCGGCTGGAAAAAATTGGCTGACGGTAACTTCTTCATTTATCATCAGAACTGTGCAATCTTTACTGTGGCGGTTAAGTACAGACAGTGCTGCATCCTTGAACCGAGATTGATGGAAGCACTGTTGCAATCCAGGGTGGTCCGGCAGCAGTATATCCTCAAAGGCAAACCGATCTGCGGCTATCTTGTGGAAAGCGCTGTTCATTAAGGACACTGGTCTAGAGTTTTGTCTGTCGGGCATATACTCTTTGATAGGCTCATCATTTGTTGCTCTGCCTTGGCAGGGACATCCAAAAGAAACGGGGGCTAAGACCGATTAGATCTGATCCTGAACAGGCATTACCAAGAGCGATCTCGATGGAAAGCGAAGTACTGGTAGAAGTTCGAGATGTATCGAAAACATATAAAGGAAACGTCAAGGCCCTTAACGGTATTAGTTTAACGATTAACAAAGGCGAGATCTTCGGGTTAATAGGACCGAACGGGGCCGGAAAAACAACGCTGATCGGATGCATGCTCGGGCTGCTTCATCCGGACTCTGGAAGTGTGACCATCGGTGGAAAACCGCCACATTATCTGTCAGTGTTGCAAACGATTGGGTATATGCCGGAACGACCCGACTTTGAGTATTGGATGACGGCTCGGCAGTTTCTTGAATATCATCACGGACTTGCAGGGCTAAACCCCGCCACGAGGAAGCAAGATATAGAGAATGCTCTCGATCTGGTTGAACTAGCTGCTTCTGCGCGAATGCGCCGTTTGAAGACTTATTCGCGGGGCATGCTGCAACGGTTGAACCTTGCTCAACTTGTTATCGGACAACCCAAAATGATGCTTCTGGACGAACCAACATTAGGGCTTGATCCAACCGGTGTGGCCGTTGTTCGTCGATTGGTCACCAACATGCGCGAGTCTGGAGTTACCGCCATTATCAATTCACACCAGTTGGATGAAATTGAGCGGCTTTGCGATCGCGTGGCATTCATTCGTCAAGGTACAATCGCTGCAATTGAAACGCTCAAAGGCGGCGAGTTGTGCGACTATATCTTGTTTGTGAAATGGGCGTCGACTTTACTCAATGGCACACTGGAGTCCACTCTTGCTCGCTGCGCCACTGCCGCTGGTGCGACCATTTCGCAGTCTCACGAGAAGTGGGCTCGGTTCACAGTGAAGGACAGTCACGCTGCCGCCCGTCTGATCAAAGAATTGGTGAATGAAGGAATTCCCGTGGATGAAGCGGTACCTGAACGTATGAGGCTCGAGCAGCTTTTTTCCAGCGCAGACGGAGAAGAGACACATGAATAAGACCATCATGATCTTTACCGCCATGTCAGCTTGCCTGGATCAAATGAAGTTAATCTATGTTGCGCTTCTCGGCTTTGTCGTTCCTATCGGAATGAAGATTGCCTCGATGATGCACGGAGCCACGGATTCACAGACATTCGAAATGCTTACAGGCAAAGTCGGGGTTGCGTTTATTCTTATGGTATTGTGCCTCGGTCTGGCCGGCAATACCTCAACGCAGGGCGGTAGGGGAGGCGAATATCTTCCCTTAGTTTTCACAAGACCCGTATCCAGATCCGAATACGTGATCACGAAGTGGGTGACGATAACAATCATTGGTGGAATGCTGGCCGCGGTGCAGAATATTATCGTGGCACTGGCAGGCTTTCATTTTGGTGAAATATTGACACTGCAGGCAGTGGCTAGCATGGTGATCGAACGATTCCTGGATGCTGGGATAATTTCGGCCGCGATGCTTTTGGCCATGCTTAACAAGAACACCATATTTCAGATAGTGTGTATAGTTGCCTTTTATATCTGGATGGCCGGCCAGACCATTCCACCGGTAAGTGTAGCGGGACCGAATCCCACTGGTATCGACGAACTTGCACTGCAATCTACTAAGTTCATGTTGAGCACATCACAGTTGTTATCTGATCTCATTATTCCTACTATCAACGTCTATGATGCGCTCAATGGAAGCCAATGGCCGATTGTGCCCGTGTTGTCGTATCTTTCAACGGTTGCTCTTTACCTGTTGTTCTCCATTGCGGTGACCAATCGAAGGGAGTTCTTCTATGGTTCCAACTAGCAAGGACCGTTCTGCCATTGCAACCCCACCAGTGTTTATTATTGCTACGGTGGTTTTGCTGCTGGCCAGGATCGCAGCGATGGCGGTGGAGTTTGCGCATCCCCAGGCTCCGCCGAAGGGAGTAAAGTGGATGGACCTGGAACAGTTTTCGCAAATTCAAGGTACCGGAGGCCGGTTAGTTCTGTATGAGTTTTATGCCGAATGGTGTGATCCGGCAAAGCGTATGGAGTCTACCACTCTCTGCAACAACGATTTGCGCGAGCTGATTGAGGCAAAATTCATTCCTGTTCGTGTAACTGATGTCGCTCGCGAGAAGGGCAAAAATCCTCCGCTAATCACGGAACTTCAAAAGAAGTATCGGGTTTTCGCGTTTCCAACTCTGGTAATAGCTCATCCTAACGGTGATGCGGCTTCAACGCTGGTCGGAAGTTGCGGATCATTGACGACTTATAGATTCCTCAGCCGCACTCTTAGCCTGGTACCGCGCTATACGAACAAGAAGAACTAGCGTGAGTTTAAAAGTTACAGCCTTTTAAAGTCACGCCAGGCGAGCCCTGTGAGAAACGAAGCGGGCCCCCGGTTCAGCGACCCGGCTACATCCACAAGCCGCCTGTGGATGAAGCTGCAACGGGTGGCGAAAAGCGGACCAAAGCGAACGGGAAATCATCAAACATCTGGCAAAAAAGTACCGAGGAGTGGTGAAATGACCGGTTCCAATTCAGGCAATAATCTTGGCCATGGCCCGGAGCTGTTCCTTAAGTTCGCTGGCGTTTTCGATTCGTTGAGTGGTATTAATTGCGGTGCAGCGAGCCACGAGTTCGTCCATGGTTGTTGAAACCGCTGGCTGAATTAGTTGTGGTCTGGAAACGCTGATAGGCTTGGGATCTTTTCCGCATAGGAGGTAATGCAGCGTTGCGCCCATTGAATAAAGATCGCTTTGCGGAACCGGTTTGCCGCGAAATTGTTCCGGTGCAATGAAAGCGTGTTTACCAACCACGGTCGCAGTGGTTGTCGTGCTCGATTTTTGCTCTGCCACGTTGAAGTCGATAAGCTTTAGCACATTGTCTTTCGAGAGAATCAAGTTGTCTGGAGTAAAGTCCCTGTGTATCACAGGGGGGACTTGCGCATGGAGGTATGCAAGTATGTCGCACATTTGCAGGGCCAGATCTACAACTTTGCCCTCTGAGAGAGCCCCCCCGTGGCGAATCAATGTACTCAAGGGGGTTCCTACAATGTGCTCCAGCACGAGATATCCGCGATGGTCTTCGAAGAAGAAATCGATTAGCTTTACTATGCGAGGATGTTTAATTGTTTCCAGAATTCTGGCTTCCTTCTCAAGTCGGTCAACGGCTCGGGTTCGTGCAGCCCGGCTCACTTGAATAGGAAGCACATATTCTTTGAGCACTACGTCGTCGCCCGATTTGAGCAAGTGCCTCCGGCTAGCAGTATAAGCAACTCCCTGCCCGCCACCACCAATTCGACCGGTTACCGTATATTCGCCTTCCTTGAGAACGGCGCCTGTGGGCAGTGGTGTTAACCTGTCTCGCTCTGGTGGAGCCGCCAGTGCCTTGAGCCAGAGCTCAGTGTAGCTGCTATCTTTGCCGTTGGATTCACCAAGCAAGCCGGACAATTCAAAATCCCGTGGAACATCTTTGCCAAGACAGGTAATCGCTTCCCACAGTAACGGGAACTGCTCGGGTTCTACGATTTGTCCCACTTTAACCTTCACGCAACTCTTGCCTGCACTGAAACACAAGAACTGCTGTTCCGCAAGAGTCGTTGCGGCAGGTTGAAAAAGATGTATGCGAGTGAGCTTCTCCCAACGTAACCATGGTGAAGCATATTGCCCCATTAGAGTTCTCCGCCAGTGCAGCCGCACGCCGCGCCGTCCAACACCGATGTGAGTAGGTTGAAATAGAATAGGTATTAATAAAAGCAGGGCGCAAAAGAGCACCGCCCAAACCACCACTCTTGCCGGAGACTCCACAACATCTCCCAGCATTTGCAGAAACCGGGTGTTTGCACTCATCCCCCACACTAGCAACCCGACCCCGGGCACCATTGAAAGAAGGGAACAGGCGACAAATCCACCAGGAAGAGGTTTTACGGACATGTGATAGTGAATGAGTCTGGCCAATTTTCCCAGTGGTGCACATTCGATCAAAAGCTCTGGCGAAAAATCCCACCAGTGAAATTTCGGGACGGGCATGGATTCATCAGCGAGGTTTAACTCCGTCATCGAGCCTCCTTCACGTCGAAACCATAACGGCGCTTAGGGCACCAAGTCTTCGTCTCAATTCCTCAGCACTGGCGATGCGATCACATTCGTCAAAGGCGGTGCAATCAGCCACTAATCGATCGATCTCTTCGCTGATGTCCGGGTTGACAGCTCGCGGCGACGACGGTGACAGGGCCTCTGGATCCTGCCCCGTTAAGAGGAAGAACAAGGTGGAACCCAGCGAGTAGATATCGCTGCTCAAAGTAGTATCACCGCGGAACTGTTCAGGCGCTATGAAAGATTGCTTACCGACCAGAGTTCCTGTGGCCGTGCCGATGTATTCATTAGCTGCGCCAAAGTCGATCAACACAATTGTCTCATTTGACGTTAGCACTACATTGTCGGGAGTGAGGTCGCGGTGAATGACCGGGGGATTTTGACAATGCAAGTATTGAAGAATCTCCGCCAGCTGTTCGGCCCAGCGTCGCACCTGAAGCTCAGACTGGGGACCACGCTGCTTTACTATTTGCCTGAGATCGGCGCCGGGAATATAGTCGAGCATCAGGTATGTGCGATCATCCTCCACGAAATGATCGCGCACCCGCGCCACCCGGGGATGACTTAACTTGGTTAGTAAGCTGGCTTCTCGATTGAAAAGCTCTGCCGCCTTCTCTCTTAGTCTTTCGTCCGCGTCGGGTACGATAAACTCCTTAAGCACCACGGTTTCAGTCTGGTTGAGCTGTGCCAGATAAATGGCTGACAGACCGCCGAATGCGAGTTGTCTTACAACCCTGAGCCGTCCGGCAAGTAATTCCGTTCCATTGGATAGAGGTACAAACGCGGTGGAAGAAAATCTGCGTCCCATTTCTTCTTCCCACATTGATGTGAAGCTGGCAATACCCTTTAGATGTTGCCCGTCGTGAATAGTATTTGCCAGTGTCAGTAGCTCCGGATCTTTGTCCGCATTCTTTCCCCAAACTTCCAGGGCAAGCAGTATTTGTTCCACCGCTTCGTCTTTCAAGCATTTCAAATCGATGACAACATGACCGCCAGATCGAAAGATCAAGTCGAGCTTCCCACGATTGAGTGGTTCGTTGTCTCGTTGAATAAACCTGATTCGAGCGAGATCAGACCAATTTCGTTCGCGTCGCCCTTTGAGCGAGGGAATGCACAAAAGTGGAAATGCCAGACCACCTGAACTGAGGACCAGGGCATGGTCGAGAGATATGATTGTGGCGAAAATACCGGAGAACAGGAGCGCC
The DNA here is from genome assembly GCA_021732565.1 of Candidatus Obscuribacterales bacterium. Classification (GTDB taxonomy): domain Bacteria; phylum Cyanobacteriota; class Vampirovibrionia; order Obscuribacterales; family Obscuribacteraceae; genus JAKFUT01. Next base: position 26,646 of record JAKFUT010000033.1, read on the forward strand.
GAAAAGAACATGAACGACGCTGCAACCCTTACGTCGCACGTCAGGAGCATCGGGGACATTACCAGAGCACCAATGGAACCCAGAACACCCCAGGCGGGAAAAAGCACAACCGTAGCGATAGAACCGACTACGTGTCCCATTGTTCTATATTTAAGTATTATCTCTTGCTTGCTCATTCTTATCTGTTAAACGAGGTCTTTCCCGATCATACCCGTACAGATTGTTTGTAACCCGACAACTAGCTTTTGTGCCGTCCAACGTATTCTCAGGGCTACAAATTCTCCCAGCGACACTTTTCGAAAGCGCATCAATGCTTCGGTGCAATTTGTAGGAAGAGTTGCGCGTTCCAACTTGAGCACTGCGCCCGAGGCAGTTCCAACTTTAAGACCCTGGCAGAGTCTCCGTGGGCTGAAGGTTGCACGAGGAGACGACAGCGCCACTCACAATGACAGCAATGCATAAGCCACGAATGTGGCGGATCCCTCTCGTTCTGTGGCAGGGCTGGACGAAGGGGCTAGAGAACAGCGTCTAACATCGGTCGAAGATCGTCGTTGAAGTCATTCAAGTTAGAGGCCAGCGCCGCTAGAAGGGCGCCTCCATGAAAGTCGCGCAGTTTCACCGCTTCGGCGGAAGCACCGCCGACAATGTCCACCGCTGAATCCATCGCCTTCCGGTAGGGAATCAAAACGGCGTCCACGCCTTTTCCCTCCAATTCAGATGGTTGAAACACGAAGCCAATCGTTGCTGAATATTGCTCGAGAACTGGTGCGGTGGTATCTAGAAGGACCTTGAGGCTGCGTTGCAAGACTAACACCTGATGCCTTATTCGCGAGAGCGCTGATGCTCTGCGGGCAACGGTCTCTTCCATGCCGGCGTCGCTTTGTGACTCTGCGGTTTGTCCCGCCGCGCAAAGAAACACGATCTCTTCGTCAAGTTCATAAGTGAGGATTTCGCTTCCAATCAACAATTCGATTAGAAGACCGCTTACTGTACTTTCACGGCCATGCAGCTCACCCATGAGACTGCTGATTGACATTTTCATCCGAGCGAAGAGACACCTTATTTCGTGGCCTCTGTCAGCGTCGGATGGTGGATGGTCAAAGCTGGAAGTCAAAGAGAGAGATGGCGTCTCTTTGTCAATGTCGGTCTTCGGTTTTGCGGAGCTGGTTTTATCAGAAAAGGAACCGCAAGGCCGAAGACTGTCGGAACTGCTCGGCTGCATTTTAACCTCTAGTAAATTATGCAAGCAATTGGACGCTTGCCTTTGAATATAAACCCGGACGGTTTAGATCCTGTTTGTTGGACTACTCCCCCTGAGTGTCCATCAGTGCCCGTAGATTGAGCGGCAATATCTTAAAACAGCCGCAAATGCTTGTCAAGAAGAATTTATCGGACATATTTCCGGTGGGGTAAAATGACTACACCGTGACAGGAATTTGAGCAAATGATTGAAGGGACCGCCAGTGATCATGGTTGGCGCAAAATAAGGTTGCCGGACCGGCTGGCCGGCGGGTGTGGCAGCCCGGACTCTTCGCTGCCAGGGAAGGTTATTCCAGGCGCTCGAGACTGCTGTTTGGGCATCGGGAATGCCATAGCCTCTCATATTGTTTCTTTGTTCCGCGGAATTCCGGTGTGCGGTATTGATCATTAATTGCTCAATTTGTAAATTGGTTAATCGCGAATCGGTCGCTGATATCAATGCTGCCACAGCCGCGCAATTGACAGCAGCAAATCCGCTACCTGACGGGTTTTGAACCCTTCCGCTGGCATCGGAACAGGGTATGAACTGTCCAGGCGCAGCGAACCATACATGGGAGCCGGTATTAGAGTTGAAGGCTTTATTCTCGTTCGGATCTACACTTGAAACCACGATCAAATATGGCATGCCATGAGGAGAATGGCGTAGATTTAATCGCTCTAATCTACGCCCGATAGTTTCTATGGCTGTCAAGCCGAAAAATATTATTTCTGTTTTGTGAATTTTGTCGATTCGATCATGGTCTGAAAAAGTGGCTCATATTGCGGATACCACTCATCTGCCGTACTGCAGGTGATGCATACTCCTTTTCCGCCGGACATCGTAAGCAACATCATCTGTCTTGCCGTAAAATTCGACATTTGGTTCAAGAGAACAATCTGACATCCAGGTGTTTCGTGAATATCGATATTTTTTTGGGACACGATGGTGAACTTCAATGAATTTGCTTTGAAAACTTCTTCAATGCCTGTAAGGGTGGCCTTTACAAATTGATCTAAACTCATGTCGGCTGGCACAGGCTCAATAGTTATGCCGACATTCACAATGCCCTTATTTGTTTCTGCCTTAAATACGAAAGGCGGGGGCAGTTTCTCCAGCGGCTCGCTTCGTTCCTCCGTGCTCGGATTGGCGTTCCAATCCTTCGGATACTTGAAGGAGAATTCCGGGGAGGGGTTTCTATATTCGGTCATCCGTGCGAGCGCCCTTTTGACTGCTGCTGCACGTGTTCGACTGTCGGGCATATCCGCTGCGAATGCCGATTTGCCAAATCCAACCAGAATCAGGCATAGGCATAGGTAATGAAGAAACATACCTCGGTTAATCAACGAAAATTCGATGAATCTTTTCCGATGCGTATTTTGATACATCATTTTCCTTAGCCCAGCGCTAAACCGCCGGTTGCTGTTTCCTTGTACTTTTGATTCATGTCCAGACCTGTTTCCTTCATCACCTGAAGCACCCTGTCCAGGCTAATCAGATGTGATCCATCGGACGCCAGCGACAGTGCTGCAGCATTGAGAGCCTTCACGGCACCCATGGCGTTTCGCTCAATACAAGGAATCTGTACAAGTCCTTTTATGGGATCGCATGTCATTCCGAGGTGGTGCTCAATACCAATTTCTGCAGCCTGTTCTACCTGGTTGATATTTCCGCCAAGCATAGAGACGGCACCGGCAGCGGCCATCGCGCATGATGTTCCGACTTCGCCCTGGCAACCGACTTCGGCACCACTGATGGAGGCATGGGTCTTCACCAGAGCGCCAACTACCGACGCCACAATGAGCCCGTTTTGAAGGGTTTCACGCGATAAATTGTGCTGTTCGCGCAAAGTACGCCAAACCGCTGGAATCAGCCCGCTGCTGCCGTTTGTAGGCGCAGTCACAACTCGGCCGCCGGCGGCGTTTTCTTCATTCACGGCAATGGCGTAAACCGACGGGCGCAAATCATTGCCGGCTCGTAAGTTCATATCAGTCGGTAATCGTTTGTATAACTCGCATGCGCGCCGGCGAACGTTCAGCCCGCCGGGCAAAATACCTTCTGTTCTTGTGCCTCGCTCAATGCAATCTTCCATGGTGTCGAGCACTGCATCTAACTGTTTTCGCAAGTCGGCCTCAGACAGACCCAGAGCTTCTTGATTGGCAATGATCAGATCCCACGGATTCTTGCCGGACGACACACAAATGGCTAGAAACTCGTCTGCCGTATTAAAGGGATACGGCAGCTGCAGCTGATCTGCAACACCGTTGTCGTTTATACGATTATCGTCCGCGTCTATTTCTTCAATAAAGCCGCCACCCACGGACAAAATGGTTTGCTCCACCAACATCTTTTCACCATCGAACAAGCGGAATCGAATGGTGTTCGGATGAGGTAGCGGTCTGCCGCTCATCGTCCAGCCCAACCAGTGAATGTGCTGAGTTGGATTAAAAGTAACTACACTGCTTGAAAGTTCTAATGTCGGAAAGTTGCATAAATGCGGCATAACCGCCCAGATATCATCGGTCTCGGAAAATCGCGGATGGAGGCCTTTCAGACCAGCGCACACTGCTCCGCCTGTGCCATGCCCTTCTCCTGTTGCCGAGAGGGAACCGTAAAGCTCTACTTCGACCCGCAGTTGTGTGGCGGACGGGTTGGCGGGCAAAATCTTTTCTGTAAGTAAGGCCCGAAACTTTAATGCTGCCATCATCGGTCCCACAGTGTGCGAACTCGATGGACCAACGCCAATTTTAAACATGTCGAGCGGACCGATTCGATCAGCTTGAAGCTTCATATTTACGACCTCCTGACTAAAGGCTAACACGTTCTGCAGTCATATTCGCAAAGCAAGATATTAGGGATTTCTAGGTATCCATGCCTTTTATCGCCTGGCGCTAGTCTCCCCGGTCGAAAGGAAGGAATGCGGTTCCTGGCTGAAGGAGACGGGGGAGCCGTTTTAATCCAAAACGGCGTTGACTGCCTGAAGCAATCAAGTCCGCGCCGGAAGGCATGAGCATCGCGGTCTTTTCAGAACGGAACACTAGAGCTTGGGTGGTAATGCTGTGAGCGGGTGGTAAGTGCGGGCAGATATTCCAAAAACATTGGCTAACAATCACAACTGCGCTAACAGCCGGCAACGAACCCTGAACCGGGTCTGCTGATCAGGCATTGGCATTGCCTCTACGAAGGACTGAGGGGGCTATCTAAACAAAGTGTTCCGACAGATGCTGTCAAGCAGAGCCTGAGCTGCTGGATCTGGTATAAATCAAAGATTCAAGCATAGGACCTGCGCGGAGGATCAACGCATGCTTACTCTGGTGTCGCCTGAGTTAGAGGAATATTCTATTTCGAAGTCCGAACCAACAGGTGATTTGTTAAAAGAGCTGGTACTGACCACACATCGCGAAACCAGCCTGCCGATCATGCTGACCGGACCGATCGAGGGGCGTTTTCTCAAGATGATAGCCCAAGTGAGCGGTGCGCGAAGAATCCTTGAGATTGGCATGTTCACTGGCTATTCGGCACTTTCATTAGCTGAAGGGCTGCCGTCCGACGGGGAGCTATTTACCTGCGATCTTGATCCGCAGTGCATTTCAATTGCAAGGGAATTTTTCGCCAAGAGCGAGCACGGAAAGAAAATCCAAATATTAGAAGGTCCGGCACTAGACTCGATCAAGACGCTTAAAGGTCCGTTCGACCTTGTATTTATCGATGCAGATAAGGTTAATTACATAAACTATTACGAAGCCGTTCTGCCGCTGCTCAAGCAAGGCGGAGTCATTTTGATTGACAACGTTCTTTATGGCGGTCATGTTGTACAACCGAACTGCGATAACTCACGCACGATCGCCGAACTGAACGATAGAATTTCGAAAGACGATCGTGTCGACAGGGTTCTGTTGCCGGTTCGCGATGGCATCTTTTTCATTCGCAAGCGCTAGACGAAGCACATTTATTTCTGCGACGGCTATGGCGATGATTCCGAAGCGTCTGTACTCAATAGTGGAAGTTATTTGCAAGGCAAACTCCCGACGAAGCAGTAATGGGGAAAAGCTATGCAGTCATTGAAACAGAGCTCGTAACTGATGTAAGTGACTTGAGATAAATTAGTTGAGTCTACCAATTCGAATGGCAATGTCTAACAATGAAGTAAGCCTCTTGAAGTAGATTTTCGAACCAGACTACCGGATAAATGAACTGTGTTTGAGGAGCGAAGCTGTGCATACCGATACCTTTACTGGAGAAACAAACGCGGAGAAATTGAAAGTCAAGCAAGCTCGCGAAGCTGAGAGTGTCGGCAAGCGGGTGCTCTTGCAGGGCTGGGTTCGTACTCGCCGTGACTCGAAAGGCGGATTCTCTTTCATTGATCTTAGCGACGGGTCATCGCTGAAAGGCGTGCAGGTGATTGCTGAAAATAAATTGCCTAACTACGAAAGCGAAATTCTCAAGTGCGGAATTGGCAGCAGTGTTGAAGTTATAGGCACCATTGTCGCCTCGCCGGCCAAGGGACAACTTACAGAAGTGAAAGCAGAATCGATCAAGATTCTTGGCTATTCTGATCCGGACAAGTATCCACTGCAGAAAAAAGAAACTTCTATGGAGTATCTGCGCACTATTGCGCACCTGCGTACTCGCACAATGACATTTGGTGCGGTCTTTCGCATACGAAACGAAATCTGTCGCTCGATTCACAACTTCTTTCAATCGCGCGGATTCATGTATGTTCAAACGCCCATCATTACATCGTCCGATTGCGAAGGCGCCGGACAGATGTTTCGTGTAACAACGCTTGATCTGGCCAATATTCCCTGGAAGGAGGGAGCAGACAACAAACGTGAGATAGACTTTGAGCAAGATTTCTTCGGACGAGCCACTAGCCTAACCGTAAGCGGTCAACTGGAAGGCGAAATTTTTGCAACTTCTTTCGGCAGCGTTTACACTTTCGGACCAACTTTCCGTGCCGAGAACTCCAATACAACACGCCATCTGGCGGAGTTCTGGATGATTGAACCCGAGGTTGCATTTTGCGATTTAGAAGGCGACATGGACCTGGCGGAAGATTTTCTAAAATCAATCTTCCAAGACGTGTTGGCGAACTGTGCTGATGATATGGCCTTCTTGAATGAGAAAGTCGACAACACGATTATTGAGACGTTGAAAGGGATAGTTGAAAGTAATTTCGAGCGTCTCACGTATACAGAGGCTGTGGAGATTTTGCGCAACAGTGGTGAAAAGTTCGACTTCCCGGTGGAATGGGGCATTGATCTTCAGACCGAACACGAACGATATTTGACCGAACGCAAGTTTAAGAAACCGGTGATACTTACCGATTACCCCCGTGGTATCAAAGCATTCTATATGAAGCTCAATCCAGATGGAAAAACCGTGCGTGCAATGGATGTTCTTGTGCCGAAGATTGGCGAAATCATAGGCGGCAGTCAGCGGGAAGACGATGCTGAGACACTGGAGTCGCGTATGAAAGAATGCGGTCTCAATCCAGATGAGTACTGGTGGTATCTCGACTTGCGCCGTTACGGCACTGTTCCTCATGCAGGGTTCGGGTTGGGGTTGGAACGGTGTGTGCAGTTCGTTACCGGTATGAGTAATATTCGCGACGTTATTCCCTTTCCTCGTGCGCCAAAGTCTTGCGACTTCTAAGGCGATGAACCTGCGGAGCGGGATGAAGCTCTAGTGGGGAATAATGAGGATGAGACGACACCATCCTCAACCAGGGAAGCATGACAGGCATCCTTTCCCCCGGAGCGATAATTAACGACAACTACCAGCTCATCGCTCCCATTGGTGAGGGCGGGATGGGCAGCGTCTATAAGGCCCGACAGTTAAACGTAGATCGAATCGTTGCTCTGAAGTTTCTACATAGATCTCAACTTACCGACAAGGATAGCCGTGCACGATTCATGCGGGAAGGAAAGCTCCTGTCACAATTCACGCACGCACATATACCGGCGTTCTACGAATTTGGTTTATGGAACGCTCAATATCCGTACATAGCAATGGAATTTCTCGAGGGAAAAAGTCTGCGGGCTATTCTCACCGAAAGTAGCCGAATGTCTTGGACGCGTTGTCTCTATATCGCTACTCAAATTTGCGAAGCAATGGCAGCCGCTCACCAACATGGCATTGTTCACAGAGACCTGAAGCCGAACAACGTCATGCTCCTTCTTCAACCTTCCACCGACTATGTGAAGATAGTCGATTTCGGATTAGCGCGAATTGCTGGCCAAAGTTTCAACTCACATACGCTTACCGAAACTGGTTTGCTGATCGGAAGCATTTATTACATGAGTCCGGAACAGTGCATGGGACGCAAAGCCGATGCACGGGCAGACATTTATGCATTGGGCTGCATTTTGTACGAAGCGCTTACCGGCAAGCCACCGCTGGAAGCCGACACCCCCATAGCAATGATGCACAAGCACGTTAATACGTTGCCGCCGCCCGTATCTTCTTTGATCAATGACAGAACTATGCCTCAAGCACTAGATTTTGTTATTGAGCGAGCCATGGCAAAAGATCCGGCCGAAAGATATCAATCGATGCAAGAACTGGCTGATGATTTGAGGCTGGTGGCGGCAGGCGAGGGAAGAGTGAGTGGAGCTGTCACCCACAGGGGGTTAAAGGTTCGGCGCACTCATGTCCCGAAAGCGATTTTGCTTGGAGGCCTCCTCCTGACGGCGGGGGGAATAGGCTTATTCTCGGATGAAGGTGCGTGCTTGATGGCATCTATGCGATGCAATGGAGCACATCGCTATGACGAGCTCTTGTTTCGGGCAAAAGATCTGAACAATCAGCAACGTTACGGTGCGGCGACCAAACTCTTTCAATTGGTTGGCGACCAGGCGCCGAGGCGGCTTGAACGTGCCATGGCGCTGGTGGAGCTGAGCGGCTTGTTTGCTAAGACGAACAAGCAAGATGAGTCCATTATTTATGGAAAGAAAGCAATTATCATGCTCGCTAGAACGTCAAAACGGATGACCGCCGGCGAAGAAGAGTCCGACACTAAACTTGTAGCCTCTCTGGTTGAACGGCAACTTTCATTGCTTAACGATGAAGGTGTATCGATAACTTTCGATTGTAGCGTATCCAGTAAAGAATCTGAAATTGCGGGCGCTCTGCGCAATTTGAAGAGCTATTTTGTCGGCTTGGACGGCTTTCCACAAACGCTACTGTCAATGGAACAATTCGAACAGGCCTCCATTGACGGGTGTGCCGCTTCAAACCCGGTGTTTGTAGCTGATTACTACGGTATGCTGGCCGAGGCATATTTGAAGGGGACTAATCTAGCCGATGCTCTCAAGGCCTGCGACAGGATGCTGTTCTTTGAGTCGAAGAGTCCCACGGCGAACCTCAGTCTCGGCTTCCAAAAGATCAACCTTGCCTCATCTATAGTGGCATGCCGCGCCGTATTTGGTGATTCAGAAAATCAATCGGCAAAGTCCGCGACGGAAATGGCAAAGAAATTACTGGTTAGCGCTGAACCGATATTTAATTTAGAACTGTTCGGTCTGGGCACTCAGTTGGACTATACGATGTGGCTGGATGCTCGGTTGAGTGTGGCGCAGACTTACATTGCTTTGAAATTGCCGCAGCAAGCAAGGATACATCTGAACCAAGGGCTCTACTTATCGCAAAGGACGAAATTAACGCCGGAAGGAATTCTAACTCTGTCCAAGACTTACGGATGTCTGGCTCAAATTGATATGGATACCGGCCCGCCTGCTCAGGCGGCGAAGGTACTGACCAACGCTACTGCAATCTTGTCGAAGTATTCCGGTCTGTCGTACAGGGCAATCAATCTTGATCAGTTCGACCAGGGTACTGCAGTTGAAATTGCGCGAATTCAAATTCATCTCTGGACCGGTGATTTGCGCTTGCGGGAGAATCAACTAAAACAAGCCGAAGTTTCCTACAAAGAGGCTAGTGTCCTGCTCCACAATTTAATGTGCGCTGTTAATGAACTGGGCGGGCACGTGCCAGGTGCCGTGCAGCAGACCCTTGTTAAGCGGCGCGAAATAATTGATTCTTGCACGCTAGAACTGGCAACTAAAATTCGTCGCTGCTTCCTGCTACAGCATCGTTCTAACGATTTAATAGGATTTTACAGAGAAACCATCGCCACGTGTAGAGAACATAGCCGTTACTGTGCCTCGGGAGCCATGTACAATTACCTGGTTGAAGCACTGATACTGTCCGGCCGGTATTCGGATTTAGATGCGATTCTTCACGAGTGTCAAACACCCGTACTGATCGGCCCTGGCTGGTACGAACCGAAAGTGCGATTTACCATACTGTTGACGGCTGCGCGAATCTATTCTCAATTGGGCGAAAATGAACGCGCCATCGAAGCTCTTGTTCATGCCAAAGGACGATTTGAGAAACAGGGTGGCGTTGAACAGAGGGTCAACTTCAATCTTCTGTTGGGCAATGCAATGATAGCCACCGGCAAGCTAGCCGAAGGTCGAAAGTATCTGTTAGGAGCCGATGAGCTAGCCATTCACGAGGTCCCGGCTCTACGGCGATCAACGTTAATCGCACTGGCATATTTGCACCTGCTGCAAAATAATTTCAGTGCTGCGGAAGAGCTTTTGTCCGATGCAAACGGTTTGCCTGCTCTCATCGATGAAGACCCTTTGCTTGAATGTGCCTTCCTGCGAGCATCGAGGCAGGATTATGCGGGCGCGGTAAAGCTGTTAAGCGGGGGCCAAGGCAAGGAGCCACCAGATATTCAACGATTGGTTCGGATTGAATGCCTGGCGGAACTGGCCCGCATGTTCAAAAAGCGGGAAGATCTGTTGAAATATTCCAAGCAAGCAGCAATGGTATTGCAGCAGATTCTCGGAAATAAGCATCCTGCTGTGGTAAGAGCCCTCCATCACCTGTCTTAGGCGGGCCGCGGCACGTCGGCACCGCGCGCCGGGATAATCCATCGATGCGGACCGGGTGTTTGCTATGCGAACAGAGAGGCTCCGCCGTCAGCCTATAAGATATTGCGCCAACGCAACTTGTCTTTCCATATCAGCCCGGAAAGCGCTGAATTCAGTCGATTTTTGTGCACACCGACTCAGCCGCCGGTGCAACGCTAAAGTGATCATGAAACCGCTGAGGAATACCACCTGGTCAAGACCGCTAGCTGCAAGATAGTTGGTCCGACTGCTGGTTGCTCTGTTTGCTCGGCGAACAGAGAGGGGTACCCGCAAAAGCCTTTATGCAACTGGTGGAGATACTGTTCCTGCAGCAAAATTCCCATCCGCTGGCACCATCATCGGTTCTGTCACTTGCAAATGTGGTGCGGCATCGGACTGTGGTTCTGCTAAAACTATGATCTTGGAGAATCCGACCGGAGGAGCAAATAGTAATCGGGTTGGACGTAATTGAACCAGCACCCGATAGATGCTTACACTTACCCCCGCGAAAACCAGTGACGGGAGCAAGAAATCTACGTAGCGCACTGCTGCGCTGTAGGCGAACGACGCCAGATTGAACATATTGACCCCGGAACGAAAAACCGTGCCGGAGAGAAGACAAGCAAACACCGCCGGTAGTATCAGTACGATGCTGACAGCAAGGCGATCCGTTCGCTGTTGAACTGAAGAAACTGGTTCATGTTTTTCAACTTGAGCGTGATAGGCCTGCCATAGAACGACAAATCCAAAAATCGTGCTGGCATGCTGGAGTAAATGCCAGACCGTTACGTGATAAGAGCCTATAGTAAAAACTGTGGGAGTAAGAGCCGCAAGGTTTCTCACGCACCAACCGTTTGCATGAGTAAATCCGTCCCAAATTATGTGTGTCCATGAACCGAGAATGATGGAAAAGGTAGCCACAGCCAATTGGACCAAGGATGGACATCGCATCGGTGCACACCAGGACAAGATTGTCTTCTTATGAGGTTCGGGTAGGAGTGCCGCCACCGGCCGCAAAGACAGGTAAAAGAGCGCCAGGAAAATGAGTCCGGCAGGAGCGTCGAAGGTCAAACTGCCGGCAAATGAGTGTCCCAGAACAGCCCATTGCCAATTATGCAAATAATAGCCGGCATCGGGAGCCATGCTTCCAACCACTAGTGCCGGAAAGTTCAAAAACGACGGGCAAAGCCGACGGAACGGTAGAACAGCGGCCGGGTGTGCAAACGTAAATGGCATTAGATGAATATACTAAAACTCAAGTCCACCCGGTACTCTCTCAAGTTATCATTCTCGTTAAATTTTGGCATTAGAAGTATGTTGCCTTCATCGACCCTTCAAACCTCGAAAAGTTCCCGCCAACTCCATTACGGACCGAATCTATTAGTGACGGATATGCGTCGGTCGACATGCCGATAGTCCGTTCTCTACAATTATGTGGGGGATTTTAGCGATTATTCCCCGGGGAATTCCCCGGCTGGTTCAGTCGTGAAGGGAAGAGACCAAAATTGGCACCCGAAATGTACTCGTTCTAAATCTATATAATTGGGCCACTGTTGGAAGATCGGAGAACACGCTTGTCAAAAATTCTTGTGGTCGAAGACGATAAGGACACTCTTGCAACTCTCTCCTTGTTGTTGCGGGCTGACCATCACACCGTTGACGAGGTGGCGGAGGGGGAGTCGGCCGAACAATATCTCGACCGATTTACCTATGATTTAGTGGTGCTGGATTGGGAATTGCCAGGGGTTACCGGGGTCGAGCTGGTCAGGCGAATGCGGATAAGAGGGTGTCGAACACCAGTATTAATGTTGACCGGACGAGGTGCCACTGCCGATAAGGTAGAAGGGCTGGATACGGGAGCCGACGGTTACTTGACCAAACCACTGGAAGCCGATGTTCTGAGAGCAGCAATTAGGGCCCTGCTCAGGAGAACACCTGAATCGGCGGACGCGGCTCTAACATTCAAAGATCTCCAACTCGTGCCAGAACAATGCCTATTGCGATGCGACGAAAAGTCGACATTATTGTCAGCAACAGAATATGAAGTAGCAAGGCTACTCTTTGAGAATAGTAATCGGGTTGTATCACCTCTTGAGTTCAGCGCCAAAATCTGGGGCGAGTCGTCCAAGAGTGTGGCAGCGAACATCAGGACTCGTCTGAGCCGATTGCGCGACAAGTTTTTGGAAGTGGGCTCCACCGTTCGAATAGTGGGGGTTAAGGGGTTCGGTTACCGGTTGGATTGAGTGGGGTTGACACTCTCAAGACGATAACAGGCGTGACCACCGCGAAACGTATTCACGCCTGTAGGCTTTTTTGCTGGAGGAAATGTTGAGAGCCCGTCATGGGGGCCGAAGTTGAGCTGTTATCGTCTTTTGTGTTTGGTCCGGGTCATTTCAACTGCCGGCTGAACGTCATCTATGAGGCGTTCAGCGTCTGAGCAGGAGCATTCTTACCCCAAAAAGCGCACGCTGTAGCGGGGCTATTTGGTTTCTACTTTGTGCTCGTCGCCGTGTCCTTCGCCGTGTCCTTCTCCATGTTCGCCATGTCCTTCGCCATGGTGTCCCTCTCTGCGCATGTGTCCGCCATGGCGCCCTCCCCGGTCACCACGTCCGCATGCACCGCCGCCGCATCCTCCGCCGACGCTGCGTTGAAGAAAGTTGTGACGCATCTCCTTTCGCTGCTCAGGTGTGAATGCCGACATTACGGCAATGCGTTGCTCTAACTTTAGCTGGGCGATTTCTCCGGTTAGTCCGTTGATGCGACTCTGGATACTCTGAAGCTTCTTTGTGTCCAGATCGCCTTCTACCATCATGGCATCTCGAAGGGAACGGCTTTGTGAGTGTAACTCCAGCAATTTCGCACCGACTTTATCTTGAAAAGCTTCCTTGGCACGGTAAATCTTCTCAAGTTGTTCATCTGTCAAATTTGCGTCGGGTAGACCGCCCGGCCCACCCGGTCCGAAACCAAATCCTCCGCCCCCGCGATGAGCCATCATGAGTCCTTCCGGACCACCAGGACCCGGCATTGGCATCGCACCCGGCGGGCGAGGCCCCGCAGCCTCAAACACGGGTCCACCTTCCGGACCGCCTGGCCCTTCAGGACCACCTTCGCCAAGGAATCCGTCAACTCCATCCATTATTTCCGTTTCGATACCAGGAGCAGGACCCTCAATCTGCGCTAGCGCTGCCCCGGTCATGGTGAACCACAAACCAAGCGCAACAGCGAAAGCAAAATTCC